>NZ_CP034876.1:0-263838 GCF_005081705.1 Buchnera aphidicola (Hyperomyzus lactucae)
TCTTTACTAATAATAATAATTAATATCATTATATTTTTTATTTTTTAATTTAAATCTAAAAGAAAATAATAAAGATCTTTTTTTAAGATCTTATGTTTAATCTTTAACATGTGTTATCTTTAATATAATATTAATATTATATAAATAATGTCTGATGTTTTAAAAGGTCTTGTATGTCGAACTTAAAAAATTTTGATGTCATTGTTATTGGAGCAGGACATGCTGGCACCGAAGCAGCTATGGCTTCAGCAAGAATGGGTTGTAGAACATTGTTATTGACTCAAAAAATTGCAGATATAGGTGTACTATCATGTAATCCAGCAATTGGAGGGATTGGAAAAAGTCATTTAGTTAAGGAAATAGATGCATTAGGTGGTGTGATGGCTGAAGCCATTGATTATTCGGGCATTCAATTTAGAGTCTTAAATTCCAAAAAAGGTCCTGCGGTAAGATCTACTAGAGCTCAAGCTGATAGAGTCCTGTATCATGAAGTTGTAAAAAAAATGTTAAAAAAACAAAATAATCTATTTATTTTAGAAGAGGAAGTTAAGGACTTAATTTTCAAAAATTATACTGTTTCAGGTGTTTTGACAAAAAATGAATGTAATTTTTATTCAAAGTCAGTTGTATTAGCAACAGGAACTTTTTTAGGTGGAAAAATACATATAGGTCTACATAGTTATTCTGCTGGTAGAATGGGAGATAAGTCTTCTATAGATTTATCTGTTCGTCTACGAGAACTATCTTTGCGAGTTAATCGATTAAAGACAGGAACTCCACCCAGAATTGATATTAATAGTATCAATTTTGATAATTTATTTGTACAGTATGGAGATGTTCCTATTCCAGTTTTTTCATTTATGGGTAATATTTCTAATCATCCCGAACAAATACCATGTTATATAACGCATACGAATGAAAAAACACATCAGATTATACGTGATAATTTAGATAAAAGTCCAATATATACAGGTTTTATAAAAGGTTCAGGACCCCGATATTGTCCATCTATTGAAGATAAAATTGTACGTTTTTCTGATAGAAATTCGCATCAAATATTTTTAGAACCTGAAGGATTATCTAGTATTAAAATATATCCCAATGGTATTTCAACTAGTTTGCCCTTAGAAATTCAGGAAAAAATAGTTAATTCTATCAAAGGTTTAGAAAGTGCCAAAATTATTAGTCCTGGATATGCTGTTGAGTATGATTTTTTTGATCCAAAAGATTTAAATCTTACTTTAGAAAGTAAGTTGATCAAGGGATTGTTTTTTGCCGGTCAAATTAATGGAACAACTGGTTATGAGGAAGCAGCTTCTCAAGGATTATTAGCGGGTTTGAATGCGGGATTAAATTCAATGAATATTGAAAGCTGGTTTCCTAGACGAGATCAAGCTTATTTAGGTGTTTTAATAGATGATCTTACTACACAAGGTACACAAGAACCATATCGAATGTTTACTTCACGTGCAGAATATCGATTAATTTTAAGAGAAGACAATGCAGATTTACGTTTAACAGAAATTGGTCGTAAATTTGGTTTGGTTAACGATTTAAGATGGAGTCGTTATAATGAAAAATTATTGAATATTGAAACAGAAACTAATCGTTTTAAAAAAATTAAGATTTATCCTAAATCGTCTGATGCTGATATTTTAAGCCAATCATATAATGTCAATGTGATGAAGGAAACAAATATAATTGAACTCTTAAAAAGACCAGAAATTACATGTAAAAGATTAGAATCTTTAGAAATTTTTAACGTGGAAAATTCTGATCCTGAAGCTATAGAACAGATAGAAAATACAATTAAATATGAAGGTTATATTAAACGACAATCTGAAGAAATTAATCGACATGTAAAAAATGAAAATACTTTTTTACCACCAATTTGTGATTATAGCAAAATCAAAGGATTATCTTATGAAGCTATTAAAAAATTAAATGATTATAAGCCAGTTTCTATTGGTCAGGCATCACGAATTTCTGGTATAACTCCAGCTTGTATATCAATTTTATTGATTTATTTAAAAAAGAAATCTTATGAACATATTTCATAATATTTTTATATTAAATTTATTTTTATTTAAAATAAATAATAATTTTTTAAAAGTAACTGTTTGCTGGATATATTTTTTTTATTGTATAATCTTTTTTAAAATTATAAAAAATGAGAAAATCTATGATTTTAGAAAAGATATCTAATCCTCAAAAATATATTAGTCATCATTTAAATCATTTGCAAATTGATTTGCGTACTTTTAAAATTGTCGAACCAGGAACATTTTCTTCTTATTGGACTGTAAATATTGATTCAATAATTTTTTCTCTTATACTAGGAAGTTTATTTTTAAGTATTTTTTACATAGTAGGTAAAAATATTACTAAAGGTGTACCGGGTAAATTGCAAGTTATAATTGAATTAATTTTTGAATTTGTCAATTCTAATGTAAAAAGTATGTATCAAGGTAAAAATTTTCTTATTGCACCTCTTTCATTAACGGTTTTTATCTGGGTTTTTTTAATGAATCTTATGGATTTAGTTCCAATTGATTTTATTCCATTAATTTCTGAAAAAATTTTTAAATTACCAGCTATGCGTATTGTTCCTTCTGCTGATGTTAATATTACATTATCGATGTCACTTAGTGTTTTTATTTTAATTTTATTTTATACTATTAAAATTAAAGGATACATAGGTTTTTTAAAAGAACTTACTTTACAACCTTTTAACCATCCTGTATTTTCTATTTTTAATTTTGTATTAGAATTTGTTTCATTATTATCTAAACCAATTTCCTTAGGATTGCGACTTTTTGGAAATATGTATGCAGGTGAAATGATTTTTATTTTGATTGCAGGTTTACTTCCATGGTGGTCACAATGTTTCTTAAACGTACCATGGGCCATTTTTCATATTTTAATAATTTCACTGCAGGCTTTTATTTTTATGGTGTTAACTATTGTATATTTATCAATGGCTTCTCAATCTCATAAAGATTGAAATCTATTGTGATTTTATTAAAAACTGGAGTTTATAATGGAAAATTTAAATGTTGACATGCTTTATATAGCAGTGGCTATAATGATTGGGTTGGCATCAATTGGAGCAGCAATTGGTATTGGAATTTTAGGTGGTAAATTCTTAGAAGGGGCTGCTAGACAACCTGATTTAATTCCTCTGTTAAGAACACAGTTTTTTGTCGTAATGGGATTAGTTGATGCTATTCCTATGATTGCTGTAGGTTTGGGTTTATACATGCTTTTTGCTATTTCATAATTCTTTTATTTGTGTGTGTTTAAAAAATAATACATATTATTTTTGGTTTTTAAAGAAAATCTTTACGTTTTTTTAGATAACGTAAAGATTAATTTTTCATTTAATAGAGAAGGTGCATTACTGTGAATATTAATGCGACAATTCTTGGACAAGCTATTTCATTTTTTTTATTTGTTTGGTTTTGTATGAAGTATATTTGGCCCCCTATTATTTTAGCTATTGAAACTAGGCAAAATGAAATTCAAGTATCATTAATCAATGTTAAAAAAGCTCAAGATGATTTATATGCGATTCAAAAAAAAATAGATAATGAAGTGAAAGAAGCTAAAAAAAGAGCTTCCAGTATTTTAAACGAAGCAAATAAACAAAAAGTATTGATTTTAGAAGAAGCTAGGAAAGATGCTTTGGAAGCAAGTAATAAAATTATTATGAATACTCAATCAGAAATTGATATTAAAATTATACATGCAAGAAAAAAATTACATAAAGAAATAGTAGACTTATCCATTTCTATAGCAGAAAAAATTATTAAGAAAAATATTTCTAAAAATGATAATCAAGATTTAGTGAACGAATTAATTATTTCTTTATCACAAGTAAAAAATTACAGGTAAAAAATTAATGTCAGTAGAAGATACTATTTCTAGACCTTATGCTCGAGCAATTTTTGAAACTGCCATTCAAACTAATTCTATTGAAGAATGGAAAAATATTTTAATTTTTATAAATACGATTGCTTCTTATGGAAAAATAAAAAATTTTTTATCTAGTTCTCTTTCACCTAAATATCTATCAACAGTATTTATTGAGATTAGTAGAGATATTATTGACGACAATGCAATAAATTTAATAAAATTACTAGCAGAAAATAAACGTTTTAAAATATTAAATAATATTTTAGAAAAATTTCTAAAATTAGAAGCATCTTATAAAAATATTATTATTATTGAATTAATTTCAGCATTTCCTTTGAAAGAAAAAGAAATTAAAAAAATACGTGAGAAATTAGAACAATATTTATTGAGAAAAACTAAATTGATATGTAAAGTCGATCCTAATATAATTAATGGTGTCATTATAAAATTTAATAATATGGTTGTTAATTTATCTGTTCAAAATTATCTTAAACAACTATCTGACGCTTTACATTCTTAAGAGAATAATATATGCGATTAAATTCTACAGAAATCAGTAAATTAATTAAAGAAAGAATAGCTCAATTTGATGTATTTAATCAATCATATAATGAAGGTACTATTATTTCTGTAAGTGATGGTATCATAAGAATTAATGGTCTTTCTAACGTGATGTTAGGTGAAATGATTGCACTTCCTGACGATCAATATGCTATTGCTTTGAATATAGAAAGAGATACAGTTGGTGCAGTAGTTATGGGGCCTTACATTAATGTTACTGAAGGAACTAAAGTACAGTGTACGGGGAGAATTTTAGAAGTTCCTGTAGGTTATAATTTATTAGGTCGAGTAGTAAATGCATTAGGTTCTCCGATTGATGGAAAAAATTCTATAAAACATGATATTTATTATCCAGTAGAAACAAATGCACCTGGAGTGATCGAACGTCAGTCAATTAATCAACCAATTCAAACTGGTTATAAAGTCATAGATGCAATGATTCCTATTGGTCGAGGACAACGTGAGTTGATTATTGGTGATAGACAAACAGGGAAAACTGCTCTTGCAGTAGATACTATTATCAATCAAAAAAAATCTGGCATTAGATGTGTGTATGTTGCTATTGGGCAAAAACTTTCCACAATTATTAATGTTGTTAAAAAACTAGAAGAAAATAATGCTTTATTTAATACAATTATAGTAGTTGCATCCGCTTCAGAAGCCGCTTCTTTACAGTATTTAGCACCATATTCCGGTTGTGCAATGGCAGAATTTTTTCGCAATCAAGGCAAAGATGCTTTAATTGTTTATGACGATCTTTCAAAGCATGCAATGGCTTATCGTCAAATTTCTTTATTATTACGTAGACCACCAGGTAGAGAAGCTTTTCCTGGTGATATATTTTATCTTCACTCTCGTTTATTAGAAAGAGCATCTCGTGTTTCTTCAGAATTTGTACAGAAGGTGAGCAAAAACAAAATTACTGGAAAAACAGGTTCAATTACAGCTTTGCCTATTATTGAAACACAATCTGGAGATGTTTCTGCTTTTGTTCCTACTAATGTTATTTCTATTACTGATGGCCAAATTTTTTTAGAATCAAACTTATTTAATTCGGGTGTTCGTCCCGCTGTAAACCCTGGTATATCTGTTTCTCGCGTAGGTAGTGCTGCACAAAGTAAAATTATTAAAAAATTATCTTCTGGAATTCGTACAGCGTTGGCTCAATTTCAAGAATTAGCAGCTTTTTCTCAATTTTCATCTGATTTAGATGATGCCACTAGAAAACAATTAAATCATGGTCAAAAGATTACAGAACTATTAAAGCAAAAACAATATTCAGCTATGTCAGTTGCTGAACAAGGACTCATACTTTTTGTGGCAGAAAATAATTTTCTTGATAATATTTCTGTACATGAAATCTCAAGATTTGAAAAAGAAATATTACTTTATGCTAAGAGTTATTATTCTGAACTTATAAATAGTATTAATAAAGAAGGTAATTTTAATACAGCTATAGAACAAGAATTTATACAATTAATTACTAATTTTAAAAAAAATCAATTTTAAATAAATATAATCAAGTAAGTTAAAAAGAGATAATAGTGACTAGTATAAAAGAGATAAAAGATCAAATATCTAGTGTAATTAACACAAAAAAAATTACTAAAGCCATGGAAATGGTTGCAGTTTCTAAAATGAGAAAAACTGAAGAAAGAATGAAATCTGGTCGTCCATATGCTGAGATCATCAGGAAAGTTATTGATCATGTTGTACAAGGAAGTTTAGAATATAAACATAGTTATTTAGAAAATAGAGATATTAAACGTATCGGAATCATTATAATATCTACTGATAGAGGATTATGTGGAAGTTTAAATACTAATCTTTTTAAACAAGTATTATTTAAAATTCAGAAGTTTGCTAAAATAAATATTCCATGTGATTTAATATTATTTGGTTTAAAAAGTTTATCTGTATTTAAAGCATGCGGAAGCAATATTCTTTCTCAGGTAACTCATTTAGGAGAAAATCCTAATGTATTAGAATTAATTAAATCTGTTAAAATTATTCTAGAAGAATATCAGCGTCAACATATTGATAAAATTTTTATTGCTTATAATAAATTTTATAATAAAATGTTACAACAGCCTAAAATTATTCAATTGTTGCCTTTATCAAGAATAAATCTTCAAAATGTTAGTAGTAAAAAATGGGATTATTTATATGAACCAGAATCTAAATTAATTTTAGATACTTTATTTAATCGATATATTGAATCTCAAGTATATCAAAGTATTTTAGAAAATATAGCAAGTGAACAAGCAGCCCGTATGATTGCCATGAAAACAGCAACAGATAATAGTGCTAATCGTATTAAAGAATTACAACTAGTCTATAATAAAGTTCGTCAAGCTAATATTACGCAAGAATTGACTGAAATTGTAGCAGGTGCATCAGCAGTTTCAATAGATTAAAAATTAGTTAGAGGTTTTAAAATAATGGCTCATGGAAAAATTATTCAAATTATTGGCGCCGTAGTAGATGTAGAATTTAATCAAGATTCAGTACCAAAAATATATAGTGCTTTAGAAGTTATAAATAATCAATGTAAATTGATTTTAGAAGTCCAACAACAATTAGGTGCAGGTGTCGTAAGAACTATTGCTATGGGTTCTTCTGATGGCTTGAAAAGAGGTTTGGTTGTTACTGATCTTAAACATTATATAAAAGTTCCAGTAGGAGAGGCAACATTAGGTCGTATAATTAATGTATTAGGTGAAACTATAGACAATAAAGGATTATTAAAAAATAAAAATAACACAGATATTGAATATTGGGAAATTCATCGCTCTCCTCCAAGTTATAAAGAACAAACTAGTTCCCAAGAAATTTTAGAAACTGGCATCAAAGTTATTGATTTAATTTGTCCTTTTTCTAAAGGTGGCAAAGTGGGATTATTTGGAGGGGCTGGTGTTGGTAAAACAGTAAACATGATGGAATTAATTCGTAATATTGCAATAGAACATTCTGGTTACTCAGTGTTTACTGGAGTTGGAGAAAGAACTCGAGAAGGAAATGATTTTTATCATGAAATGAATGATTCAAAAGTTTTAGATAAAGTTTCTCTTGTATATGGACAAATGAATGAACCACCTGGGAATAGATTACGTGTAGCTTTTACAGGTCTTACTATTGCAGAAAAATTTCGTGATGAAGGTAAAAATGTTTTATTGTTTATTGATAACATATATCGTTATACATTAGCTGGAACAGAAGTTTCTGCTTTACTTGGTCGAATGCCATCTGCAGTAGGTTATCAGCCAACTTTGGCAGAAGAAATGGGTTTACTTCAGGAACGAATTACTTCAACAAAAAAAGGTTCTATTACTTCCATACAAGCTGTATACGTCCCTGCTGATGATTTGACTGATCCTTCTCCCGCAACAACTTTTGCACATTTAGATTCTACAGTTACATTAAGTCGTCAAATAGCATCGCTAGGTATTTATCCTGCCATTGATCCTCTAAGTTCTACTAGTCGTCAATTAGATCCTTATATTGTAGGAGATGAACATTATAATACAGCTTTAGGAGTACAATCAATATTACAAAGATATCAAGAATTAAAAGATATTATTGCTATTTTAGGAATGGATGAACTTTCAGAAAAAGATAAATTATTAGTATCAAGAGCGCGTAAAATACAGAGATTTTTATCTCAACCATTTTTCGTTGCAGAAGTTTTTACTGGTTTTCCCGGAAAATATGTATCGTTAAAAGATAATATTCGTGCTTTTAAAGGAATTATAGAAGGAGAATTTGATACTTTTCCAGAACAAGCGTTTTATATGGTGGGTTCTATTGATGAAGTCATAGAAAAAGCAAAGACATTATAATTTTTTAAAAACATTTGGATGTATTTATGAATTTTTATTTAGATATAGTGAGTCTAAAAAAACGTATATTTTCTGGTTTTGTAAAGAAAATACGTGTATCTGGAAGTGAAGGGGAACTAGGTATTTATCCAGGACATGCTCAATTATTAAGTATAATTAAGCCCGGTGGAGTATATATTTCTCATATAGAAAATAAAAAAAAAGAATATATTTACGTGTCAGGGGGAATATTAGAAGTTCAACCCACTATTGTATTTATTTTAGCAGATGTTGCCATTCATGCTATAAATTTAGATAGAGAACGTATTTTACAAACAAAAAAAAACGCCGAAGAAGACATTAATAGAAAAAATACAAAAATTAAACAAGACGATATTTTATTAAAAATTTCTAAAGAAATAGCCAAATTACGCGTTTTGGAAATGATGGATAAATTTAAATGAATAATCATTGTTCGCGGCTGGTTTTTTCCTGCCGCAATTTTAAAATTTTTTTAAACGTCAATGTTTTCTGCTTTTAAAGCATTTTTTTGTATAAACATTCTTCTAGGTTCTACTGCATCCCCCATAAGAGTATGAAATAAATTATTAGCAGAGATTGCATCGTTAATAGTAACTTGTAACATATTTCTTGTTTCAGGATTCATAGTTGTATTCCATAATTGTTCTGGGTTCATTTCTCCTAATCCTTTATATCGTTGTATAAATAAACCACGTTTAGATTCTTTTATTAGCCATTCTAATGTATCTTTTATATTATCTATTCTATAAATTGAATCTCCTTTTTCTATAAATACTTCATTCATAAAATATTTTTCGAACATTTTTCCTAAATTAGTAATTAATAAATATTCTTCGCTTTTAAAAAATTTTTCTTTGAAGTCATGTTTAGTATAATATGCGTATCTAGATATTTTAATAGTTGGTTCAAATATGTTTTTATCAATATTTTTCTTAATTTCTGTTGAATAATAATTATGACTATTATTTTTTTTATTCAGTTTTTCTGCTAATGTATTTACCCAATCTTCGACTATTTTGAATTCGTGTAAATTAGATAAAAAAGGACAATAAATCAGTTCGTTAAACAATGACTCTGGAAAATAGTATTTATTTTTTTTCATCATTATTTTAATAAAATTATATTCAGATATCATTTTTTTAAAGATTTCAAGATTATTAATGTTTTTTTGAGAGCTATGTAAAACAATGTTTTTTAATGCACTTTGAATTTGATATTTATTCATTTCTTCATCATTTTTAATGTATGTTTCTTGTTTCCCTTTTTTTACTTTATATAGAGGAGGTTGTGCAATATATACATATCCTTTTTCAATTAATTCAGGTAATTGACGATAAAAAAAAGTTAGAAGTAGTGTGCGAATATGTGCACCATCTACGTCAGCATCTGTCATAATTATAATATAATTATATCTTAATTTATCTATGCTATATTCGTTTTTTCCGATTCCACAGCCTAATGCAGTAATAAGAGAAGCTACTTCTTGAGATAGAAGCATTTTTTCAAATGTGGATTTTTCTACATTTAGTATTTTCCCTTTTAGGGGAAGAATTGCTTGATTTTTTCGGTTTCTTCCTTGTTTGGCTGATCCACCAGCTGAATCACCTTCTACTAGATAAATTTCTGAAAATTTAGGATCATTTTCTTGGCAATCAGATAATTTTCCAGGCAAAGCACCTAAATCTAATATTGCTTTTTTTTTATTTATTTCTCTAGCTCTTCGTGCTGCTTCCCTTACCTTGGCAGCATTAATGATTTTTTGAATAATAGATTTTGAATCAGCTGGATTTTCTAAAAGATATTCAATAAGATTTTCATTAATCAATGATTCTATAACTGATCTTGCTTCAGAAGAGACTAATTTATCTTTAGTTTGAGACGAAAATTTTGGATCAGGTATTTTAATTGAGATAATTGCTGTTAATCCTTCACGTGTATCTTCTCCTGTGATAGTAGTTTTGTTTTTTTTATTATATCCTTCTCTTTCTATATGCATGTTTAATGTTCGTGTCATACCAGAGCGAAAACCAGCCAAATGTGTTCCACCATCTTTTTGTGGTATATTATTAGTAAAACATAATATATTTTCTTGATGAGTAGTATTCCACTGCATTGCAACTTCTAGTTCTATTTGATCTTTTGTAGATCGGAAATAAAAAACATGTGGATGAATAGGTATTTTTTTAGTATTTAAAAATTTAACAAATGCTTTAATACCGCCTTTATAGTGATAATAATTTTGTATATTAGTTCTATTATCTTTTAAATAAATTGCAATATTAGAATTGAGAAAAGATAGTTCACGTAACCTATTAGATAATAGGTCATATTGAAATGTTACATTATTAGTAAATATTTTATAACTCGGCCAAAATCTTATATATGTACCTGTAGTCTCAGTTGTACCAATGATAGAAAGAGGATTTTGTGGTTTTCCGTTTTGATATATTTGTTGATATTTTTTTTTGTTTTTGTAAATTATTAGTTCTAATTTTTCAGATAAAGCATTGACAACTGATATTCCAACACCATGTAATCCTCCTGAGATTTTATATGAAGAATTGTCAAATTTTCCGCCTGAATGTAATACTGTCATGATTACTTCTGCAGCAGAGATTTTTTCTTCAGGATGAATATCAGTAGGAATTCCTCTACCATCATCTTTTACTGAAACCGAGTTATCTGAGTGAATAGTCACTATAATTTCTTTACAATAACCTGATAATGCTTCATCAATAGAATTATCTACTATTTCAAAAACCATATGATGGAATCCACTACCATCATCTGTATCCCCAATATACATACCTGGTCTTTTACGAACAGCATCTAATCCTCTTAATATTTTAATATTAGAAGAGTTATATATATTCTTCATAACTTTTTCTGTTAATCCTTGTTAAATTAAAAATAATTATTAATCTTAGTGTATTTTTCTATGATAAAATAAACAGTCTGCAATAATTGGTAATTGTTTATTGTTTTATACAATTTAAATTAAAACAATTACCGTTTTAATAACATTACGACATATGCTATTGAAGTATCATTTTCAGCTTCTATTTGTATAGAGTTATTAATATCGTTTATATACAAAAATATATTTTCGCTAGTAATAGAATTTAATATATCTAATATATAATAAACATTAATTGATATTTCTACTTTGTTGCCAGAATAATTAATCATAAATGTATCTTGTGCTGTTTCTTCTTCTTGATTATCAGATAATACTGTAAATTGACCGTTTCTGATATGCATTTCTATCCCGCAAAATTTTTCATGTGATAAAATTGCAGCACGTGATAGTGATTGTTTTAATAATTTACTGTTAAAAACAATAGGATTGTTTTTTATTTTTAGTAATACACTTTGATAGTCAGGATATTCTCCTTCAATTAATTGTGCAGTAAAAATTAATTCTTCTATGTATATTCTAATGTTATTTTTTCCAATTAAAATACGTATTAATTGCGGTTGAACATTTAATAATCTATATAATTCAACAATTCCTTTTCTTGGAACAACTATAGAAAAAGGGATTATATCTTCTTTTAAAAAAGTTTGTGCTATTGCTAGACGATAGCCATCTGTAGCAACTGCATAAAAAAATGCACCCTTTTTTTCTAATAACATGCCATTAAGATAATATCGTACATCTTGTTTCCCCATTGAAAATTGAGTTTTTTCAATCATTTTTTTTAAAATATTTGAAGATATATAAAATTCTGAAACATGATAAAAATCATTATTATTTGGAAAGTTATCAGAAGGTAAAGTAGTTAATATATATATGCTGTTATGAGAAATAATATGCATTTTATTTTTTTTTAAATGCATTTTAATATTTGATAATTCCAATGAATTTCGACAAATATCTAATAGTTTTCGACCAGCAATTGTTGTACTTCCTGATATATTATTATTTGATATTTTAATATTAGATATTAATTCTATTTCTAAATTTGTTGTTGTTAATGACAAGATTCCATCTTTTATAGTGATTAATATATTTTCTAAAATGGGAAAAGAAGTATTTTTTGTAAGCAAGCGATTTATTTTTTGTAAATGTTTAATTAAAATAGTATTCTTAATTTTAAATTTCATATGATCACACTGATAAAGTTCTAATTAAATTTGAAAAATCTTTTTTAATATCGTGACTTTCTTCCTTTAATTGCTCAATTTTACGACAAGCATGTAGTACCGTTGTATGATCTCGTCCGCTAAAAGCATCTCCAATTTCGGGTAGACTGTGATTAGTGAGTTTTTTTGCCATTGCCATAGCCATTTGTCTTGGACGAGCCACTGAACGTGAGCGTCTTTTCGATAATAAATCAGTAACTTTAATTTTGTAATATTCTGCTACTGTTTTCTGAATATTATCAATTGTAATAATTTTATGTTGCAGAGCAAGTATATCTCGAAGTGCTTCACGAACAAATTCTACAGTAATAGGACGATGAGTAAAACGAGAATTAACAATAACACGATTCAGAGCACCTTCTAATTCACGTACGTTAGATCTTAAACGTTTAGCAATAAAAAAAGCTACTTCATTAGATAATAAAATATTATTTTCATCAGCTTTTTTGATAAGAATAGCTACTCTAGTTTCAAGTTCTGGTGGATCTATTGCTACTGTAAGACCCCAACCAAATCGTGATTTCAGACGTTCTTCAACGCCATTGATTTCTTTAGGATAGCGATCAGAAGTTAAAATAATTTGTTGATTTCCTTCTAATAGAGAATTAAAGGTATGAAAAAATTCTTCCTGTGAACGTTCCTTATGAGCAAAAAATTGAATATCATCAATTAGTAATGCATCAACAGAACGATAGTATAATTTAAATTTTTCGATAGCGTTGTTTTTTAATGCTTTTACCATGTCTTGTACAAAACGTTCAGAATGCATATAAATAATTTTAATATCATATTTATATGCTAAAATTCCATTTCCAATTGCATGAAGTAAATGAGTTTTCCCTAATCCTGTTCCACCGTATAAGAATAATGGATTATAAGAGTTACCTGGATTATGAGCTACTTGAAATGCTGCAGCTCGTGCAAGTTGATTAGATTTTCCTTCGATAAAATTCTCAAAATTATATTTTTTGTTAATATTAGAACGATAAGATGAATTTTTAAATACTGGTATCTTATCCCAGATTATTTTTTTTCGTTTATTAGAATTATCTAAAATATTTCTTTTGATTTTTTTTTCTTTATAATTTTGATATATTTCAAATTTTATTAATGGAGGATTAGAACCACATAAATCTTGTAGTATTTTTTTAAAAAAAATTAAATATTTATCTTGCACCCAATCTAAAACAAATTTATTTGGAGCATATATTTCTAAGATATTATTGTTTAGTTTGGCCTTCAGAGAGCGTATCCACATACTAAACTCTGTGGTTGGCAGCTCATCCTGTAACCGGTCAAGACACTGTTTCCAAAGACAAAGTGACACGGTAGACTCCAAGCGAACAAAATTAATAAAAAATAAAATTTGGAAAATTCTTGTTCTTTATACATTTATTTTGATATATATAATTTATATAAAATTATTTATATAAAATTATATTATTTTACATTAAAAGTTATACAATTTAAGGTTGGTGAGTATAACGAAAAGGATGTAATATATTGTTAAGATATTTTATTTATCTCAAGAAGTGATTTTTAGATGTAATATTGTATTTATAAATAAAAATATAGTTATCATACCAGAATACAATATTAAAAATATTTTTTCTGATGATTGTTTTTATAATAAACTATTTAAGTAAAGTTAATTGACTATATTCTTTAGAATAATTACTCTTAGTAAGAGTGATTTTATAAACAACATTTAATGAAAAATGATCAGGTGAATATTAAAATGAAAAGAACTTTTCAACCATCAATATTAAAACGTAATCGTTCACACGGTTTTAGAATTCGAATGGCAACAAAAAATGGTCGTTATATTTTATCACGCAGACGTGCTAAATTAAGAACACGTTTAACTGTTTCTAGTAAATAGAAGGTTAAGTATTGTGTTTAATTATTTTTTTACAAAACAATTACGATTAACAAACTCTATAAATTTTCGACATGTTTTTAGTAAACCTTTTAAACAAAATACTTCAGAAATAAGCATTCTAGGACGTGTAAATTTACTAGAGCATCCTAGACTAGGTCTGAGCATACCTCGTAAAAATATTAAGTACGCTCATAATAGAAATTTAATCAAGCGATTAATTCGGGAAACTTTTCGTTTATTACAACACAAGTTAATTTCAATGGATTATATAGTTATAGCAAAAAAAAATATTCTTTATTTAAATAATAAAAATGTAATAGATAAATTGAATAACTTATGGTCACATTATCATAGATAATTTTATTTTTTAAAATAAAAAAATATTTTATAAAAAATTTATCATTTTATATTTTTTTTAATATCATTTAAATGCAGATTGATGTGATTATTTACCTTTAAATGTTAAAGATAAAAGTGAATATTAATTATGGAAGTACAACGTAATTTTTTTATTTTTGCTTTTTTATTTGTTTCTTTTTTGCTTTGGCAAACCTGGCAAGGTCAATCATTTTTAAGTCATAAAAAAAATGAAACAACAAATCCAACATTTCATTTTATTGATGTAAAAAAAAACGCGAAAAAAATTTTTATTAAAAATGATGTAATTAGTTTAATTGTAAATATGTATGGAGGAGATATAGAAGAAGCTAATTTACTAACATATAAAAAAACACTGCATTCGTCTCAACCTTTCAAGTTACTTAAAACTAGATCTGATTTCATTTATCAAGCACAAAGTGGATTAATTGGAGAAGATGGTCCAGATAGTTCAGTACACAATACTAGACCATTATATTTTTCTGATAAAAAAATTTACGAATTAGACAATTCTGAAAAAGAATTGCGTGTACCCATAACATGGGTCAGTAAGAATGGTGTTGTTTATACAAAAACTTTTATTTTAAAATCTAAAAGATACGATATTCAAATAGAATATAATATTCATAATTTAAGTAAAAATGCTGTAAATATGAATATGTTTGGACAAATAAAGCAAACAATCAATTTACCTAAAAAAAATAAGATTTATAGTGGTAATTTTGCTCTTCAAACTTTTCGTGGTGCTGCTTATTCAAGCGTTGACAATAAATATGAAAAATATAAATTTGATTACATTTCTAATAATCAAAATTTACATGTTACTACTGAAAATGGTTGGATAGCAATGTTGCAACAGTATTTTGCTGTAGCTTGGATTCCTCAAAATTCAGGTCAGAATACAATATATACATCTCATTTAGATAATGGCATTGCTGCAATTGGCTATACATCTCCTTCAATTAATATTTTACCTAATTCTAAAGCAGTCATAAAATCAAAGTTATGGATTGGTCCTGAAATACAGAAGGAAATGAAATTGGTTGCACCAAATTTAGATCTAACAGTAGATTATGGTTGGCTTTGGTTTTTGTCTCAACCATTGTTTAAATTATTAACTATTTTATATAATATTATAGGAAATTGGGGTTTTTCGATTATTTTGATCACATTTATTATGCGAGCCATAACTTATCCTTTAACAAAAGCACAACACACTTCTATGGCAAAAATGCGGGCATTACAGCCTAAAATCAAAGACATAAAAGAAAAATTTAAAAATGATAAAAAACGTATTAGTGAAGAGATGATAAATTTGTATAAAAAAGAAAAAATAAACCCTTTAGGTGGTTTTTTGCCTATTTTTATTCAAATGCCAATTTTTTTATCTCTTTATTATATGTTAATAGGTTCTGTTGAACTACGTCATGCTCCTTTTTTATTATGGATTAATGATTTATCTGATCAAGATCCATATTATGTATTGCCTATACTAATGGGTATAACGATGTTTTTTATTCAAAAAACATCTTCTACTAATAATATTTCCGATCCTTTTCAAAAAAAGATAATGAATATTATGCCTGTTATTTTTACAGTATTTTTTTTATGGTTTCCTTCAGGATTAGTTTTATATTATATAATGAGTAATTTAGTAACTATTATACAACAAAAATTTTTCTTATCTTGTTTGCCAAAAACTAAATAGAAAAATATTATAACCATACAAGCAGGAGATTAGTTTTAAAATATTTTAATATCTAATCTACATTAAGAAAAAATTTTATGATTCATAATGAAACTATTGTTGCTCAAATCACTTCTCCAGGAAAGAGCGCCGTTGGAATATTAAGAATATCTGGTCCTCAAGCGAAAATTGTTGCTATAGAAGTTTTAGGGAAAATTCCTCGTGCAAGACTTGCTACTTATTCGACGTTTTTAGATGAACATAAAAAAGTACTAGATAAAGGTTTATCTCTCTGGTTTCCTAGTCCTCATTCATTAACGGGTGAAGACGTATTAGAACTACAAGGACATGGTAGTCCGTTAATAATGGATATTTTAATTAAAAGAATTCTATCTATTAATAATATTCGATTAGCTAAACCAGGAGAATTTTCTGAACGTTCATTTTTAAATGGAAAACTAGATTTGATTCAAGCAGAAGCTATAGATGATTTGATTAATGCAGAAACAGAGTCATCTATCCGTGCTTCATTGAATTCATTACAAGGACATTTTTCTCTTTTTATTCAAGATTTAATAAATATTATTATTAAATTACGTGTTAATATAGAATCTAATATAGATTTTTCAGAAGAAGAAATTGATATTAATATCAAGGATATAATTAATAAAGCATTTAGCGAAATACATCATAAGTTTTTAAAAATAAAACAAACTGTTATAGAAGGAAATTTATTAAAAGAAGGGAAAAAAATAGTAATTGCTGGTTTTCCTAATTCAGGAAAATCAAGTTTATTAAATATTTTATCATATAATGATAGAGCCATAGTAACTGATATACCCGGTACTACAAGGGATTTGCTTTATTCACATGTGAATATTAATAATATTGCTTGCGAGTTAATTGATACTGCTGGTTTGCGTGATACAGATAATGAAGTGGAACGTATTGGCATCGTTCGTGCATGGGAAGCAATTAAGAAATCTGATCACGTTCTTTTTGTAATTGATAAAACAATTGAAAAATCAAGACAAAAAAAAATATGCGCTGATTTTATAAAAAATCTTTCTAATAATAGCATTCAAGTAACTTTTGTTTTGAATAAAAATGATTTAGTAAATGAACCATTTAATTTTGAAAAAAAAGAAGGTTTGTCATTCATTAGCATTTCAGCACGTACAGGTCAAGGTGTTGATATATTACGCAAACATATTGTAAAAATTGAAAAAAATAAAAATAAAGAAAGTGTTTTTATTGCTCGTAGACGTCATGTTCATCAAATTGATTTAGCATACAATGAATTTTTACTAGCTGAAAAAAATTGGATATTTTTTCAAAATATTGAATTATTAGCTGAATCTTTAAATATAATAAATAGATTTTTAGGGGAAATAACCGGTCGGTTTAGTTCTGAAGATTTATTAAAACAGATTTTCTCTAGTTTTTGTATTGGAAAATAAATATTGAAACTACATATTATGCCCGGAGGCGGAATTGAACCACCGACACGGGGATTTTCAGTCCCCTGCTCTACCGACTGAGCTATCCGGGCTTTTTTATATCAAATATAATATATTAAATCATCAAATATAAAAGATTGTCAATGTTTTTTTATTATTAAAGCATTTCTATAAATAACTAGATAGTATTTTTATATTCATTCGTAATTAAATTACGAAACATTCAAAATGTAAATTTTTATAAATAAAAGAATAAAAAAATAATATTTGCCCTTGAAAGTTTTAATAAAGACCCCTATATTGAAAAGTAAGAGAATATGTAAAATTAAAAAAATAATTAAGCGAGATTATTCACAGAGGTATTGTTATATGAAAATTCGTCCGTTGCATGATCGTGTGCTTGTTAAACGTAAAGAAGTTGAATCAAAATCTGCAGGTGGAATCGTTCTAACAGGTTCAGCTGCAGGAAAATCGACTCGAGGAACAGTAACAGCTGTTGGTAAAGGTCGTGTTTTAGATAATGGAGATATTAAACCATTAGATGTTAAAGTTGGTGACGTTGTTATTTTTAATGAAGGTTATGGTGCAAAAACAGAAAAAATTGATAACGAAGAATTATTGATTTTAACTGAAAGTGACATTTTAGCAATTGTTGAATAGTAAACTATATGCTATATCCATTGAAAAATTTATTTAAGGGAATGTCAAATGGCCGCTAAAGATGTAAAATTCGGAAATGAAGCTCGAATTAAAATGCTTCGTGGAGTTAATGTATTAGCAGATGCAGTTAAAGTAACTTTAGGACCAAAAGGTAGAAATGTCGTTCTAGATAAATCTTTTGGAGCACCTAGTATTACCAAAGATGGCGTATCAGTAGCTCGTGAAATTGAATTAGAAGATAAATTCGAAAACATGGGAGCTCAAATGGTAAAAGAAGTTGCATCAAAAGCAAATGATGCAGCAGGAGATGGTACTACAACAGCAACATTATTAGCACAATCTATAGTAAATGAAGGTTTAAAAGCAGTAGCAGCTGGCATGAATCCAATGGATCTGAAACGTGGAATCGATAAAGCTGTTATTAGTGCCGTAGAAGAATTAAAAAATTTATCTGTACCATGTTCTGATTCTAAAGCTATTACACAAGTTGGAACAATATCTGCAAATGCAGATGAAAAAGTTGGAGCTTTAATTGCGGAAGCAATGGAAAAAGTTGGTAATGATGGAGTTATCACAGTAGAAGAAGGTACTGGTCTTCAAGATGAACTTGAAGTAGTTAAAGGTATGCAATTCGATAGAGGTTATCTATCTCCTTATTTTATTAATAAACCAGAAACAGGTATTGTTGAATTAGAAAATCCATATATCTTAATGGCTGACAAAAAAATATCTAATGTTCGTGAAATGTTACCAATATTAGAATCTGTTGCAAAATCAGGAAAACCGTTATTAATTATTTCAGAAGATTTAGAAGGTGAAGCTTTAGCTACATTAGTAGTTAATTCCATGAGAGGCATCGTAAAAGTAGCAGCAGTAAAAGCTCCAGGATTTGGAGATCGTCGTAAAGCCATGTTGCAAGATATTTCTATTCTTACTGGTGGATCCGTTATTTCCGAAGAATTAGCTATGGAACTAGAAAAATCTACTTTAGAAGATCTAGGACAAGCAAAACGAGTTGTTATTAGTAAAGATACTACGACAATAATTGGTGGTATTGGAGAAAAACATAACATTCAAAGTCGTATTAGTCAAATTCGACAAGAAGTTCAAGAAGCTACTTCTGATTATGATAAAGAAAAACTAAATGAACGTTTAGCTAAATTATCAGGAGGAGTTGCAGTATTAAAAGTAGGTGCTGCTACTGAAGTAGAAATGAAAGAAAAAAAAGCTCGAGTTGAAGATGCATTGCATGCGACTCGTGCTGCTGTAGAAGAAGGTGTTGTTGCCGGTGGAGGTGTTGCATTAGTTCGTGTAGCAGGAAAAATATCTAATTTACGTGGTCAAAATGAAGATCAAAATGTAGGTATTCGAGTTGCTTTACGTGCAATGGAAGCTCCATTACGTCAAATTGTTTCAAATTCAGGAGAAGAACCTTCTGTAGTTACTAATAATGTGAAAGATGGAAAAGGTAACTATGGTTATAATGCTGCTACGGATGAATATGGCGACATGATAGACTTTGGTATATTAGATCCTACTAAAGTTACACGTTCTGCTTTACAGTATGCTGCTTCTGTTGCCGGTTTAATGATAACAACAGAATGTATGGTAACTGATTTACCAAAAGAAGATAAATCTTCTGATTCCAGTGCTTCTCCAGCAGGAGGCATGGGTGGTATGGGCGGAATGATGTAAGAAAAATTTTTTCTATTATTTTAAATTAATTTAAAAATATCTTTCCTCAGATTTTTCTGAGGAAAGTCTTTTTTTTTAATTAACACAAATCATTTATTTTATTATTCTTTAAGTTTGTATTATAAACTGATTAAAGTGCTAAATAATTAAATATCATTTTCATTAAATTAGTTATAATAGATTTAATTTGATTGTTTAAAACTACAAAAAACATTGTTTTAGTAACTTCACGTAAAATATGAAGATAATATTATTTTCGTATAAAAAATCACTGAATTTTTTTTAGAATAATAGCATCATCATTAATATTTTTTAAAAATGTACTTTGATTCAGTAAACTTGAACTAGATTTTTTTAACTTTAATAAACTAATGCTTATATTATTGTTTATTTCTTGTAGATGATTAATATAAGTCGCTAAAATAATTTTAATAAAAGATTCAATAAATATTCAAAAAATATTAGAAGTTATTTTATAAATTATCACAATAAACGATTCGGTATAGATTCTTAATTGTTTTATATGATGAATATTACATAATGATTGAATTAGCTATAATAATTCATGATCTTTAGCAACAATATGGCTTTCATCTGAAAAAAATTACTTCATTCAATTTTTATCATTCTATATATTATAAGCTACTAGTCTAGTTTTTTTATTTCCATGATTTTGTTAACATAGGAAAAATTTTTTTAAAAAATATCTATAAATGATAGTACAGTTTATTTCAACAGTGAATAATGCTCGATCATTATTTTTTTGTAATAATGTAGGTAATACAATATTTTTTTATCTTTTATAGGATCTAAAATAGATTCTAAAGAATTTATATGTTTTTTCGTGCGTAATAACTTGTAATAAAAGTAGAAATTTTGAATTGTTTTCGTCATTCTTGAAATAAAATAACGTAGGATACGAAGCAGAATTTTTTTTTGATTAAGAATTGAGATATTTGGGAAAACTTTCTCTATTAAGCATTTTTAATAATTCTTTTGATTCTGCAATAGAATTTGATAGTTCACATAACCAGGCATCTTTTTTTCTAGTTATTTTTTTAGTTTCATACATTGTATAAAATAGAGGCTGATATGAGAGTATATCACAGCAATAATTTTCGTTCAGGCTGTAAAATTATATTTGAAAATGAACCGTGTTTAATAGAATCTAGTGAATTTGTTAAACCCGGAAAAGGTCAAGCTTTTGTTCGTGTAAAATTAAGAAAATTATTAACTAATCAACTAATAGAAAAGACATTTAAATCTACAGATTCTTTAGAAATAGCTGACATTATAGAATATATACTCTCTTATTTATATAATGATGGTCGCTTTTGGTATTTTATCAATAACAAGACTTTTGAAGAATTGTCAGTAGAAAAAAAAATTATTGGCGGTCATAAAAAATGGTTGCTAGAACAAGATACCTGTGTTGTAACTTTATGGAATAATCAACCGATTTCTATTACTCCTAATACTTTTGTAGGACTTGAAGTCATAGACGTACAAGCAACCTTGAAAGGTGATACTATTAATAGTTCTATTACTAAATTAGCAACATTAAGTACTGGTGCTGTTGTAAGAGTACCGTTATTTATTCAAGTTGGTTCGTTTATCAAAGTGGATACACGATCTGGTGAATATGTATCTAGAATTAAGTAAAAAATATAAAAATGTTTTTTAATATTCATTACCTTTTACATATTGTCTGTAACTGTCCCATTCAAAAGTTAACCATAAACTATTTCCTAAACGCATTCTATCAATAACTCTTTCACCCAATAAACTTTTCATACCTCTGTGATCTAAATTTGACAGCATCCCAGTGGAACGTTTAGAAGATGATCTTCGATCAACTATTTGATTGATAATTACTTTTTCATAACGAGATTCAGTTTGCATGCCAATTTCATCAATCATTAAAAGATCGACACTACTAAGATTATGTAATAAATTCTCTTCAGTAATATGACTAGTACCACTAAACGTTCCCTTCATATTAGACATTAAATCAGCAACTGTTACAAGTAAAATACTTTTTCCATGTAAAATTAAGTAGTTTCCTATCGCTGATGCTAAATGATTTTTTCCTGTTCCAGGTTTTCCTGAGAAAATAAAACTGGCAATATTTTCATTAAATTCTTCCGCGTATCTTCTTGATGCTTTTAGTACTTTTCTTTGTCCATCATGTTCAATTTTATAATTGTCAAATGAACAATTCATATATAGTTCTCGAATACCTGATCTTCCTAAAACACGTTGCATTTTCATTGCTTTATTTTCACGTAATATAGATTCGGAAGATAATCTACCTTGTTCTTGATTCCAAGCTAATAGATCTTCATCATTATCAAATTTGGGTTTAATATGATTAGGCATAAGACGTTGAAGACGTTTAAAGAATTCAGTATAAAATGTCATTATTTACCTCGAAAGCCGTTCGGTATAGTTTGATCAGGTTTTGGAATATATGTAATATCTCTTTTTTTTTGTAAAGTGTGATTATTTAAAGATCTGCTTTTTTCCAAACTTCTAGCTAATTTTTGTTGCCATTGTATATGATAAAAAAAACAACCTTCTGCTTGCCAATAAGAAATAAAGCATGTAAGTTCAGATTCTAGTATTTCTTCAGTTAAAATAATTCCCCATAATGCTGCTTGACGAATAAAATCTTTGTCTGGAGTCCATTTTGGATGCATTGCAAATTTTTTATCTATATTTTGTTTTTTTGTATTTTTGTATGATAAGTTATATTTAATATCAAATATTTTTTCAAAAAAAGAAGGCGTGATTGCATAAAATGCAGGAGCATTATTTTGTAGTACTGCTACTGCACCAGTATTAGATATTTCTAATATTTTAGTCGGGTTTTTACAAAATAAATCAAGATTTACATTATCAGAAATTAAAATTTTCATAAATATTTTTTTCCTTATCTAATTTTTAAATTTTTTTTGAATTTATGTATACTATTTAAAATATAAATTTTTTACACATTGAAAATATAGAGATAGCATTCTATTTTTCTTGTAATTTTTTTTTTATATAAAGTCCAGTTTTTTGATATTTGTAGACCTTGATTTTTTTCTTTTTCTATATAAATAAGAGAATTTTTTTTAATTGATTTATTACCTTCTAATAAAGTAAGAGTTTTGTTAATTAATCCTTGATGATAAGGTGGATCAATAAATACTATATCATATGGTTTTCTATTTTTTTTTATCCAATCTAGGGTGTTAGTATTTATAAGTTCAACATTAGATATATTTAATTCTCTTATATTTTTTTTAAGAGTAAAAAATGTTTTTTTTTCTATTTCTAAAAAAGTTGAGAATTGAGCATGACGGGATATAGCTTCTATTCCTAATGCACCACTACCTGCAAAACAATCTAAACATCGAGAGTTTTTAATATATTTAGATAACCATTCAAATAGCGTTTCTCTTATTTGATTAGTAGTTGGGCGTAAGTTCGGAAGATTATTAAAAGATATTTTTCTTCCTTTAAACTTACCAGAAATAATATAAACTTTGCCATTTTTTTTCAAACAATAATTATGCATTTTATTAGATTATTTGTGTTATTGATATAATTTATTTTATTATTAATAATAACTCAAATAAAAATTTTATTTTTTTAAATTTTTTCAAATATAATTAATTTCTTAAAAATATAGTTCTTACTTACAAAGTACAAGGTTAATAATTATGAAAGATGATAAAAAACATGGTTTTTTTTCTTGGTTGAGTTCTAAAATAACAAAAAAGAAAACGATAGATATTCAAGGAAATAATAAAGAACAAAAAAGAGAGCACTATGATAAAAAATCATATATTTCTAAAGATTTATCAAACAAAAAAGATGTTCTTGAAAAAGATAATTTAGAAAATGTTCATGATATTGAAAATAATTTAGATACTATTAATAATATACAAACAAGTTTTTTTTCACGTTTAAAAAAAAGTTTAAATAAAACAAAAAAATTTCTTGGAGACGGCATTAATAATATTTTTTTATCAAAAAAAATTGATAAAATTCTGTTTGAAGAATTAGAAGAAAAAATGTTACTTGCTGATATTGGGGTTTATACTACTGATCGAATTATTAATAATTTAATAAAAGACATAAAACGTAAAGATTTAAATAGTCCTGAAAAATTATATTTTGTATTAAAAGAGAATATGCATAGAATTTTAAAAAAAGTAGAGGTTCCTTTAAAAATATTAAATAATAAGCCTTTTATAATTTTAGTAACAGGAGTTAATGGTACAGGAAAAACGACAACAGTTGCTAAATTAGCAAAAAAATATAAGTCAGAAGGAAAATCTGTAATGTTAGCTGCTGCAGATACATTTAGAGCTGCTGCTATAGAGCAATTGCAAATATTAGGGAAATTAAATAAAATACCAGTAATAGCACAACGTTCTGGTTCAGATCCAGCAGCAGTAATATTTGATGCAGTGAAATCAGCAAAATCAAAAAAAATTGATGTTCTTATTATTGATACAGCTGGAAGATTACATAATAAATTACATTTAATAGAAGAATTACAAAAAATAGTTCGAGTAATCAAAAAAATTGATGTATCTGCACCACATGAAACAATGTTAATTATCGATGCTTGTAATGGACAAAACACAATACAACAAACAGATATATTTCATAAAGCATTAAATTTAACCGGTATTGTGATTACAAAGTTAGATGGAACAGCAAAAGGAGGAGTTATTTTTTCATTAGCCGATCAATTTAACATTCCTATTCGTTATATTGGAATTGGTGAAAAAATACGAGATTTAGGTGTTTTTAATAGTAAAGAATTTATTAAAGCTATATTTAGCTCAAAAGAACAACTTCTTAAATAGAATATATTGTTGTAATTAAATATAAATTAATTATTTTATATAAATCTTTGATTTATATTTTTAATTACAGTATGATGGATATGTCCCACATGTTTATAATTCAGTAAATATAATTCGTTAATGCGGGAATTAAAATGATCAATAAAGTACAGATTTTATCTGTAACACCACCAAGTAATTTAGATGCTTATATCAGAATAGCCAATCTTTGGCCGATGCTATCAATCGAAGAAGAAAAATCATTAACTAAACGCTTACGTTATAACAGCGATTTAGATGCCGCAAAAACTCTAATTTTATCCCATCTCCGTTTTGTTATTCACATTTCACGTAATTATTCAGGATATGGTTTACTTCAAGCTGATCTTATACAAGAAGGTAATATAGGATTAATGAAAGCGGTACGTAGATTTAATCCAGAAATAGGAGTTCGATTAGTCTCATTCGCTGTGCATTGGATTAAATCCGAAATACATGAATACGTATTACGTAATTGGCGTATCGTTAAAGTAGCTACTACAAAATCTCAAAGAAAATTATTTTTTAATTTAAGAAAAACCAAAAAAAGATTAGGATGGTTTAATGAAGAAGAAATTCAAATCGTTGCTAGAGAATTAGGCGTAAGTAGTGGAGATGTAAGAGAAATGGAATCTCGAATGTCTGCTCAAGATATTACTTTTAATCCATTGCCAGAAGAAGATTTTGATTGTAGAACTAATACTTCTATGCAGTATTTACAAGATAAAACATCTGATTTTGCAAATGGGGTTGAAAAAAATAATTGGCAAGAACATGCTTCGAATAAACTCAGTAATGCATTATTAGGTCTTGATAAACGTAGTCGTGATATTATTCATGCACGTTGGTTGGATAAAAACAAAAAAAACACTTTGCAAACTATAGCAAATAATTATGGAATTTCTGCAGAACGTGTTCGGCAATTAGAAAAAAATGCAATGAAAAAGTTAAAAATAGCTATAGAAACTTAATTGAAAATATAATTTTAAATATAACTAATGTTTATTAAAAAATATTTTTCAGAGTATGAGATTAAGTTCTTTTAAGTTGAAAACTCATACTCTTTAAAATTTAATAATTTTTTTATATCAAATGATTGTATTTTATTCAACTGTTACTGATTTAGCAAGATGTCTTGGTTGATCGATATCTCTTCCTTTACTTAATGCAACGTAATAAGCAAGTAGTTGTAGAGGGATAATATAAAAAATAGGTGCTATTAATTCTTCTACATAAGGCATTTTTATTACGTTCATGTTCTCTTCATAATCAAACTCCTGATCTGAAAAAACATAAGTTATACCTCCTCTTAAAGATATCTCTTTGATATTCTTTTTTATTTTATTTAATAATGAGTTTTTTGGAGCAATGATAATAATTGGTATATTTTGATCAATAAGTGCAAGAGGTCCGTGTTTAAGCTCTCCGGCTGGATAAGCTTCCGCATGAATATAAGAAATTTCTTTTAATTTTAAAGCTCCTTCTATTGCAATAGGATATGTGTCTCCTCTACCAAGAAATAATATATTTTTTTTATGAGAAATTTTATTAGCTAAATTTTTTATTAATTCATTTTTTTTTAAAATCTCTTCGATTCTAGTAGGTAAAATATTTAATGTTTGTATAATTTTATTCGAAATGTTATTTTTTTCTTTTTTTACATTAATGATTTTAGCAATTAACATGAGTAAAACTGTTAATTGAGTTGTAAAAGATTTTGTTGAGGCAACTCCTATTTCTAATCCTGCTTTAGTTAATATACAACAATCAGATTCTTTTACTAAAGATGAACTTTCCATATTACATATAGTTAAATTTCCTAAATATCCGAGATTTTTAGAGCATCTTAATGCTGATAATGTATCTGCAGTTTCACCTGATTGTGATAAAGTAATTAATAAACTTTTTTTTCTTAGAGCTAATTTTCTTGACGAAAATTCAGATGCTATTTCAACATCGCAAGGAATATTTGCAAGTGATTCAAACCAATATCTAGAAACCATAGCTGCATTATATGAAGTTCCACAGGCAACGATTTGAATATGTTCTGCATGATAAAATAAATTATTTTCTTTAAGTCCTAATTCAGAAAAATATATTTTACTATTATTTTTTAAACGGTTTTCTAAAGTTTTTCGAATGGATTCGGGTTGTTCATATATTTCTTTTTCCATAAAATGACGATATTTTCCTTTTTTTACTGACTTATATTCTGTATTAGATATTATTTCTTTTCTTTTTGTTATAGTACTATTTTTATTAAAAATATCGATTCTTTTTCTTGTAACGACAGCGATATCACCTTCTTCTAAATATATAAAACGTTTTGTTATATTTAGTAATGCAATTTGATCAGAAGCTATAAAATTTTCTTCTAATCCCAATCCTATAACTAATGGACTTCTAGATCTTACTGCTATTAATCGTGATGGATTGTTTTTATCTATTACAACCATACTATAATTTCCATATAATTTTTCTATACTATTTTGTATTGTTTTTTTAAGGGGATCTTTTTTTTTATTTTGTTCCCAATGTAATAGATGAGCAATTACCTCGGTATCAGTATCAGAATAAAATATATATCCTTTTTTTTGTAAAAAAAGACGTAATATAGAACTATTTTCAATAATTCCATTATGAACAACAATTATATTTGAAGAAATATGTGGATGAGTGTTTGCTTTTGAAACTTTTCCATGAGTGGCCCATCGAGTATGAGCCATACCAATATTACCTAATATTTTTTTTTTATATACCTTTTTTATTAATTCGTTAACTTTTCCAACACAACGAATTCTAATAATATTGTTTTTATAATCTATAATAGCTAATCCTGAAGAATCATATCCTCTATATTCTAATTTTTTAATGCCTTCAACAAGAAAATTAGTAATATTACGTTGTGTTACTGCAGCAACAATACCACACATATTGATACCTTTTTTAATTAAAATAGTATTTTTAAATAAAAATATTTTTTTTTAAATAGATTGTAAAAATTATTTTTTATAAAACTTACTAGGACGTATCCAGTTTTTTTTATATTTTTGTTCTTTTTTATTATAAACTAAACAAGAAGTATTAACATCTTTTGTTAAAGTTGTACCCGCTGCAATAGTTGTATCTTTAGCAATTGTAATAGGTGCTATTAATTGTGTATTAGAACCAACTAAAACATTGTCACCAATAATTGTTTTTAATTTATTCGCACCATCATAATTACATGTAATACTACCGGCTCCAATATTTACTTTAGCACCAATTTCAGAATTACCAAGATAACTTAAGTGTTTTACCTTAGATTTTATTTTTATAGTACTATCTTTTATTTCAACAAAATTTCCTATTTGAACATCTTTATCTAATAAAGTATTTGATCGTAAATGTGAAAAAGGACCTATAGTACAATTTTTTCCTATTTTAGCATTCTCTATAATTGTATAAGCTTTAATATTAGTTTTACTGTCAATAATACTATTTTTTATAATACATCCAGGACCGATGGTAACGTCATCACCTAAAATAATATTTTTTTCTAGAACAACTCCTGTATCTATTTCAATATTTTTTCCGTGTTTTAGTGTTCCTCTTAAAATAAAATGAGATGGATCTTTTAATGTAACTCCAGCCATAAGTAATGTATTGATTTGTTTCTTTTGAAAAATGTCTTCTAAAATAGACAGTTGTAATTTATTATTTACTCCTAATATTTCTTCAAAATTCGATGGTTGTACTGTTGTAATAAAATTATTTTCAAGATAAGATAAAGATATAATATCAGTTGCATAAAATTCTTTTTTTTTATTTTTATTATTAATTTTTCTCAACCATCTTTTTAAATCTTCACTATTAGCCATAAAAACACCGGAATATATTTCTTTAATATTTTTTTGTTCAAGAGTTGTATCTTGTTCTTCTACTATACCTATAACTTCTCCTTTTTGACGTAAAACACGTCCATATCCTTTAGGATTTTTTAGTTTTGCAGTTAAGAGACTAATCTTTGATTTTTTTTTAGAATTTTGTAATTTTTTTATTGATTCTACTGAAATCAATGGTACGTCTCCATATAAAACTACTACATCTTCATAATTTGACAGTGTTTGAACGGCTAATAGTATAGCTTGTCCCGTTCCTTGTGGGTTTTTTTGTATTACCCATTCCATAGGAATATTATCAATATTAGATGAAATAAGTTTTATATTACTATAAACTATTATAATTTTTTTAGGTTTTATAGATTTTGCTGTTTGAATTACATGTTCTAAAATTGTTTTTCCTCCTAAAGAATGTAATACTTTGGGGTAGTTAGATTTCATTCTACTTCCTTTTCCAGCAGCAAGTATTACTACAACAATTTCTTTTTTTAACATAAAAAATAGCCTTTTTTATAAAAATTTGATTAATATACTTATACTTAATAAAACTTTTTTATCGAGTATGATTAATTGACCAATGTAGATACTTTTGATAAGTAATTTTTTAATATATATATAATATATTTATCCTGGGATAAAATGTATTATAATATATCGTTGAGGTTATAATGCTATGCGTAGAATTATTGCAGTAGATTTAGATGGTACTTTACTTTCTTCAAAAAATACAATAACAGAATATACTAAAGAAATTATACAACTATTAGCAAAAAAAAATATTTTTTTTATTTTAGCCTCAGGTCGTCATCATGTTGATATAATAGAAATTAGAGATATCTTAAAAATAAGATCTTTCATTATTGCTTCTAACGGTGCTAAAATTTATGATTTAGATAATCAATTAATATTTAGTGATTGTTTGGACAAAGAAATTGCATCACAATTATGTAAAATAAAATATTTAGAAAAAGATATTATTACTCAGGTATACAAAAAAAATAGATGGTTTGTTAATAACAATAAAGTAAACAACAAATTTTGTTCAGCTTTATCATCATTACAATATGAGTATTTTACTCCTGATAAATTTGCATTTGATAATATTTGTAAAATATTCTTTACAAGTAACAATTTTGAAAAATTATATATTCTCGAAAAAAAAATTATAGATATTTGGGGTGAAAAAGTTAACATCAGTTTTTCAGTACCTGGTTGTTTAGAAGTAGTATCAGGAAAAACTTCGAAAGGTCATGGAGTAAGATTAATATCTCATTTACTAGGAATCCCTTTAGATAGCTGTATTGCTTTTGGAGATGGAATGAATGATTTAGATATGCTTACTATTTCTGGACAAGCATATATAATGAAAAATGCAGATTCATGTTTAAAAAATGCATTGCCAAATATTGAAATTATTGATAGTAATAATAATAATGGTGTAGCAAAACGTTTAGATGAAATTTTTATAAAACATAAAAAAATATGATAAATTTTTTATCCCATTAAAATAGAACGAAAAAATATTTTAAAAAAAATGTGGTTTTAGTAGACCACGAATAAATTTCAAATGATTACAAGCATGTAAACGTATAGAATGAATAAAAGTTTTTATAACTAATTCTTTTTCTTCACCATTACGTATTGCCGCATATAATCGTCTCCATATCCCGTTTCCTATTTTTTTTGTTACAATTAGACCTTGACGTTCAAAATTATCTACTACCCAATGAGGTAGTGCGGCAATTCCCATTTGAGCTGATACCATCTGAATTAAAAGAAATGTATTATTGACATTTTTAAAAATAGGTATTATACCAGCTGGTTGTAAAAAATGTTTCCATATATCTAGTCTATGTCTCTGAATCGGATAAGTCATTAATATTTCAGCTGCAAGATCTTCTGGAACGATGTTGTTTTTCTTTAAAACAAGGGGATGATGAGGAGATAATACTAAACGTACTTCGAAGTCAAAAATGGGTGCGTAAAATACGTTACTTCTTGGAAGTACTTCAGAGGTTAATACAATGTCTAGTTTACCTTGTTGTAGGGATGGTTGAGGACTAAAAATCATATCAGAATAAAAATCTATTTCTACTTTTGGCCATTTTTTTTGAAAAATTTTTAATGCTGGTGTTAACCATTGAATACAGCTGTGACATTCAATAGCTAATCGAATAATCATATGATGAGATATTGCGCATGATTTTATTGCTTTTTGTATTTTAGGTAGTATTTCCTCAGATAATTGAAGTAAAATTTTTCCTTGAATAGTAAATTTTATAGGATTGCTTTTTCTAATAAATAATTTAAATCCTAATTTTTTTTCTAATTCGTTACACTGATGAGATATTGCTGATTGTGTTTGATGAAGTTGAATGGCAGCGGAACTTAATGAACCATTATGTTTTAAAGCTTGCAGTGTTCGAAGATGTTTTATTTCAATCATGAGATTCCTTCATGTCTAGAATTAACTATTTATGCTTGCTAATTTCCCTTAATGCTAGAATTATAGAATATCTTTTTTGAATAAAGCAATTATAAATTTAATAAGTTAATTATAAAGAATAGGATATATAAATGAAAATTTTAAATCACACTCTCGGATTTCCAAGAATAGGTTTAAATCGAGAGTTAAAAAAAGCTCAAGAAAAATATTGGTCGGGTGATTTATTGCTCAAAGATTTGCTATTGATTGGATATGAATTACGAAAAAAGCATTGGCAAATTCAAAAAGAATCTGGAATTGATTATATACCAGTTGGAGATTTTGCTTGGTATGATCATGTATTAACTACTACTATGATGTTAGGGAATATTCCAGAAAGACATAATAGCCTTAATTCTATTGACATAGATTGTTTATTTCGTATTGCTCGAGGTTGTTCACCAGATATTCCTGCTTCAGAAATGACTAAATGGTTTAATACTAATTATCATTATATTGTTCCTGAATTTTATAAAAATAAAGTTTTGAAGTTTTCTTGGAAGCAGCTTTTAGATGAAGTAGATGAAGCATTATTATTAGGTTATAAAATTAAACCTGTTATTCTAGGTCCAATTACATATCTTTGGTTAGGAAAAGTAAAAGGAAAATCTTTTGATCGTCTCGATATTTTACAAGACATTATTCCTATATATAAACATGTTTTAAAAGAACTGTCTAATCGAGGTGTTGATTTTGTTCAAATGGATGAACCTGCTTTAGTTTTAGAATTACCACAAAAATGGAAGGATGCTTATTCTTACGTGTATAAAGAATTATATGGAGTGACAAAATTATTACTCACAACATATTTTGATAGTATAGAACATAATATTGAATTTATTCGTAATTTACCAATTGAAGGTATTCATATTGATTTAGTACATGGAAGTTATAACATAGTTGATTTTAATTCTAAAATACCATCAGAGTGGATGTTATCATTAGGTGTTATTAATGGCCGAAATGTTTGGCGTGCTGATTTAGTAAAATGGTTTGAATCTATTTCGAAAATTTCTAAAAATAATAGGCAATTGTTAATTGGTTCCTCTTGTTCTTTATTACATACTCCAATTGATTTAACTGCAGAAAAATATTTAGATAAAGAAGCAAAAAAATGGTTTTCTTTTGCCGTGCAAAAATGCACAGAATTAGCATTATTGTCAGATTCTTTAAACAATGACAATATTGATTCTATCAAAAAATGGAGTTTACCTATTCATAATCGTAGTTTTTCTCCAAGAGTACATAAAAATGAAGTAGAACAGCGTTTATCTGATATTTCAATCGATCAATATCGACGTTTAAATTCTTATGAATATCGTTCTGTGGAACAGAAGAAAAAATTTAATTTACCTATTTTACCCACGACAACTATTGGATCTTTCCCTCAAACTATTAAAATAAGAAAATTAAGACATGATTTTAAATTAGGATTGATAAATGAAGAAAAATATTCATTAGAAATTAAGAAAAATATTAAAAAAGTAATAAAAATACAAGAAGAATTGGATATAGATGTTTTAGTTCATGGTGAATTAGAACGAAATGATATGGTAGAATATTTTGGTGAACATTTAGATGGATTTATATTTACAAGTAACGGATGGGTGCAAAGTTATGGTTCACGTTGTGTAAAACCTCCCATTATTATTGGTGATATCAGTCGTCCTAAACCGATTACCGTAGAATGGTCTAAATATGCTCAGTCTATAACAAAAAAACCAGTTAAAGGTATGTTAACTGGACCAGTTACGATTTTATTTTGGTCTTTTCCTAGAGAAGATATTTCATTAAAAAAAATTGCAACACAAATTGCCTTAGCATTGCATGATGAAGTTTTGGATTTAGAAAAAGCAAAAATAGAAATTATTCAAATTGATGAACCAGCATTGCGAGAAGGTTTGCCTTTACAAAAAAGTTATTGGTCTGAATATTTATCCTGGGCGGTTAATGCATTCCGTTTAAGTTCTTCAGGTGTTAAAAATACAACACAAATTCATACACATATGTGTTATTGTGAATTTAATGATATAATGGATTCCATTTCTTTATTAGATGCAGACGTAATTACAATTGAGACAGCCCGTTCAGATATGGAATTATTAGAATCATTCAAAGAGTTTCACTATCCTAATGAAGTTGGTCCTGGGGTATATGATATTCATTCATCTAATATACCAAGTATAGAATCAATTAGAATATTACTAACTAAAGCTATGAAATATATTCCTATTAAACGTATCTGGGTTAATCCAGATTGTGGTTTAAAAACAAGAAATTGGAATGAAACTATGTTAGCTTTAAAAAATATGGTTTTAGCAACGCAACAACTTAGAAAAAAAATTCAAGATAATGTAATAGATTAAATTGATAAGTTTTAAATCATACAAATATTAAATCATCTTTTAGACTATTTTAAAAAATCTAAATGATGATTTAATAAATGTTATTTTATATATAGATTAATGCTTAAAATGACGTTTATTAGTAAAAATCATTGTTATATTATGTTCATTTGCCGCTTGAATAATTTCTTTATCACGTATAGATCCTCCTGGTTGAATTATACAGCTGATACCAACCGATGCGGCACTATCGACTCCATCCCTAAAAGGGAAAAAAGCATCAGAAGCCATAGTAGCACCAATAATGTTATGACTTTGATTTTTTACTTTGAGGTTGGCTAATTTAGTTGAATCAATTCTGCTCATTTGACCGGCACCTATTCCGATAGTAACTGTATTACGACCGTATACAATAGCATTTGATTTCACGAATTTAGATACTTTCCAACAAAAGATAGAATCCTGTAACTCTTGTTCTGTCGGAGAACGTTTAGTAACAAAGTTCCATGATTTATAATCTATTTTACAAGAATCATACTCTTGTACGAGTAATCCATTAGTAGTTCTTTTAAAATCTAATCCTGATTGTTTTTTATTTAATTTTCCAGTAATTAAAACTCTTATATTTTCTTTTTTTTGTAATATTTTTATTGCAAAAGTATTTATTTCAGGAACAATAATAACTTCTACAAAATGGTTTGTTACGATTTTTTCAGCTATTTTCTCATCTAATATACCATTGAAAGCAATTATACCACCAAATGCTGAAACAGGATCAGCATGATATGCTAATAAATATGATTCTAAAAGATTGCTACTTATTGCAACACCACATGGATTACCGTGTTTTACAATAACGCACGCGGGTTTGCTAAATTCTTTTACACATTCTAATGCTACATCAGCATCTGCTATATTATTATATGATAAAGTTTTTCCTTGAATTTGATGTGCATTACTCACTGTTCCAGTTTGTGATAAATTTTTTTCTATATAAAAAGATGCTTTTTGATGATGATTTTCTCCATATCTTAAATCTTGTTTTTTTATAAAAGAAAAGTTAATTTTTTTAGGAAATAAATTATTGATATGAGTTTTCTTAAAACTATTTTTTTCTACAAAATATTTTGAAATAATCTTTTCATAAGACAATGTATATTGAAATGCCTTTGATGCTAAATTAAATCTTGTTTCTATGTTCATACTATTTTTATTAATAGAATTGATAATAGAAAAAACATCACGAAGATCCACTATAACTATGACATGTTTGTAATTTTTTGCAGCTGCACGTACGAGTGTGGGTCCACCTATATCAATATTATTTATAATATCATCTATGTTGTTCTTTGGAGTATTTTGAATGTTTTTAAATGGATAAAAATTCACAATAACTATATCTATTGGATGAATATTATATAATTTCATAATGTCTTCATCTTCATCTCCTCTTCTTAAAATACCACCCATAATTTTTGGATGTAATGTTTTAACACGTCCATTCATTATTTCAGGGAATTTTGTATAATCTGCTATTTCTATAACTGGTATATTATTTTTTTTTAAAGTTTGAGCTGTACCTCCAGTTGAAAATAAATTAATCTTGTTTTTTATTAATATTTTTGCGATGGCTAAAATATTTGTTTTTTCTGAAACACTTATTAAAGCATTTTTTATAATACTACTTGATGACATAATGTATTTTCTTTGTTATAAAATATTAAATGTTTCATTATATAATATGAATTTTTTTCCACATCTAGAATGTTTTTATAGATATAATGACCGTTTGAAAAAATAAAATATTTGTGCCTTAGGGGCATAACAATGCCCCGCAAATATTTTTTTAAATATAATTATATGATATTATTTAATCGCATTTTTTAATGTTTTACCAGATGTAAAACTAGGAACTTTTGTGGCGGGAATTTGTATTTCTTTTCCTGTTTGAGGATTTCTTCCTGTACGAGAAGATCTTAAATTGACTTTGAAAGTACCAAAACCAACTATTTGTACAGATTCTCCTTTTTTTAAAGATTCAATAATAGTTGATAATGTTGCTTCTAAAGTGGATTTAGCTTGCATCTTAGATAAATTAGATTTTTTAGAGATAACATTAATTAATTGTGTTTTATTCATTATTTTTCCTTTTCTTATTTTAAATGTAAAACTTAATGATGCATTTAGATGCTATTTTGATAAATTCAAGTAGAAAAATTTATATTAACAAAATATTGTTTTATACATAAATTTTTCTATATATATTTGATATAAAAAGAAAAAATATATTTTTTATTGAAAGATACTCTATTCTTATAAAAATATGAAATTTTATGTAAAAATTTAGTAATATATAAATATTAAATATATATAATATATTGAATATTTCTTTAAAATACACTACACAGATACTGTATAAATACTTTAAAAGTATTTTCTCTTCAAAAAGATTAATCTTAATTTTAATATTATTGAAATACAATTGAAATTGAATAATTTTTTGTTAAGATAGTTTTATTTATATTAAATAATTTTATTATATAAAATATATTTTTATTTGAATAAAGAACAATGACAATCTCAAAAAATGTTATAACTTTATTTAAGGAGTTATTTTTTAAAGAATATAATTATATTTTAAACGATAATGTCTCATATTTTGATATTAAATGAAAAGTTGTTATCTTTTTACTTTGGCTGCTTTTAAGAGCAGCCATAATTTAGATATATATAAAATATTAAAGACAATCATTTTTCGTAAGAGTAGAATTTAATAATTCTGAAAGACTAGCAGAGGCTTCTTCGGCACTAATTTGAGAACTACTTACTGTTGGATTATTCTGTTTTTTTTGACGGCGGTTAAAACGTTCTTTATGATATGCATATCCCGTACCTGCAGGAATTAAACGTCCAACAATTACATTTTCTTTTAATCCTCTTAATTCATCTTTTTTTCCTGCAACTGCAGATTCTGTTAATACTCTTGTTGTCTCTTGAAAGGAAGCAGCGGATATAAAAGATTCTGTTGCTAGTGAGGCTTTAGTAATTCCTAATAAATCTCTTGAAAAAGTAGCTAATTTTTTCTTCTTTTTATCTAGAATACGATTTGATATTTTTACACGAGAAAACTCAACTTGTTCACCGTCTAAAAAATCAGAATCTCCTGATTTAACTATAGTGGCTTTGCGTAGCATTTGTCTTATAATTACTTCAATATGTTTATCGTTAATTTTCACACCTTGTAGACGATATACTTCTTGTACTTCATTTACAATATATCTAGTTACAGCTTGAACACCTCTTAATCTAAGAATATCATGTGGTGATTCTGGTCCATCAGATATAACATCACCTCGTTCTACTCTTTCTCCTTCAAAAACATTTAATTGTCTCCATTTAGGGATCATTTCTTCATACGCATCGCTACCATCTACTGGTGTGATAACTAATCTTCTTTTTCCTTTAGTTTCTTTTCCAAAAGATACGATTCCACTAATTTCAGCTAAAATTGCTAATTCTTTTGGACGTCTAGCTTCAAATAAATCAGCAACTCTTGGAAGTCCACCAGTAATATCTTTAGTACCTCCAGATTCTTGTGGAACTCTTGCTAAAGTATCACCAGAACTGATTTGAACACCGTCATCAAGCTGAACAATAGCTTTACCAGGTAAAAAATATTGAGCAGGCATGTCTGTTCCTGAAATAAGAACATCTTTTCCATTACTATCAATAATCTTTAATGCTGGTCTTAAATCTTTTCCAATCGACATTCTTTCTGCTGTATCTAATATTACTATAGAAGATAATCCTGTTAATTCGTCTGCTTGTCTCGTAATACTTTGACCATCTATCATATCTACAAAACGCACTAAACCATTAACTTCTGTAATAACTGGCATGGTGTGTGGATCCCATTTTGCCACAGTTTCTCCAGAATTAACTTTTTCACCGTCTCCTTTGGCCATGATTGCTCCATAAGGTACTTTATAACTTTCTTTTGTTCTACCAAAATTGTCAATAATATTCAGTTCAACATTTCTTGAAGTAATTACTATTTTACCAGCAGAATTAGTTACAGATTTTGCATTGTTAAGATTTATAATGCCTTGGTTTTTTATTTGAATGCTAGATTCGGCTGCAGCTCTTGATGCTGCACCACCAATATGAAAAGTTCTCATAGTGAGCTGTGTGCCTGGTTCTCCAATAGATTGAGCTGCAATTACTCCAATCGCTTCTCCTTTGTTTACTAAATGACCCCTAGCTAAATCTCTACCATAACAATAAGCGCATACACCAAAATCAGTATCGCAATTTACTACTGATCTTACTTTAACATTATCTATAGAATTATCATCTAAAAGATCACACCATTCTTCATTTAATAATGTATTTCTTCTGATTAATATATTATTAGTATTCGGACTTACAATATTTTCAGCAGTAACACGACCTAAAACACGTTCACGTAATGGTTCTTTTACATCTCCCCCTTCAATTAATGGAGTCATTAAAATTCCTTCATGTGTTTGACAATCGTCTTGTGTTACAACTAAATCTTGTGCTACATCTACTAAACGACGTGTTAAATATCCAGAATTAGCAGTTTTTAATGCAGTATCTGCTAGTCCTTTACGTGCTCCATGAGTAGAAATAAAATATTGTAATACATTTAAACCTTCGCGGAAATTAGCAGTGATCGGTGTTTCAATAATAGAGCCATCAGGTTTTGCCATTAATCCTCTCATTCCTGCTAACTGACGAATTTGTGCAGCAGAACCTCGAGCCCCTGAATCTGCCATCATAAATATACTATTGAAAGATACCTGTTTTTGTTTTTGTCCTTTTTTATTTATAACAGATTCTGTAGATAAATTTTCCATCATCGCTTTAGCAACGCGTTCATTAGCAGCTGCCCAAATATCAATTACTTTATTATATCTTTCGCCTGCTGTAACTAATCCAGATTGAAACTGTTCTTGTATTTCAGCAACTTCAATTTCTGCTTCGTTGATAATATTAGCTTTTTTTTCCGGTATTACCATATCATCAATACCAACTGAAGCACCAGATCTTGCTGCATAAGCAAATCCGGTATACATAATTTGATCAGCAAAAAAAACAGTAGGTTTAAGTCCTAAAATGCGATAACAAGTATTAAGCATTTTAGAAATGTCTTTTTTACCCAAAGTCTGATTAACAATACTAAAAGGTAATCCTTTAGGAATAATCATCCATAAAATAGCGCGACCTATAGTAGTATGAATGATTTTTTTTATTGGAGTAAAACTTTGATCTATATTTTTTTCATATTCTACTATTCGGACTCTTACTAGAGAATGCAATTCAGCAATGCCTAATCGATATACTTTTTCAGCCTCATTAGAACCATTTAATAACATACCTTCTCCTTTACCATTGATTTTTTCACGAGTCATATAATACAAACCTAAAACAACGTCTTGAGAAGGTACAATAATTGGTTCTCCGTTAGCCGGAGATAAAATATTATTAATAGACATCATTAAAGCTCTAGCTTCTAATTGAGATTCAAGAGTTAATGGTACATGTACAGCCATTTGATCTCCATCGAAATCAGCATTATAAGCGGCGCATACTAATGGATGTAACTGGATAGCTTTTCCTTCTATAAGAACTGGTTCAAATGCTTGTATACCTAGCCTATGCAAAGTGGGTGCTCGGTTTAAAAGAACTGGATGTTCGCGAATTACTTCATCAAGAATGTCCCAGACTACTGATTCTTCTCTTTCTACCATTTTTTTTGCTGCTTTAATAGTTGTTGCTAAACCACGAACTTCTAGTTTTCCATATATAAATGGTTTAAAAAGTTCTAATGCCATTTTTTTAGGCAAGCCACATTGATGTAAGCGAAGGTAAGGACCTACAGTAATGACTGATCGACCAGAATAATCTACACGTTTTCCAAGAAGATTTTGTCGAAATCGTCCTTGCTTTCCTTTAATCATATCAGCTAGTGATTTTAGAGGTCTTTTATTTGATCCTGTAATTGCTCTCCCTCTCCTTCCGTTATCTAGTAAAGCATCGACTGCTTCTTGTAACATTCTTTTTTCATTACGTACAATTATATCTGGAGCTGCTAAATCTAATAAACGTTTAAGACGATTATTTCTATTGATTACTCGACGATATAAATCGTTTAAATCTGATGTTGCAAATCTTCCTCCGTCTAATGGTACTAATGGTCTAAGATCAGGCGGCAATACTGGTAGCACAGTCAGAATCATCCATTCGGGTTTATTGTGAGATTGAATAAAAGCTTCTAATAATTTAATTCTTTTTGTTAATTTTTTCTTTTTGGTTTCAGAATTGGTATCATTTAATTCTATTCTTAATGTATTGCATTCTTGTATTAAATTAATATCTTTTAATAAAAATTGAATCGCTTCTGCTCCCATAGTTGCATGAAATTCATCTCCAAATTCTTCTAATGAATCTAGATATTGTTCTTCAGTTAGTATTTGACGTTTTTCAAGCGTAGTCATACCTGCTTCTGTAACAACATAAGATTCAAAATATAGTACTCTTTCAATATCTCTTAAAGGCATATCTAACAATAAACCTATTCTTGATGGTAAAGATTTTAAAAACCAAATATGAGCAGTAGGTGAAGACAGTTCTATATGACCCATTCGTTCACGTCTAACTTTACTTTGTGTTACTTCGACTCCACATTTTTCACAGATAACACCGCGGTGTTTTAATCTTTTATATTTACCACACAAACACTCATAATCTTTTACTGGACCAAAAATACGAGCACAAAATAATCCATCTCTCTCAGGTTTAAATGTACGATAGTTAATAGTTTCAGGTTTTTTTACTTCACCAAATGACCAAGATCTAATCATATCAGGTGAAGCTAATGAAATTTTAATAGCATCAAAATCTTCATTTTTAGTTTGGGATTTTAGAAATTTTAGTAAATCTTTCACGCATTAGCTCCCGTCGGAGTTAAACTTATTAAGGTAATAGATCTATAAATATTTTTTATAAGTTGTTAGCACTTCTACCTTTATTCGCTTTCTAGTTCAATATTAATACCTAATGATCTGATTTCTTTTAACAGTACATTAAAAGATTCTGGCATTCCAGGCTCCATTTGATGATTTCCATCTACAATATTTTTATACATTTTAGTTCTTCCATTTACGTCATCAGATTTTACAGTTAACATTTCCTGTAATGTATAAGAGGCTCCATACGCTTCCAGTGCCCAAACTTCCATTTCACCAAAACGTTGTCCACCAAATTGTGCTTTTCCACCTAATGGTTGTTGAGTTACTAAACTATAAGAACCAGTGGATCGAGCATGCATTTTATCATCTACTAAATGATTTAATTTCAACATGTACATATAGCCCACTGTAACAGGTCTTTCAAATTTTTCACCAGTTCTTCCATCAAAAAGTTTAATTTGTCCAGAAGTAGGCAAGTCTGCAAGCTCTAATAACTGTTTGATTTCATGTTCTTCTGCACCGTCAAATACTGGGGTGGCAATAGGAATACCGTTTTTTAAATTATTTGCTAGGCATAATATTTCTTCGTTAGAAAATGCATCTAAATCTACTTTTTGACGTAAATTTTTTCCTAAATCAAAAGCTTTTTGGATGAATTTTCGCAAATTAGATATTTTTTCTTCTTTTTTGAGCATTTTGTTTATTTTATCACCGATTCCTTTAGCCGCCATTCCCAAATGTGTTTCTAATATTTGTCCAATATTCATACGAGAAGGTACACCTAACGGATTTAAAACGATATCAACTGGCATACCATTTTCATCGTAAGGCATATCTTCAATGGGATTAATTTTAGAAATTACTCCTTTATTACCATGTCTTCCCGCCATTTTGTCACCAGGTTGAATTTGACGCTTAACCGCTAGATATACTTTTACTATTTTTAAGACACCAGGAGCAAGATCATCTCCTTGTGTTATTTTTCGGCGTTTGATCTCAATTTTTTTATCAAATTCTTCCTTTAATTCATTATGTTGTTTTTCAAGTTTTTCTATTTCTTTTTTTTGATCTTTTTCTGTTGTTTCTATCGAAAACCATTTTTCAAAAGATAGATTATTAAGCTTTTCTACCTCAATATTAAAAGATATAAGAGTTTTCTTTATATGAACGAATAAGCTGGATTCAAATATTTTGAATTCTTCAGTAAGATCTTTTTTTGCTTTTTTCAACTGCATATCTTCGATTTCTAAAGCTCTTTTATCTTTTTTGACGCCATCTCTTGTGAATATTTGTACATCTATTACAGTACCTGATACTCCATTAGGAACTCTTAATGAAGAATCTTTGACATCGGATGCTTTTTCGCCAAAAATAGCGCGTAATAGCTTTTCTTCTGGTGTTAATTGTGTTTCTCCTTTTGGAGTTACTTTTCCTACTAAAATATCACCTCCAGTAACTTCCGCTCCAATATAAACAATACCAGATTCATCTAGTTTAGATAGTGCAGCTTCTCCTACATTAGGTATATCTGAACTAATTTCTTCTGGTCCTAATTTAGTATCTCGCGATATGCATGATAGTTCTTGAATATGAATAGTAGTAAATCGATCCTCTTGTACGACCCTTTCTGATACTAAGATTGAATCTTCAAAATTGTATCCATTCCAAGGCATAAATGCTACACGCATATTTTGTCCTAATGCCAACTCACCTAAATCAGTAGATGGTCCATCTGCTAAAACATCACCTTTTTTAATTTTTTCGCCTAAATTGACACAAGGTTGTTGATTAATACAAGTGTTTTGATTAGATCGTGTGTATTTCGTTAAATTGTAAATATCTATTCCGGCTTCTTCTGAGTTCATTTCTATTTCATTGACTTTAATTACTATTCGAGAAGCATCTACGTATTGAATAAAACCACTTCTTTTGGCTACTGCCGTTACACCTGAATCTACTGCTACCGCTCGTTCCATTCCTGTTCCAACTAATGGTTTTTCTGCTCGAAGAGTAGGCACTGCTTGACGTTGCATATTGGCTCCCATTAAAGCCCTATTTGCATCATCATGCTCGAGAAACGGAATTAAAGATGCGCCAACCGATACGATCTGTTGCGTAGAAACATCCATATAATCAACTTGATTTTGATTAAATAGACTAGATTCACCTTTGTTTCTACAAGTTACTAAATCATCGATAAAAAAACCAGATTTATCAATATTAGTATTGGCTTGTGCAATAATATAGTTTCCTTCTTCTATGGCAGATAGATAATGTATTTCTTTAGTGACTAAACCATTCCGAACTTTACGATAAGGTGTTTCTAAAAATCCATACAAATTGGTTTGAGCATATACAGATAAAGAATTAATTAATCCAATATTTGGACCTTCTGGTGTTTCTATGGGGCATACACGTCCATAATGCGTTGGATGAACATCTCGAACTTCAAATCCCGCTCTTTCTCTAGTTAAACCACCTAGTCCTAATGCTGAAATGCGTCTTTTATGTGTGATTTCTGATAAAGGATTATTTTGATCCATAAATTGGGATAATTGACTAGAACCAAAAAATTCTTTAACAGCAGCAGATATTGGTTTGGCATTAATCATATCTTGTGGCATTAGAGTATCTAAATCACCAATAGACAATCTTTCTTTAACGGCTCTTTCAACTCTTACCAAACCAATTCTAAATTGATTTTCAGCCATTTCTCCTACTGATCTAACGCGTCGGTTACCTAAATGATCAATATCATCTACTTCTCCTTTTCCATTCCGTATATCAATTATTTTTTTTATAACGTCAATTATATCTTGTTTATTTAAAATACCCGAACCATGAATTTCTTTACGTAGAAGAGATCTATTAAATTTCATTCTGCCCACAGAAGATAGATCATATCTATCTTCAGAAAAAAATAAATTTTCAAATAAGTTTTCTGTTGCTTCTTTAGTAGGAGGTTCTCCTGGTCTCATTACTCGATAAATTTCTATTAAAGCGCTCATGCGATCATGAGCCGAATCTATACGTAATGTTTCTGAGATATATGGACCATGATCTAAATCATTAGTAAAAAGTGTTTCAATAGAAGAAAATCCTGATTTTTTTAACTTTTCTAGTATTTCTAAAGATAGTTCTGTATTAGCAAAAATAATTATTTCGCCTGTTTGTTTATCTGTATAGTTTTTAGATACAATTCTCCCTAAAATATATTCTATTGGAACTGTAATAGATTCTATTTGTTGATTTTTTAATTCTTGAATATGTCTAGCGGTAATACGACGACCTTTTTCTACATATATTTTTCCATTTTTTTTAATATTAAACGATGCAGTTTCTCCTCGAAGTCGTTCAGGAATTAGTTCTAATTGAATTTTTTTATCTTCTATTTTAAAAATATTCTTTTCAAAAAAAATGTCTAATATTTCTTCAGTATTATAATCAAGAGCACGTAAAATAATACTAACCGGTAGTTTTCTACGTCTATCGATTCTTACAAACAAATTATCTTTTGGATCGAATTCAAAATCTAACCAAGATCCCCTGTAAGGGATAATACGTGCATTATAGAGAACTTTTCCCGAAGAATGTGTTTTACCTTTGTCACTATCAAAAAAAACTCCAGGACTACGGTGTAACTGAGAAACAACTACTCTTTCTGTTCCATTTATAATAAATGTTCCGTTTTCTGTCATCAAGGGTATTTCACCCATATAAACTTCTTGTTCTTTAATATCTTTAACAGTAGCTTCTAATATATCACGTTCGTAAATAACAAGTCGTAATCTTACTCTTAATGGTGCTGAATAAGTAGCACCTCTTATTTGACATTCTTTTACATCAAATATTGCTTCTCCTAAACGATAACTCACATATTGAAGTTCAGAATTGCTATTATAACCACGAATAGGAAAAACAGAACGAAATGCTGCTTCCAATCCGTATTGACCTTCTAAATCTGGTTCGATAAATTTTTTAAAAGAATCTAATTGAATCGAAAGAAGATATGGTATATCTAAAACTTGGGGACGCTTACCAAAATCTTTACGAATACGTTTTTTTTCGGTATAAGAGTAAACCATGGGGTTCCTAAGCTCGCTGACAGATAAGTTAAAAATAAATTTATCTTTTTGTCTGAAGGGGAGACAGTTTTAATTTTTAGAGAATTTAATTGTTTTTTTGTAGACAATAATTTGAATTTATTTTAATCAAAAGGCTGGTGAATTAAAATCACCAGCCGTGCTTGAAAATTAATTAAATTATAATATTTAATATATTTATTTAATTTCGATTTCAGCACCAACATCTTCCAATGTTTTTTTAAGTGATTCCGCATCTTCTTTACTAATATTTTCTTTTAAAACTATTGGAGCTGATTCTACTAAATCTTTAGCTTCTTTTAAACCTAGACCAGTAGCACTGCGTACCGTTTTAATTACTGATACTTTATTTGGTCCAATAACTTTTAAAAAAATATCAAATTCTGTTTTTTCTTCATGTGAATCTTTTTCATGATTATTATTGGAATTAATAGGCATACTAGCAGAAACTCCAAACTTTTCTTCCATTGCGGAAATAAGATCTACAACATTCATAACAGACATTTCTGATACAGCTTCTAAGATTTGTTCTTTAGTAATAGACATAACAATAATTCCTAATAAAAATTAGAATTATTTTAGATGTTATTAATACATCAAAAATAATAACCTTTAAGAAGTTTCTTTTTTCTTTTTGATAGCGGATAATGTATAAATAAGTTTTCCTGCAATCGCCATCTTCAATATGAATAGAAGTTTTATTATTGCTTCTTTATAAGTAGGCATTTCTGCAAGTTTATTAATTTCTGTGATAGAGAGTAATTTTCCTTCAAAAGCAGCTCCTGTAATTTTAAAATTTGTATTTTTTTTTGAAAATTCCTGAAATAACCTAGCGCCGCTACCTGGATGTATCATAGAATAAGCTATAAAGGTAGAACCTTTTATTTTTTTTTTTAAACATTCAAAAATAGTATTTTTAATTGCTAATGATAGCAGAGTGTTTTGAACTACACTCATAGTCACTCCAATTTCACGTCCAGATTTTCTTAACTGATTTAATTTATTAACGCAAATACCTTGAGAGTCTGCAGTGATCATAGATAGTGCTGCATTAGATATTTTATGGATTTTAGATACAATTATTTTTTTTTGATTCAGATTTAATGCCATATATCGGATTATCCTTATTTATAGAGAAATAATTTTTCAACTAATATTGTGACAAAAATTTTTAATATAATAATATTTTTTTAAAATATAATTTATATGCTAGTGTACTATAACTATAAAAAATGATTGAATAGTAAATTTGTAGTATTAGAATCAGATTAATTCTTAGGTATATTAAACTAAAAATAATTTTAGATGCCGATTAAAAAAAGGGGATTCTATTATAGATAATTTTTTTTATAGCGTAAAGTAGAAATCATTTTATTAAAAAGATAAAGTAGATTGATCGACGATTAATCCAATTCCCATAGTTGTCGATAATACTATTTTTTTTATATATGTTCCTTTAGAATGTGGTGGTTTTGACTTTTTTATAGATTCCAAAAATACATTAAAGTTTTCTTTTATAGAATTTTTATCGAAATTGATTCTACCAATGGTAGCATGAATAATTCCATTCTTATCGTTACGATAACGGACTTGACCTGTTTTGGCATTTTTAACAGCTTCATAAATATTTGTAGTCACCGTACCCAACTTAGGATTAGGCATCAAACCACGAGGACCAAGTATTTGTCCTAATTGTGTTACGGATTTCATTGCGTCTGGTGAAGCGATAGCAACGTTAAAATTAACACCTTCTTTTTTAATTTTTTCAACTAAATCGTTCATTCCTATTAATTCGGCACCCGCATTTTTAGCCATTTGAACATTATCACCTTGCGTAAATACAGCTACTCGAACAGAACGTCCAATACCATTAGGTAATACTGTTGCTCCTCGAATATTTTGATCTGATTTTTTAGAATTTATGCCTAAATTAATAGAAATATCAATACTTTCATTAAATTTTACGTTAGATGATTCTTTTAATATACTGATAAGTTCATCAATGTGATATAATTTTTTGCAATTAATATTTTTTTTAATATTTTTCATTCTTTTAATAATTTTACTCATAATTATTCCTCAATAATTAAACCCATAGATTTAGCAGTTCCTTCAATAGATCGCATCATACTTTCAATACTAGAACCCGTCATATCATTATTTTTAATTGTTGCTATTTCTTTTATTTGAGAACGAGTAATTTTTCCTATTGTTTCTGATTTTGGTTTGCTAGATCCCAATTTAACTCCGGCCAATTTTTTCAATAAAATAGAAGCTGGAGGTGTTTTTGTAATAAAAGTAAATGAACGATCAGAATAAACTGTAATAATTACTGGGATAGGCAGTCCTTTTTCTATATTTTCAGTTTGTTTATTAAACAATTTACAAAATTCCATAATATTAACACCTTTTTGACCTAACGCTGGTCCAATAGGTGGACTAGGATTAGCCATTCCAGCTGAAACTTGAAGTTTGATATAGGATTGTATTTTTTTAGCCATTATTTATTTTCTCGTGTTATATAAAAATTTTAATTTTTTTCAACTTGTCTAAAATCTAATTCCACAGGAGTAGATCTGCCAAAAATGGAAACAGACACTTTTAGTCTACTTTTTTCATAGTCTACTTCTTCTACAATGCCGTTAAAGTCTGAAAAAGGACCATCATTTACACGAATCATTTCTCCCGGTTCAAATAAAGTTTTAGGTCTTGGTTTGTCACCAATTTGACGCAAGCGATTAATGATAATTTCTACTTCTTTATCGCTTATTGGTGATGGTTTATCTGACTTTCCTCCAATAAACCCTAAAACTCTTGGAACGTTTCTTATCAAATGCCAAGTTGAGTCTGTCATTATCATTTGAATTAAAACATATCCAGGAAAAAATTTATATTCACTTTTTCTACGTTGTCCGCCTCTAATTTCAACAACTTCTTGAGAAGGAACCATGACTTCTCCAAATAAATTTTCCATTTCATTTAATTTTACGTGTTCTCGTATTGATTGTGCTACGCGACCTTCGAATCCAGAAAAAGCTTGTAGTACATACCATCTTTTTTTTTGACTCTCATACATGTTTTAGAACCTTAAACTAATAATAAATGCTATTAAACGGAATATAATACTATCTAGTCCCCATAAAAGGAGAGACATAACAATGGTTACAGCAATAACAATAAACGTAGTATATAAAGTTTCTTTATATTTAGGCCATGTTATTTTTTGCATTTCATTTTTTGACATACTTATATAAAAAAATAAATTTTTTCCTTTTTTTGTAGATAGTATTATTTTAATAATACATAGAATTAAAAAAGATATAATTAATATTTGAACAAATATTTGTGTTTTATAAAAATAGTTTATAAAAAATAATAGAATAAAAAGTATATATATAGACAACCATTTCATTTTCTCTGAAATTTTATTTTTTTTTTGATTGCAATTTTTTTTATTCATAGTTTCTCCTACAAATTATAAAATAATATAGAAAAAATATGCCAATCTACTAAAAATTTTTTCTTTTTTAAATTAAGAAAAAAATAATAGAACTATTTTTTTTACAATAGATCGAGTATTTATGAAATAAATATAGAATATTTCAAAAAAAATATTTGGGTGAGATTTATGATAAATGGTTTGATGATAATTTAAAAAAAATGATAAATTATAAAGATAATAGATGAATTTTAAATTATGCTGATACCCAGAATTGAACTGGGGACCTCACCCTTACCAAGGGTGTGCTCTACCTACTGAGCCATATCAGCAATTTTATTTTAGCGGACAGCGGGAATTGAACCCGCGTCATCAGCTTGGAAGGCTGAGGTAATTGCCATTATACGATGTCCGCTTTGTATCCGTATTGCATAAGATTGTATGTTAATAATTGGTGGGGGAAGGATTCGAACCTTCGAAGTCAATGACGGCAGATTTACAGTCTGCTCCCTTTAGCCGCTCGGGAACCCCACCTGAAAAATAAATTTTTTATTGTATATGGTGCCGGCTACCGGAATCGAACTGGTGACCTACTGATTACAAGTCAGTTGCTCTGCCTGCTGAGCTAAGCCGGCTTGCTTTTTTTGAATTATTTTATAAGATTAATTATAAATAAGCTATATTATATTATTTTTGATTCGTATTGCAAGTTTTTTTATAAAAAATTAATTATTTATAGAATATATTATACTTTATTTTTTTTTAATTCAAAAATATCTGATGATTTTATTTTACCTATTGGTCCAATAAAATCTATTTCTGGTTCCAATGATATATTGAATTTTTTAAACACACAGGTATGTATTATTTTTGCTAATTTTACAATTTCTTGAGAAGTTGCATTTTTTTTGTTAATTAATACAAGTTGTTGTTTTTCATAAATCGCTGCATCGCCAATGTGAATATTTTTAAATTTATAATTTTCAATCAACCATCCTCCAGAAATTTTTATTAAACCATCTTTTTGAGGATAAAAGGGTATTGGATATAAAGATGCAAGTTTCTCTGCTTTTTTTTTTGTAATAATAGGATTTTTAAAAAAACTTCCAGCATTTCCAATTTTTTTGGGATCGGGTAATTTTTTTTTTCTTATTTTACATATGAGATTAAAAATATTGTGTGCAGTAATATTTGTTAGTGTGATATATTTTTGAAATGAAGAAAAAATAATTGGACGCCATGTTTTCACTATTTTTATACCAACACTAATAATACCATATTGATTACTATATTGATTTTTAAAAATACTATTTCGATAAGAAAATTTGCAAGAATTTTTATTAATTCTTGTAATTGTATGTTTTTTAAAACATAATATATCCACGTATTGGCAAAAGTCTTTAAATTCTAAACCATATGCGCCAATATTTTGAATAGCTGCAGATCCTATACAACCAGGAATTAAAGCTAAATTTTCTAATCCAAAAATTCCTAAATTTAAAGTGAATTTTACTAAATCATGCCATTTTTCTCCTGAAAAAATATGTATTAACCAAAAATTTTTTTTTTCTGTTATTTTAATACCTTTAATTCGATTAATAATTACTACTCCTGTATAGTTTTCTAAAAAAAGTGTATTGCTTCCTTCTCCTAAAATTATATAAGGAGTATTAGATATATTGCACATTTTTGAGATATTAATAAGATCTTTAATTGTTTTTGCAAAAATGATTTTTTTTGCTTTTACATCTATTGCAAATGTGTTTAAATCTTTTAATGATTGATTGCAAAAATGATTTTTTTTGTGCATAGAATATCAAAAATATTGTTTAGTTTTTTTACTATCAATAGATATTTTGATTATATTTATTGATATTAATAAAAATTTTTAATATGAAATTATTTTCATGGAGCTTTCAAATGAATGTTTTTTTTGAATATCATCGAGATATTATAAATCAAAAAATAGAAAATCTTCGTAATACAGTAAAATGTTCTTTTGAATTTTTTCCACCCAAGAATGTGATTGCAGAAGAAAAGCTTTGGTGTTCAGTTAAAAAATTAAGTAAATTAAAACCAAATTTTTTTTCTATCACTTATGGTGCAAATAGTGGCGAACGTGAAAAGACATATAATTTTGTAAAAAAGATACATAAAACAACAGGAATTCTCACATCTGCTCATTTGACTTGTGTTGATTCTACACCTGTTGAATTAAAAAAAATAGCAAAACATTATTGGGACAATAATATTACAAGTATTGTTGCGCTCAGAGGTGATACGTTAGAAAAACATTATAAACATAAAATGTATGCTTTAGATTTAGTCATATTATTGAAAAAAATTGCTAATTTTGATATTTCTGTGGCTACTTATCCTGAACTTCATCCAGAATCACAAAACATGACATGTGAGATTATTAATTTAAAGAAAAAAGTTGATGCAGGTGCAAATAGAGCAATTACTCAATTTTTTTTTAATATTCATAATTATTTATATTTCCGAGACAATTGTATTAAAAATAAAATCAACGTAGAAATTATACCAGGTATTTTGCCAGTTTTAAACTTTAAACAATTAAAGAAGTTTGCAGCTATGACAAACGTTCATATTCCTAAATGGATGTTTGAACTTTTCAACGGTCTTGATAATGATATTATGACAGAGAAAATTATAGGTGCTAGTATAGCTATAGATATGGTAAAAAAATTATCTTCTGAAGGAGTAAAAAATTTTCATTTTTACACTTTAAATGAATCTGATATTACTTATTCTATTTGTCATCTTTTAGGTTTATAAAAAATACGTCGATTTAAAAACAAAATGCATGTATTAATTTATTGATAATATTTTTTGTAGGTTTAATAAAAGACATGTCTAAATATTCATCAGGTTGATGTGCTTGCTCAATAGAACCAGGTCCCAATATTAAAGTTGGTGCAATTTTTTGAAGAAAAGGTGCTTCTGTACAGTAATTTACTGTTGTACATTTTGATTTGCATAATTTTTCTACTATTCTAGTAGTATTTTTTTTATAAGAACATTGATAGGAAGGAATAGAAGAATAGAGTTTTTTTATAAAAATACGATTATACCACCTTGTTATTATTGATTGTAAGTTTTCTTGAATTAATTTTTCTACTTGCAATAAAGTTAATCCTGGTATAGGTCGTATTTCTAAATTTAATGTACATATAGAACAAATCCGATTAATTGCGTCGCCTCCATGTATAGAAGACAAGTTCATAGTTGGATACGGAATAGAAAAATTTTTATGCTGATATTTTTGTTTTAAAAAATTTTTTAATAATAATAAGCGCTGAATAATACTATGCATGATTTCAATACTGTTAATACCATCTTCCGGATTACTAGCATGTCCAGTTTTCCCGATAACTTCAATCGAATAAGATATATGTCCTTTGTGTGCATTTATTAATTGTAAAGATGTAGGTTCTCCTATTATTATACATTCGGGTTTAATAGTGCTAGATTCTATAAAATACTTAGCTCCAGACATGTCTGTTTCTTCATTAGCTGTCGCAAGAATATAAATTGGTTTAGTGAGTTTTTTTGTATTTATAGAAGATATGACATCTAATATAAAAACAAAAAAACCTTTCATATCTATTGCTCCTAATCCATAAAATTTATTATCTTGTTCAGTTAATGTAAATGGATCTTTAGTCCATGTTTTTTCATCAAAATCTACTGTATCTGAGTGTCCAGATAATAGCAGTCCTCCTTGTCCTGAACCGATACGAGCTAACATGTTATACTTATCAGTATGAATAATCTGCTTAGTTTGTATTGAAAAATTTAAATCAGCAAAATAATTAGATAACAAATCAATAAAATTTTTATTACTTTTATCAAGGAGTATATTATCACTGCTAATTGTAGGGATTTTAATTAATGACCTATATATTTCAATAAAAGATGGTATTTTTCTTTTCATATAAAACACTTTAAAAATTTATTGTTGACATTCAAAATATTTTATTCATAAATAGACAATTGATCAATATATTAATAATATTAAATATATTTTTATTATAAAGTCAAATACATTATTTAATTTATAAATCGTAGTTTTTATTTAAGGTGTATTAACTTTATGTTGAATATATTAATTGTTGGTGCTAGTGGATATGCTGGTGCAGAATTAGTAAATTATATGAATCGTCATACTTTTGCCAGTATAAAAAAGATATTTGTTTCAAAAAATAGTATAGATATAGGTAAATCGTTTTCTGATGTTCATCAACAATTTAAAAATATTATAGATTTAAAATTTGAATCTATAAGCAATGCAAATCTAATTAAAAAAGATATTGATGCCGTTTTTTTAGCAACAGATCATCATGTAAGTCATTCTCTCGTTCCTTTCTTTTTGTCACCTAATTGTGTTGTGTTTGATCTTTCAGCTTCTTATAGATTAAGAAATAGTAGAGTGTATTTAGATTATTATGGTTTTGTTCATCAATATAAAGAACTTTTAGAACAGTCGGTATATGGATTAGCGGAATGGCAAGAAAAAAAAATTAAAAAAGCACAGCTAATTGCAGTTCCAGGATGCTATGCAACTTGTATTCAATTGGCGTTAAAACCGCTTATACAGGAAAAAATTCTTTGCGGTACAAATATACCAATTATCAATGCTGTAAGTGGTGTCAGTGGTGCTGGTAGGAAATCTAATGCAAATAACAGTTTTTGCGAAGTAAGTTTACAACCATATAATATTTTTACTCATCGTCATACTCCTGAAATTATAGAGCATTTAGGTATTCCAGTAATTTTTATTCCACATCTAGGTTCTTTTTCTCGGGGTATTATTACTACGATTACATGTAAATTAAAATATGATATCAAATCAGTTGATATATACAACATTTTTTATAATACATATCAAAAAAAGCCTTTAATTCGTATATCTGAGAAATTTTTACCCAGTATTAAATCAGTGGAAAATTCGCCATTTTGTGATATTGGTTTTGTTATTAAAGATAAATATATAGTAGTTGTGGCTGCAGAAGATAATTTGTTAAAAGGTGCTGCTGCACAAGCAGTACAGTGTTTTAATATTCGGTTTGGTTTTTCTGAAACAGAATCAATTATCTAATTAACAATGAGGTATTTATTATGAATCCTTTAGTTATCAAATTAGGTGGTGTTCTTTTAGAAAGTGATAAAGCTATGATGCGTTTATTTAAAGCATTAGTTGATTATCGACAATCTTATAAACGTCACGTATTAATAGTTCATGGAGGAGGTCGTTTAATTGATGATTTAATGAAGAAACTTTCTTTGCCAATACAAAAGAAAAATGGTTTACGTATTACTCCATTTGAACATATTAACATTATTACAGGCGCATTAGCTGGAACTGCTAATAAAACCCTTCTTGCATGGGCATTAAAATATAAAATAAATGCTGTAGGATTATGCTTAGCAGATGGTCAAAGTATTCATGTGGAAAAATTAGATGAAGATTTAGGGCATGTAGGAAAAGTAACACCAGGATCGCCTTTGTTTTTAACTAAACTATGCAAAGAAGGAATGTTGCCAATTATTAGTTCTATCGGAATTACTAATGACGGTTTATTAATGAATGTGAATGCTGATTTAGCAGCAACAGCATTGGCCACTACTTTACAAGCTAATTTAATTTTATTATCTGATATAAGTTCTGTATTAGATGGAAAAGGTCAAAGAATTCCAGAAATTAATAGTATTCAAGCTCAAAAATTGATTGCACAAGGAATTATTACTGACGGTATGATTATAAAAGTAAATGCAGCGTTAGAAGCAGTAAAAATTTTACATCGTTCCGTGGATATAGCTAGTTGGCAAAATACAGAAGAATTAAAGCTGTTGTTTAATGGTATAAATATTGGTACACGAGTTTTTAATTAATTTTACTATAAATATAGTAGGTGTAAACAATGATTCAGAAAAATATTAATAAAGTTGTTTTAGCTTATTCGGGTGGTTTAGATACTTCAGCAATCATTCCATGGCTTAAAGAAAATTATCATGTTGAAGTGATTGCTTTTGTTGCCGATATAGGACAATCTAAAAAAGATTTAAATGGGATCGAAAAAAAAGCGCTTAAGTCTGGGGCGTCTAGTTGTCATATTTTTGATTTAAAAGAAGAATTTATAAAAGATTATGTATATCCTATTTTAAAAACCGGTGCATTATATGAAGGTAACTACTTGTTAGGAACAGCATTAGCTAGGCCTATTATTGCAAAAAAACAAGTAGAACTAGCATTAAATATTGGAGCAGATTCATTATGTCATGGTGCTACTGGTAAAGGTAATGATCAAGTTCGCTTTGAAATGACTTATGCAGCATTAGCACCAAACTTGCATGTAATAGCTCCATGGCGAGAATGGAATCTTAATTCAAGGGAATCATTATTAAAATATTTACATGAAAGAAATATTCCTATAAAAGCAACACTAGACAAAATTTACAGTAAAGATGAAAACTCTTGGCATATTTCTACAGAAGGAGGATTACTTGAAGATCCTTGGAATCAATCTAATGAAGATTGTTGGGATTGGACAGTTAATCCTGAAGATGCTCCAGAAAAACCCGAATATATTTTATTAAAGATAGAAGAAGGTTCTGTAATATCGGTTAATCATGAAAAAATGAATCCATTACAGTGTGTAGAAAAATTAAATTATTTTGGTTCAAAGCATGGAGTTGGGAGAATTGATATTATTGAAAATAGATTAATTGGAATCAAATCTAGGGGATGTTATGAAACACCTGGTGGAACTATTATTACTACAGCTATAAAAGCAATTGAACAACTAGTATTAGATCGTGAAAGTTTTCAGTGGCGAGAAAAAATAGGATTAGAAATGTCTTCAGTTGTATATGATGGACGTTGGTTTTCTCCAATACGGCAATCTTTACAAGCTGCTGCTAATTCTTTAGCATCTCAAATCAATGGAGAAGTCGTATTGAAATTATATAAAGGAAGTGTAACAGCTGTTCAAAAAAACTCACCTAATTCGTTATATTCTATAGAATATGCAACTTTTGGTGAAGATGAAGTTTATGAACAATCAGATGCACATGGTTTTATTCGTCTTTTTTCTCTTTCTTCAAGAATACGTGCTAAAAATCAATTGAAATAATTTTAAAAAAGAAAAAAAAGACTTTTAACTATGGAAGTTAATATTATTTTTGCATTTTTTTATAGAGAAAATATATGACACTTTGGGGTGGACGATTCATTAATGAATCTCATGAGTTGTTTAAAAAATTTAATACGTCATTGTCTTTTGATTATGTTTTAGCAGAAGAAGATATAATTGCTTCAATTGCTTGGTCTAAAACTCTAATGAAGAGTGGTATTCTAACTAAAAAAGAACAAATGACAATAGAGTCTGCACTTCTTTTGTTATTAAGAGAAATTAAAGACAAAACTCAAAATATTATTTCAAGTAATTGTGAAGACATTCATAGTTGGGTTGAAGAAAAGCTTATTAATAAAATTGGGAAATTAGGTAAAAAATTACACACTGGTCGCAGTCGTAACGATCAAATTACTACTGATTTAAGATTGTGGTGTAGAAGTAAGATTTATATTTTATTAGAGAATATTATTGATTTGCAGAAACATTTTGTTTTAAGCGCTGAGTCAAATTATAATATAATTATGCCGGGATATACTCATTTACAACGAGCTCAACCTATTACTTTTTCTTATTGGTGTTTAGCTTACGTAGAAATGTTAAGAAGAGATGCTAGTCGGTTAGAAGATGTTTTAAAGAGATTAAATGTAAGTCCTTTAGGTTCTGGTGCTTTATCTGGAACAGCTTGGAATATTAATCGTGAAGAACTTGCTTTATCGATGGGTTTTGATTCTGCTACTAATAATGCATTAGATAGTGTTTCTGATCGAGATTATATTATTGAATTATTATCATCTGCATCAATTAGTATGATGCATTTATCGAGATTTTCTGAAGATTTAATTTTTTTTAATTCTGGTGAAGCTGATTTCATTGAACTATCTGATTTAATTACATCAGGCTCCTCTCTAATGCCGCAAAAAAAAAATCCAGATGCATTAGAACTCATTCGTGCTAAATGTGGGCGTGTTCATGGTTCTTTGATGTCTATTTTAGTGATATTAAAATCTCTCCCTTTATCTTATAATAAAGATATGCAAGAGGATAAAGAAGGTTTATTTGATGCAATAAAAACATGGAATGATTGTTTATGCATAGCAATGCTAGTATTAAAAAATATTAAAATTAAAAATAAATCGTGTCGTAAAGCTGCAGAAGAAGGATATTCTAACGCCACAGAAATTGCGGATTATTTAGTAAAAAAAGGAGTACCTTTTCGTGAAGCGCATAATATATCTGGTCAATTAGTACTTCGAGCAATTACTGAAAAAAAATCTTTAAATAATTTAGAGTTATCTATATTTAAAATTTATAGTAATCTTATTGAAGATGATATATATCAAAATATCACTTTAGAAGCTTGTCTTGAAAAAAGAATATCTCAAGGTGGTGTGGCACCATCTCAAGTTTATGAAGAAATTATCAAGGCGAAAAAAAGATTAAATATTTTTTAATGTTTTATTTTTTTTGTATTATTGTTAACTAGTATTTAAAATTTTTTAAATGCTAGTTAATAATATCACTAACAAAATTAATATATAAAATATAGGAAATATAATTTATGCGAGATGTAATGTTGTTCATTAGTGAAAATATTATACTTTTTATTATATGGTTTTTTTTTCTTGTTTTAGCAATATTTTTATCAATAAGAAATATATTTATTAAATCTAAAATTATTAATAATATTCAAGCAATTAAACTGATCAATCAACATCGTGCTATTATAATTGATACTCGTTCCTCAGATTTTTTTAACAAAGGTCATATTGTTAATTCTATTAATTTTCCATTAAACAAAATTTTTTTAAGCAACTTTAAAGAAATAGAAATATATAAATCTTCTCCTATTATTCTTATATTAAATGAAACATATAAATATAATAAATGTATTCAAGCATTTTTAAAATACGGATTTAATCATATTTATATTTTAAACAATGGTATACATTCCTGGAATTTAGAATATTTGCCACTAGTTACCAAAGAAAAAAAATCTTAACAATTATTTTATGAAGATATAAATGTATGATTTCTCTTGAATAAATTTATTTTTTATTACTTTAAAAAACTTTAATCAAATTAAAATTTTTTAACGAATATATACTTATTAATTTTTATGGATATATTATGTCAGAAGAAAAAATCAAAAAAAAATCCTTTGAAATTCAACGTATTTATATAAAAGACGCTTCTTTTGAAGCACCTAATACACCAAATATTTTTCATGTAAGTTGGAAACCGGTTGTACAATTGAATTTAAATACGACGTCTAAAAAAATAGAAGATAATATTTTTGAAATTGTTTTACAAGTGAGAGTTATTGTTAAAATTAAAGAAGATTTAGTGTTTTTGTGTGAAGTAGATCAAGCGGGTATTTTTTTTATTGCCAATTTGAACGAAAAAAAACTAAAACATTGTTTATACTCTTATTGTCCAAATATTTTATTTCCTTATGCTCGTACATGTATATCTAATTTAATATCTTATGGCAGTTTTCCACAGATGAATCTTGAACCTATCAACTTTGATGCGATTTATTACAATCATATAAAATTTGAAAAAAAAGTATAAATGATAATTATAAAACACTATAAACATTTATTGAGGAGAAAATTATGTATTTTTTAGAAATATCAAAAATATGGGAAAAAATAATTTTCGAAGTTTCTATTTTATTGAAAAAAGAACCAATTTTATCAGATTTTTATTATAATAGTATATTAAAGCATAAAAATTTAAATAGTTCTTTAAGTTATATATTAGCAAATAAATTATCTACATCTATTGTTTCTGAAAAAAAAATACAAAATATATTTGATAACATTTATTTAAATAATTCTTTTATGTTAAAGTTTATAGTACAAGATATTCAAGCTATATTACAGCGAGATCCAGCAGTTAAAGATTATTTAACACCTTTATTATATTTAAAAGGTTTTCATGCACTAGAAGCTTATAGATTAAGCCATTATCTTTGGGGGATTAAAAATACTTCATTATCTAAATATTTACAAAATAGAATATCTTCGGAATTTTCAGTTGATATTCATCCGGCTGCTTGTATTGGATCTGGTGTCATGCTAGATCATGCGACGGGCATTGTTATTGGGGAGGGTGTGATTATAGAAGATAATGTTTCAATTTTTCATTCAGTAACATTAGGAGGAACAGGAAAGAATTTTAGTAAAAATAGACATCCTACTATTCGAAAAGGAGTTATTATCGGTGCTGGGGCAAAAATTTTAGGAAATATTGAAGTAGGTTTAGAAGCAAAAATAGGTGCGGGTTCAATAGTTCTAAAAAATGTTCCTCCATATGTAACAGTTGTTGGAGTTCCGGCAAAAATTGTTAATCCATTAGATAGTCAAAAGTATTCTTCTCAAGAAGCATTAAATGATTTTTCATATATTAATAGATTTCAATATGGAGATGGTATTTAATTTAAATTTTCATCTATATAAAATAAAAACTTCTGTTTTTATTGAAGAAAGGTAATATAAATATATTACTAATATTAAGTACAGAAGTTTTATTTTATATTAAACAATGTTATTTTAATCATCTAAAAAACTACGCAATACTTCTGATCTACTTGGATGACGTAGTTTTCTAAGTGCTTTTGCTTCTATTTGACGAATTCTTTCTCGAGTTACATCAAATTGTTTTCCAACTTCTTCTAAAGTATGATCAGTATTCATATCTATTCCAAAACGCATACGTAGCACTTTGGCTTCACGAGCTGTTAAACCTGATAAAACGTCATGTGTTGCTGATCTTAAACTTTCAGATGTAGCAGAATCTAGTGGTAGTTCTAAAGTGGTATCTTCGATAAAATCACCTAAATGTGAATCATCATCATCTCCAATAGGAGTTTCCATAGATATTGGTTCTTTGGCTATTTTTAATACTTTCCTAATTTTATCTTCAGGGATAAGCATTTTTTCAGATAATTCTTCTGGAGTAGGTTCGCGACCTATTTCTTGTAACATTTGTCTAGAGATACGATTGAGTTTATTGATTGTTTCAATCATATGAACTGGTATTCGAATAGTACGAGCTTGATCGGCAATGGAACGAGTAATTGCTTGTCTAATCCACCAAGTAGCATAAGTTGAAAATTTATAACCACGACGATATTCAAATTTGTCTACTGCTTTCATTAAACCAATATTTCCCTCTTGAATCAAATCTAAAAATTGCAATCCTCTATTTGTGTATTTTTTTGCAATAGAAATAACTAATCTTAAATTAGCTTCTACCATTTCTTTTTTTGCTCTTCGAGCTTTTGCTTCTCCTATAGACATTCTTTTGTTAATATCTTTTACCTGTTCAATTGTTAAACCAGTTTCTTTTTCTATTTTAATTAATTTTTTAATACTAATAGAAACGTCTTCTTGAACCTTTTTTAAATCTTCAGACCATGGTTGATTTTTATTTTGTTCTTTTATTAACCAATTATTATTAATTTTTTTCCCTGGAAAAATTTTAATAAAATTTTTTTTTGGCATTTTACATTTTTCAACGCATAATTTCATGATAATTCTTTCTTGTCTTCGTACTCTTTCCATCATATAGCGCATATTATTAACTAAATGATCGAATTGTTTAGGAACGAGTCTGAATTGTTTAAAAACTTCTGAAAGATTATAAATTTCTAATAATGAATCTTTATGTGTTCTATTTTTAGTTTTTATTGTATTATTTGTATTGTTATACTGTATTCTTAATTCAGAAAATTTTTCATTAGCTAATTCTGGATCTATACTGTTATCATCTTCATCTTCCTGAGCATTTGGTTCTTCATCGTCTTCAGTGTTTTGTTCTTCATCTAAAAGGTCAGAACCTATATGAATTGCTGTAGGAGAAAATATTTCTTCTGCATTAGGATCTACAAAACCTGTTATTATATCAGACAATCTTATTTGACCAGTTTTAATACGATCGTATTGTTCAAGAAGATAAGTAATAGCTTCAGGATATTCAGAAACTGAACATTGAACTTGATTAATTCCTTCCTCGATACGTTTGGCTATATCAATTTCTCCTTCTCGTGTTAATAATTCTACACTTCCCATTTCCCTCATATACATGCGAACAGGATCAGTAGTACGGCCCAATTCTGATTCTACACTAGATAATACTTGTGTTGCTGCTTCGACTGCATCTTCATCTGTATCTGTGTTTATTTCATTTAAGATTAAATCATCAGCATCCGGTGCTTCTTCAACTACTGGAATTCCCATATCATTAATCATCTGAATGATATCATCGATTTGTTCAGAATCAATAATATCTTCTGGTAGATGATCATTAACTTCTGCATAGGTTAAATACCCTTGCTCCTTACCATGTGTAACAAGTAGCTTAAGTTGCGACTGTGGGTTTTGATCCATAAGATGATATCCAGATTCGGTTAATTTAATGAATATTAATTGACTATTCCGTCAATAATGAATAATAAAATTATCTTAAATTTTTAATACATATAATCAGTGTCTAATGTTTTAAAACACTTAATTTTACTTTTTTTGATAATTTTTTATTAATAAACCAAATTTCTTTTTTTTCATTCATTGTTAATCCCTTGACTCTTTCTTGTGCAATCAAGTATTCTTGTCTTTCTTCAAGAATTTTATCATATATATTTGTTAATAAATCTAAAAACATATTTTGAATTTCTTTTTTAACTATCATAAGATCCCATCTTGCTAAAATCTTTAAAATATTAATTATTTCAGTATCTCTATAGAATTCTAATAATTGACCTGTATTAATATTGGGATTATCAAGACATGTTTTTAAGATTTCCAAAAAAATAGGGAGTCCTTTTACTTTTAAATTTTTTAATTTTATCGTTGTAGGTACTATTTTTGATAGACTAGGATTTTGTACAAGTAGTCCTATAAGAGTTCGCATTGGTGTTCTTTTGATTTGAAAGTATGATTTTTGACTTTTTTTTATTTCTTGTTCGTATAAAAATTTTTCAAATTGATTATCGTCTAAAATCCCTATCATTCTAGCTAATATTTGACGTAAGTAAATTCGTATTGTATCACTAGAAATAATATTAATTAAAGGTAACGCGCGTACACTTAAATGAAATTTGTCTTCATTAGAAGATAAATCAATATTTTTTAATATATGTTGAAAAAAAAACTTTGGCATGGTAATTGCATTATCGATACGCATTTGAAATTTTTTTCTGCCTTCTTTTCTAATAATAGAATCAGGATCTTCGTTTTTAGGTAACAAAATAAATTTTAATGTTTTTTTATCTGATATATATGGTAATGCTTTTTTTAAAGTTCTCCAGGCTGCATCTTTTCCTGCATCATCACCATCATAACAATATATAACTGTGTCCGTATTTTTAAATAGAATTTGAATATGTTCACTTGTTGTTGCAGTACCCAAAGAAGAAACTACATAATTAATATTATATTGTGTGAGTGTTATAACATCAATATACCCTTCAACAACTAATAAATACATTGGTTTAGTATGATTTTTTTTAACTTGATAAAGTCCGTAAATTTGTTTTCTTTTATGAAAAATATTTGTTTCAGGTGAATTAAGATATTTTGGTAAAATATTGTTTAATGAACGACCTCCAAAACCTACAACTCTACCATGATGGTCTTGTATAGGAAATATTATACGCCCTTGAAATCGATCATATTTATATCCTTTTTTACTAATAGAAATTATGTTATTATTTAATAATTCTTTTTCAAATTCTTTGCTTATATAACAGTTTTTGTAAAAAATATTCCATTCGAGACTAGAGAATCCAATTAAAAAAGAATCAATCATCTTTTTATCGATCCCTCTTTTAGCTAAATATTGATAAGCTAAACTAGTTTTAGTTATATTTTTTTGATATAGTTTGCACATTTTTTCCATTAGTAAATATAATTTTTGTTGTTTAATATAAATATTATTTTCTAATGTTCTTTTAAAAGGTATTTTAATGCCATGAATTATTGAAAGTTCTTCAATACTTTCTAGAAAGCTTAAATGTTCGTACTGTATTAAAAAATCAATTGCATTTCCATATATATTACATCCAAAGCAATAGTAAAATTGTTTTTCATGACTGACAGTAAAAGATGGAGTTTTATCATGATGAAAAGGACAGTTTGTTCGGTAGTTTTTACCATTTTTTTGTAATGTGAGACGTGTGCTAATTAGTTCTACAATATTAGTTCGAGAGAGTAGTTCACTGATGAAATATTTAGGTATTTTCCTAGACATATATTTTTGTAATTATAATTATATTTCCGTTCTTGAAGAAGAACGGTTTTTTTTGATTGTTTGAAAATATATTTAGTACATACGAATACGTCTTGCATTTTCTCTCGTAAGTTTTTTAGCAAGACGTTTAACAGCTGAAGCTTTTGCTCGCTTGCGTTCAGTAGTGGGTTTTTCATAAAATTCTCTTCGACGAATTTCAGCCAAAATTCCAGCTTTTTCACAAGATCGTTTAAAGCGACGCAGTGCTACATCAAATGGTTCATTTTCACGTACTTTTATTACTGGCATCCAATATCGACCTCAATGGTTTATTAGAACAGATTCTAGGAGATTTTTTAATATAATAGATCCTATATCAATAAGTGTTATATTGTAAAGTATCATTTTTATATTTAATTTTATTTTAAATAAATTTTTATAATATAATTTTGAGAATACTATTAGCATAATATATTTTTATTTTTGATTTTTTAATAGTTAGGTGTGAACTTATGAAAGTTTTAGGTATCGAAACTTCTTGTGATGATACAGGTATTGCAATCTATGATAGTGAAGAGGGACTCTTGATAAATGAAATATACAATCAAAAAAAATTACATAATATGTATGGAGGTATTATTCCTGAATTAGCATCTCGAGAGCATATGAAAGCGATGATTTTTTTGTTAAAAAAAATATTTTATAAAAAAAAGATTTTTCAAGGTATTGATCTTATTTCATATACTGCTGGTCCTGGTTTAGTTGGTTCTTTATTAGTAGGCGCCACGTTTGCATGTTCTTTAGGGTTATCTTTGAATATCCCAGTTATTCCAGTTAATCATATGGAAGGGCATCTGTTATCACCAATGTTAGATTGCACGTTAATCGAATTTCCATTTATTGGATTATTAGTCTCTGGAAAACATACACAAATTATTGCTGCTTATAGATTAGGTGAATATGAAATATTAGGAAATTGTTTAGATGATGCAGCAGGTGAAGCATTTGATAAAACAGCAAAACTATTAGGATTAAAATATCCAGGTGGTCCTGAATTATCTAAACTAGCTCGAAGTGGAATTAAAAAATCTTTTTACTTTCCTCGACCTATGATACATGATCCAAGTTTGAATTTTAGTTTTTCGGGTTTAAAAACTTATGCTGCTCAAGTAATCAAAAAATCTAATCAAAGTATACAAGAAAAAGCCAATATTGCCAGGGCTTTTGAAGATGCAGTAATTGATATATTATTAATTAAAACCAAAAAGGCATTAACTAAAAAAAAATGGAAACGTTTAATTATAGCTGGTGGTGTTAGTGCAAACTATATTTTACGAAAAAAGGCCGAAAAAATGGTTAAAGAGTATTTTAATGGTCAAGTTTTTTTTTCTAGTTTAGATTTTTGTACAGATAATGCCGCAATGATTGCATATCTTGGTTTATTACGTTATAAAGAAGCTGAATATCCTCAATTAGAAATATTAGTAAAACCAAAATGGTCTATAAGTAATATGTGTTATAAAAAATTTTCTTAAAATGTTTTTCAATTATATATCTATGTATTTTTAATATACCAAATTAAGTCTTGAATAGTTACTATTGGCATTTTTTTATTTTTAGAAAATGCTATTATTTCGGGTGTACGAGCCATAGTACCATCTCTATTTGTTAATTCACAGATCACTCCGGCGGGTTTAAAACCTGCTAGAGAGATAATTTCAATAGCAGCTTCTGTGTGTCCTGCTCTAGCTAAAACTCCACCACTATTGGCTCTTAAGGGAAATACATGTCCGGGCCTATTTAAGTCACTTGGTTGAGCATTGTCAGCCATTGCTGTTTGTATAGTAGTTAATCTGTCTTGGGCTGATACACCAGTAGAAATGTTTTTTGAAGCTTCTATTGTTACTGTAAATCCGGTTCGATATGCACTAGTATTTTTTGCGACCATCATAGGTAAATTAAGTTGTTTACATTTAGATTCGGTAATACAAAGACATACAATACCACTGCCATACCGAATGCTTAAAGCCATTTGCTCTACCGTCATGTTTTCGCATGAAAATACAAGATCTCCTTCATTTTCACGTTTTTCGTCATCTAATATAATAATTCCTTGACCAGATTTTAACGCAAGTATAGCTTTTTGGATTCTTTCTTTAGCTGTTCCAAATTCAGATAGGAGTCTTCGGTTCATCATAAAAACCCTAATAAAATTAACTGATTAAAAAAATAATCTATATTAATAAAGTTTTATCTGATTTTTAAAAATTTTTATAAAAATAAGAATTATCTATATTATATATTGAATTAAATCTAAGAGCAACGTAGAAATTTGAAGTTTGAATAATATTTTTAGGTAAGTGTTATAAGTAATATTTACTCGTATTGTTTTTTTAAACAAAATAAATATTATTTTTTAGTGATAATTTAATACTCCATTTAACTCATTAATTGTAAGTGTTTCAGTGCCAATTTTTTTTATAACTATACTCGCACCAACGTTTGCATAAAAACATGCTTCTTCTAAAGAATATCCTTTTGCTAAAGAAGTTGCAATTATAGCAATTACTGTATCTCCTGCACCAGTAACATCAGATGCTATTTTTTCTATTGCGGGAAAATGTATTGGTTTTTTATGAGATTGAAATAAAGTCATTCCATGTTTAGAGCGAGTTACTAATAATGCCGATAAATTGAGTTCAGATAATAATTTCATTCCTCTTTGTAAAATTTCATTTTCTTTATAACATTTTCCAACTATTTTTTCAAATTCAGCAAGATTTGGTGTTAATAAACTAGCACCAGAATATTTTTTAAAATCTATTCCTTTCGGATCTATAAGAATCGGGATTGACATTTTTTTTGCTAAATTAATTATTTTTTTTATATGTACTAAAGTTCCTTTTGCATAATCTGATAATACTAAAATTTTAAAATATGATAATGAATTAACAATTTTTTTATACAATACGTCAATTTTTTTAGAAATATATTTTTCTTGAAAATCTACTCGCATTAATTGTTTTTCTTCTGATAAAATCCTAATTTTAGTAATTGTTTTATTTTTTTTTATAGCAATAAAATCACAATAAATCCTAATATGAGTCATCAGTTTTTTTAATATCAAACCTTCATGATCCATACCTATAAATCCAATAATTTTAGAACTACCTCCAATTTCTGCAATGTTTTTAGCTACATTAGCAGCGCCTCCTGGTTGTTTTTTAACTTGATTAATTAATAGAATTGGTGTTAATTGTTCAGATAATAAGTAATTACTTTTGCTAGACCAATAGCAATCTAATATAATATCTCCAACAACTAGTACGAATGTGTTCGTAAAATCGATTAGTTTTTTCTTCATAATATTATCTCTATAAATATAAATGATTTAATAAATAATTAAATATTTAATAAATTTCTTAGAAATATAAATTTTTATCAATTTTCAAAAGACAATATAATTTTTATATATGATCCATAAGATTATTACAAGAGTTAAATTAAAAATAATAAATAATCTATTTAAGATATTTTATCTTAAAAAAAATTTTATTTTTTAGTATGAGAAATTATTATGAAAATATATTTAGTTGGAGGTGCTGTTCGTGATTCTTTACTGAATTTACCTGTTAAAGATAAAGATTGGGTAATTGTTGGTGGTTCAAAAAAAATATTATTGGAAAAAAATTTTCAACAAGTAGGCAAGGATTTTCCAGTTTTTTTACATCCAGAAACACATGAAGAATACGCTTTAGCAAGAAAAGAAAGAAAATCTGGTACAGGTTATACAGGTTTTGAGACTGATTATAGCTCAAATGTTACTTTAGAAGAAGATTTAATAAGAAGAGACTTGACAATTAATGCTATTGCTCAAGATGAGCACGGTAATTATATTGATCCTTTTCAAGGGAAAAAAGATATTAAATGTGGTTTAATAAGACATATTTCAGAATCTTTTACAGAAGATCCATTACGTATTTTGCGTACAGCAAGATTTGCTGCTACTTTAGTTCATTTGGGATTTACAATCGCAAAAGAAACTATGTCATTAATGTGTATTTTAGTGAAAAAAAAAGAACTATTATATTTAACTTCGCATAGAATATGGAATGAAACTGAAAAGGCTTTTAAAACTTTAAATCCCCATGTATATTTTCAAGTTTTATATACTTGTAAAGCTTTGCAATTATTTTTTCCAGAAATGTATCCTTTATATGAAAAAAGAATATTTTTTAATATTGATTTTTTGAAAAAAATACTTAATAAAAATTTTATATTAATGGGATTGGCTAAAATATCACTTGTTAATAAAGATGTTGATATTCGTTTTTCATATCTTTGTCAATTTTTATCTATTAATCAAATTCATTCATATTCTTCAGAAACATTTTTTAATGAATGTTCTGCTTATATTATTAATAATTTATGTAAACGTTTTAATATTCCATCCTATATCAGAGATTTAGCTGTTTTAAATGCTGGTTTTTGTTTTTTTTTAAGTACTGTTTATTATCAATCATCTAAAAATATTATAAAATTATTTTTAAAAATTGATGCCTGGAGAAAGCCTGAACGTGTTAAAAAATTACAATTATTAAGTAATTTTAATTTTTTAAATCAATCTAAATCTAGTTATTTTTTAGAAAAGTGTTTTTCTGTTGTACAAAATATTTCAATTACATTAATTTTGAAAAAAGGGTTTAAGGGATATCAAATAAAAGATGAATTGATGCGATTAAGAATTAAAAAACTTGAATTATGGCGTCTTAAAAACATTGGATTTTTTGTTGAGATGTAAAAATATTTTTAGTGAATAAAGTAAATTAATACAACTATTATAAAGCGATATATTCCAAAAAATATTAACGATGTTTTGTTGATAATTTTTAATAATTTCTTAATGAATAGAAGAGATACTATAAAAGAAACTATAAATCCAATAAAAAATATTGGAATATTTAATATTTTTATATTATTAAAATTATTAATTAAATCAAAAAAAGATGCTCCCATTAACAATGGGATAGATATTATGAAGGAAAATTCTATTCCAGTAGATCGTTTAATTCCTAATAGTATTGCAGTTCCTATAGTTACTCCAGATCTTGAAAAACCGGGATATAAAGAAAAAGTTTGAAAAAAGCCAATTATTATTGATTGAAATAAATTGATATCATTAATATTATTTGTATTAGATATTTTTGGTTTAAATATTTCAGATATTAATAAGAAACATCCACCTAATATTGATGAATAAATAATATTATTTATATTATATAACAATTTAATTTGTTTGTAATATATTAGTCCCACAAATATTGTAGGTAAATTAGCAATGAGAACATGAATATGTTTTTTTTTATTTAAATTATTTTTTTTAAATCTAATTATTTGAAAGATTTTTTTATGAAAAAAACATAAGATTGCCAATGCGGAACCAAAGTGAATAAATATTTCTAACATTTTTGTATTGTTATTTTCTATATTTAATAAATGAGAAATTATAATCATGTGACTTGTAGAAGAAATAGGAAGAAATTCTGTTATGCCCTCTATTACTCCAATAATAATAGAGGTAATTAATGTATATAAATCAATCATTTATTTTCCTTTTAAAAATTTTAACTATTATTCAAAATACATTAAAACGGTACTAAATAATAGCACCGTTTTTATATTGAAAATCAATTATATACAGACATAATAACTGTTTTTCCAGCAACAATAGTACCAGATGATTTTTTTATTTTTTTAAAATTTTCCATGTTAGATATAACAACAGGAGTTAAAATAGATTTAGATTGGTTTGTTAAAAAATCTAAATCAAATATAATAATTTCATCTCCTATTTTTACTTTTTGATTATTTTCTGCTTTTTTTTTAAAACCTTTTCCTTTTAGTTGTACAGTATCAATTCCAAAATGTACAAATAATTCAACGTTATCTTCTGAAATAATTGAAAAAGCATGCATACTTTCAAATATTTTTCCAATAGTTCCGTTTACTGGTGCAAGTATTTGATTTCCTAAGGGTTTAATTGCTATTCCATCACCTACAATTTTATTAGAAAAAACGACATCTGGTACATCTTCAATGTCTACTATTTCACCTGATAATGGTGCAATGATTTCTATTTTTTTGGAAAAAATGGGTTTTTTATTATTAAAAAGATTAGACAAGAAACTCATTTTTTTCTCCTAATTACCTGGTTTTTTTATTTTTGTTATATTACTTTTTAAGTATTATTAAAGGTTTCTAGTAAATGAATTATTTCTTCTGAAGTTGGCATTTTTAATGCTTTTTGTGCTAGTTTTTGCGCATCATAAAAAGATGTTTTGCGAATTATTTGTTTGATTTTAGGAATGCTAATTGAACTCATACTAAATTCATCTAGTCCCATTCCTAATAGTAGAATAGTTGCACGTTCATCCCCTGCTAGCTCTCCACACATTCCAGTCCATTTTCCATCTGAATGTGCCACATCAATGACTTGTTTGATTAATTTTAAAACAGATGGGTTCATGGGATTGTAAAGATGTGAAATTAACTTATTGCCTCTATCAACAGCCAAAGTGTATTGTGTTAAATCATTAGTTCCAATACTAAAAAAATCTACTTCTTTTATTAAATGCTCTGCTATTATTGCTGATGCAGGCGTTTCTATCATAATGCCAATTTTGATATTTTTATCAAATAATATATTATTATTATTTAATTGAATTTGAATTTTTTTAATTTCTAGTTTTAAAATTCTAATTTCTTCTACAGATATTATCATCGGAAATAGAATATATATTTTTCCAAAGGCAGAAGCTCTAAGAATGGCATTTAATTGAGCGTGTAATATTTCTTTGCGATCCATTGAAATGCGTATAGCACGCCATCCAAGAAAAGGATTATCTTCTTTGGGTAAATTCATATAAGGTAAATCTTTATCTCCACCAATATCCATAGTTCTTATAATAACAGCTTTGTCCTTCATTAATTCAGCAATTTTTTTATATGCTTGAAATTGTTCATCTTCAGTTGGCAAACAATTTCTTCCCATAAATAAAAATTCTGTTCGGTAAAGACCAATACATTCAGCACCATTTTTTTTTGCAGAATAAATGTCTTGTATATTACCAATATTAGAACCAATCTTTATGTTATGTCCGTCAAGAGTGGTAGCACATAAATTTTTTAGATTTATTAATTTATTTTTTTTGATAATAAAATTCTTTTTTAATTCTTCTTTTTTATTAATCAGTTCTTTAGATGGATTGATAAAAATTTGATTATTAATAGAATCTAGAATAATATAATCATTCTTTTTTACTATATTCGTTATATTTCCGGTTCCGACAATCGCAGGAATTTCTAATGATCTTGCCATAATTGAAGTATGTGATGTTTTGCCTCCTAAATCAGTAATAAATCCTAAAATATATTTTAGATTAATTTGAGCTGTTTCTGAAGGAGTTAAATCTTTTGCAATTAAAATCACTTCATTTCTTATATTGTCTAAATCAATAATGTTGAGATTAAGTATGTTTTTTAATAAACGACTTCCAATATCTCTTACGTCTATTGCTCTATTTTTTAAATATTCATCTTTTAATTCTTCTAGAGCTTTTGCTTGTCCTTCAATTACTACCTCTGTTGCTGCTGCAGCAGATATTTTTTTTTCTTTTATTAAGGATATTATTTCTTTTTCTAACTCTTCATCCTCAAGAAGCATAATATGACCTTCAAAAATACTTTCTTTTTTTTCTCCAAATTTTTCTCGTGTCTTAATTTTGATTTCTGTCAATTGTTGTATTGATTTTTTTCTACCTTCAAAAAATCTTTGTATTTCTTTTGTAATATTTTCAGTAGTAATTATTTTCCGGTGAATAACAATTTCTTCTTCTTTTAATAAAAGAGCAGTGCCGAAAGCTATACCCGGTGATGCTAAAATGCCTGAAATCATAACATTACCTTTAATAATAAAATTTGTCTATTAAGAGATGGAAAATATGGAATATCAGGCGAATACATCTGTATCATTAAATAATCCGGAAGTTTTTTTATATAACCTCCGGTATTTTTAGAAATTTCACAAATTATTTTATAAAAATAATTTATTCTAATTCTGTCATTATTTTTGATAAATGTTCAATTGCTTTTTGCTCATCATCTCCTTCGGCTGATAGTATTACGAGACTTCCTTGCACTAAACCCAATGTTTGAATTTTAAATAAACTTTTTGCATTAACAGATTTGCCATTGTAAATAATATTAATATCTGAAATAAATTTTTTTGCTTCTTTTACGAATTGAGCTGCAGGACGAGTATGTAACCCGTGTGGAGCAGTTATTGTAATCTGGTTTTGAAACATTTTTTTTTCCTCAGTTAAAGTTGATTTAAATAATATATAAATAAATTTTTAAAAAATAAAATATCAATTTGATATGTACTTATTAAAATACAACTTCTGCAANNTTGCAGAAGTTGTATTTTAATAGTGTACTTTGTTGTTTAATAATGTGGAAAATAATTCTGTGCTTAAATAACGCTCTCCTGAAGAAGGCAAAATCACAACTATTGTTTTATTCAAAAAATTTTTATTTTTTTGTATTTTTAAAGCAGCGAATAAAGCGGCGCCGGAAGAAATTCCTGCGAGTATTCCTTCTTTTTTCATTAATTGTTGAGCCATAAATATTGCTTCTTCACTTGAAACAGTAACGACTTGATCAATTAATGTTAAATCTAAATTTTTAGGGATAAATCCAGGTCCAATACCTTGTATTTTATGTGGTCCGGGTTTGACTTCTTTCCCTGATAAAAATTGTGTAATGACAGGTGATTCAGAAGGTTCAACAGCTATGCTAATTAAATTTTTTTTTCTTTTTCTATTTTTGATGTATTTTGTAACTCCTGTGATTGTTCCACCTGTTCCTACAGAAGAAATTAAGACATCTAAATTACCATGAGTATCATTCCAAATTTCTGGACCGGTAGTTTTATAATGAATTTCAGGGTTAGCTGGATTTTCAAATTGTTTTAACATAAGATATTTTTCTATATTACATGATACAATATCGTTAGCTTTTGAAATAGCTCCCTGCATACCATATTTTCCATCTGTTAATATTAGTTTTGCACCTAAAGCAATTAGTAATTTTTGTCTTTCAATAGACATTGTATTAGGCATAGTAAGAGTTAATTGATAGTTTCTAGCAGCAGCAACATATGCTAAAGCAATTCCAGTATTGCCACTAGTCGCTTCTATTAATTCTATGTTTGTATTAAGATTTCCATTTTTTTCTGCACTCCATATCATATTAGCACCAATTCTACATTTAACACTAAAACTTGGATTTCTAGATTCTATTTTTGCTAAAATATTTCCATTTCCTATTTTGTTTAAACGAACTAATGGCGTATTACCAATACTTAAAGAATTATCTTCATATATTCGACTCATATTTTTCCTTTAATATTTAATATAGTGTGATTCTGTTTCTAGTTCTAATTATTTTTTATATTATAAGTAAAATTATATAATAAAAAATATTTTAAAATACTAATATTATTAATTTATAAAATTATGAGATAATTTAAAGCTAATTTTTATATAATCCTCTATGCAATAAGTTTATGACATTCATTAAAAATAAAATCGATCAATTAAGAAAAAATATTTTAAAATATGAATATTTTTATCATACCTTGAATAAATCAATTGTTTCTGATGCAGAATATGATTATTTACTTAATCAATTGTATAATTTAGAATTAGAAAATAAAGAATTGATTACTTCAGATTCACCTACACAAAAAATAGGAGTAAATTTACTAAATCAATTTAAAAAAATAAAACATTTTTTTCCCATGTTATCTCTGGAAAATACCTTTGATTTAAATGGATACTTAAATTTTGAAAAAAGAATTAAAAAATATTTTAATATCAATCAAGAGAAATCTCTTTGCTGCGAACTTAAAATAGATGGTGTAGCTATTAGTATAATTTATGAAGAAGGGATTCTTGTACGAGCAGGAACTCGAGGTGACGGTTATACAGGAGAAAACATTACTTCTAATATTAGAACAATAAAATCAATACCTTTAAAATTAAAAGGATCGTATATACCTAAAAGATTAGAAGTTCGAGGTGAAGTTTTTATGATGAAGTCTGATTTTTTAGAATTAAACGAAAGATCTAAAAAGGATACAAATAAACTTTTTTCTAATCCTCGAAATGCAGCTTCAGGTACACTACGTCATATTGATCCCAATATTACAGCCGAAAGAAAATTGATATTTTTATGTTATGGATGTTATTTTTTTAATGAAAAAGACAAAAAATTCACTACTCATTATAAGAGATTAATACAATGTTCAAAATGGGGACTACCAGTTAATCAAGAAATTATAACTTGCTCAAATTATCAAGAAGTATTAAATTTTTATAATAATTTTGAAAAGAAAAGACACTTTCTTGATTTTGATATAGATGGAATTGTTATTAAAGTAAATTCAATAGAATTGCAAAATCAATTGGGTTGTAATACAAAATCACCGAGATGGGCTATAGCATGGAAATTTTTATCCAGTGAGAGAATTACAAAATTAAATGATGTAAAATTTCAAGTTGGTAGAACAGGAGCTATTACACCCGTAGCCTATTTTGATCCTATTGATATATCAGGAGTTATAATAAAAAAAGCTTCATTACATAACAAAAATGAAATAGAACGATTAAATTTACATATTAACGATTCCATAATAATTTGTCGTTCTGGTGATGTTATACCAAAATTATTGAGTGTTATTAAAAGTATACGTTGTAAAAATGCAAAAAAAATTATTTTTCCCGAATTTTGTCCGGTTTGTAAAACGAAATTATTAGAAAATGAAGAAGAAAAAGTAATTCGTTGCCATGCCGGACTAACATGTAATGCGCAGAAAGAAAAATCTTTGCAGCATTTTTTTTCAAAGAAATCTTTAAACGCAATAGGTTTGGGTCCCAAAATTATTAATGAATTAATAAAAAAAAAATATGTTAAAGATCCAATAGATTTTTTTTATCTTAAATTTTTCGATCTAATGAAATTAAAAAAAATGGGTTATAAAAAAAGTATAAAACTTATTGAATCTATTGAAAAATGCAAAAAAACTACTTTTAAATGTTTTATTTATGCTTTAGGTATACCTAATGTAGGAGAGACTGTTTCTGAAAAAATTGCAAATTATTTTATAACATTAGATAAACTACTTGATGCTAATATTTCTCAATTGAATTGTATAGAGGGAATAGGAAAAGTAATTTCAAGAAATATTTCAAATTATTTTTCTACAAGTTCAAATTATAATATGGTTATTAAATTAGTAGAAAAAGCAGGAGTTGTTTGGAACAATTCTGAAGTTCTCAGATTAAATGTAAAAAAAACGCATTTTTTAAATAAAAAAGTTGTTTTAACGGGTATTTTTAATTCTTTTTCGAGAATAGAATTAAAAAATATGTTAATGAGTTTAGGTGCAAAAGTTTTAAATAATATCTCTCAAAATACAGATTTTTTGATTTATGGAAAAAAAATAGGTTCTAAATTTTTCAAGGCAAAAAAATTAGGTGTTAAGATGATTAGTGAAGAAGAATTTAACTGTTTAATATAGCTTTATTATTTTTTTTTGGGTCGTGCAGGATTTGAACCTGCGACCAATTGATTAAAAGTCAACTGCTCTACCAACTGAGCTAACGACCCCTGTAAAATACTATTGGTGGGTGATGACGGACTCGAACCGCCGACTTCCTCCGTGTAAAGGAGGAGCTCTACCAACTGAGCTAATCACCCTTTTAAAACTTATTCCTTTATTGTAAAGCTAGCAGAAATAGAGTCAATCTTTTTTTGAAAAATAGTATTTGTTTGTTATAAATTTAATCATAATGATTAAATTGTACTCTATATTTTTTACTTACGGATTAATAATTGTAATTTTATTCAAATATAAATCTATATTATTGATAACTCGTAATTGAAAAATTATTTTTTTAAGGGATATATGAAAGTAAAAACTCGTTTTGCACCTAGTCCTACTGGAAATTTGCATATTGGAAGTATTCGTACTGCCTTGTATTCTTGGTTGTTTGCTAAACATTATAATGGAGAATTTGTACTTCGTATAGAAGATACTGATCTTAAACGTTCTGCATCAATTTCAATTGATTCTATTTTAAATGGATTAAAGTGGTTAGGTCTTGATTGGGATGAGGGGCCTTATTTTCAGAGTAAACGGCTCAACAGATATAAAGAAGTTATTAATGGGATGTTAGAAACAGGAGATGCATATATATGTATATGTTCAAGTGAAAAAGTGGAGGAAACAAGAATAAAACAAATGAGTAAAGGTTGTAAACCACGTTATCTTGGGACATGCAGAAATTTAAAACTTAAAAATTTATTTAATCAAGATTATGTAGTAAGATTTAAAAATCCACTTTTTGGAAAAGTGAAATTTAAAGATAAAATTAGAGGAGAAATCACATTTAACAATGAAGAACTAGATGATCTTATTATTCAACGTTCTAATGGAATTCCTACTTACAATTTTTGCGTCGTAATAGATGACTTAGATATGAATATTACTCATGTTATTCGTGGAGAAGATCACATTAATAATACGCCTCGTCAAATTAATATTCTAAAATCTTTAGGGGCTAAAATACCTATTTATGCACATTTATCAATGATTTTAGATGAAAAAGGACAGAAAATTTCCAAAAGAAAAAATGCTATGAATATAATTCAGTATCGTGAAAATGGATTTTTACCAGAAGCATTATTAAACTATGTAATACGATTAGGATGGTCTTATGGTAATAAAGAAATTTTCGATATATCAGAAATGAAAGAATTATTTAATTTAAAGTGTGTAAGTCGTTCTTCTAGTATTATTAATGTAAAAAAGCTTTTATGGCTTAATAAATATTATATTAATCATTTGCCATTACAATATGTTTCTGATCTTTTAAAGAACTATATGAAAAAAGAAAATATTAATATTCAAAATGGTCCTAATCTAGAATCTTTAGTAAAGCTATTTAGAAATCGATATCATACGTTAAAAGAAATAACAGAATCTTGTCGATATTTTTATGAAGAATTTAATGATTTTAGTCAAAAAGCTGCTGAAAAATATTTAATTATAGAAAATCGTTCTATTTTAGAGGAATTTTATAAAAAAATAAAAAATTTATCAATTTGGAATCACTTAGATATTTCTCAAATAATTAATAATTTATCTTTAGATATGAATTTAAATACAAAAAAAATCAATATGATTTTACGTACTGCTGTCACAGGAGACATGAATTCTCCCAGTATTAGTGATATTATTTATTTAATAAATAGAGAAAAAACTTTACTAAGAATTCAAAAAGCTATTAATTATATTAAAAAAATATCTTTTAAAAATTGACACATATAATTTTTAGTAAGATCATATGTACGTTTTTCTTGGAAAAATATATTTTTAAAATCCTGTTATATATAAAATCATTTTATAAAAAATAAATTGACAGAATTAAAGTGTTTTTATATTGTAATATTTTTGGGGCTATAGCTCATATGGTAGAGCGCTTGCATGGCATGCAAGATGTGAGCGGTTCGATTCCGCTTAGCTCCATAAAAATTTTTTTAAGATATAAAAAATTTATAAAAAAAGAATATCTAGAATAGATTTTCTATTTTTCATATATTACTAAAAAATATATTGAGTATAGTACTGTACTAAATTCAGTACAGCACATTTTAAATTACATTTGTTGATTCATTATTTCTTGATAAGCTGATACAATTTTATTTCTTATCTGAATTGCCATTTGTATAGAAATAGAAGATTTTTGTAAATTTATCATTATATCATTTAGAGATTGTTCAGATTGATTTAACAAGAATTTTTCACTATCATTTTTAGCTTGATTTTGAACTGTACTTATTTTTTCTAATGCTGTTTTTATATAGTCAGTAAAATTTTTAGGTTCTTTGTTTTTTTGTATATTTATATCTAATAAATTAATTTTTGTATTAGTATTTTGATGATTAATATTATCAATAAACATAATCTTCCTCTATAAATAATTTTTATTTTTTTGAATTTTAAAATACTATCATATCTTTATAAAAGATAAATATTTTATTAAAAAAATAATTTTTTTAATATATTAATTTAATTAAAATTAATTTAACAGGAAATTTTTTTATTTCATACTATTTAGTGAATCTATCAAACTATCACTAAATTGTAGTTAGAACTAACTATTAGATAGGAAGATTTCATGAATTTCAGTACTATAGAAGACTCAGTTTTGGAAGAGAAAAAAAAATTTAATAATTTTTTATCTCGTTTTTTAAAAAATTCTCGTGTTTTAATTATTTTACTAACAGCCGCAGTTATTACTGCTGTTTCTGTTTCGATATGGATTAAATCGCCTGAGTATCAAGTTTTGTATAATCATTTATCTAATGAAGATGGCGGAGCCATTGTTAATCAATTAAACCAAATGAATATTCCCTATCAATTTAGTGATGTTTCAGGTCAAATATCAGTTCCAAAAAATAAAGTCTATGAAATTCGTTTGCGTTTAGCAGAAAACAATCTTCCTCGAGGTGAAGGAGTTGGTTTTGAATTATTAGATAAAGCAAAATTTGGAGCAAGTCAATTTAATGAACAAATTAATTATCATCGTGCTTTAGAGGGGGAACTAGCTCGAACTATACAAAGAATTAACATTGTTAAAAGTGCTAGAATACATATAGCATTTCCTAAATCATCTTTATTTTTACAAGAGAAAAAAAAACCATCAGCTTCTGTTATATTAGAACTACAACCTGGAAGAATATTAGATTCTGGACAAATTAACGCCATATTACATTTGATTGCAAGTAGTATATCTAATCTTTCGGTAAAAAATATTACTATCGTAGATCAATTAGGAAAATTATTAAATCAAACTTCTTTAGGATATGATCAAATTAATGATTCAAAATTTAAATATTCTGAAGATATTGAATCTCGTTATAGAAATAGAATAAAAAATATTTTAGAGCCATTAGTAGGTGTCGGTAACGTCTATGCTCAAGTAACAGCACAAATAGATTTTAATGCTCAAGAAAAAACACAAGAAAAATATTCACCAAATCACACTCATAGTAATCAAGCGATACGTTCTCATCAAGTAAGTATTCATGATCAAATACAAAAAGAAAGCATCAAAGAAAATATTCCAACTTCTTTATCTAATGTATCTGATCATAATATTTATTCTCAAAAAAAAATTAAAAATGATGAGTATATAAAAAATCCTAATTCTATTAAGAATAGAAATAAATTTAATAATGATGGTACTTTAAGTACGGATGTCAATCGTGATGATATTATAAATTATGAATTAAATCATAGTGTATCACGCACTAAAATGAACATAGGAGAAATTAAAAGATTATCAGCAGCAGTTATTCTTAATTTTACAAAAGATAAAAATGGAAGGTCTCTTCCTTTCAGTACAGAAAAAATAAAAAACATTGAATGTTTAATACGTGAAGCAATAGGGTACTCTAAATCTCGAGGAGATAGTGTTCACGTTGTTAATGCATCATTTTTTAAGCATGATGAAAAAATTCCAGTTAAAACTAATAATTTAAATACCTTTGAAGTATCACAGTTTTTGTTTACTTTTACACCATGGTTTTTTTCTTTTTTCTTTCTTTTTCTTTTATTAAAAAGATATATTTGTCCTTTTTCAAAACACAATACTTTTAAAAAAAAATTTATCAAAGATGAAAAAGAATATATACAAAAACACATAGAAAAACATAATTTAGAAAATAATCATAATTTAGAAAAAAATATTGCTCAAGTAAATATTCAAAATAATTTAAATAAAGATAAATTAATTAATCAAATTTGTAATATATCTAATGAGAATCCACGCACTATAGCGTTGATTATTCGTCAATGGATGAGTGATAAAATATGATTTTAAATGGTACTGAAAAAAGTGCATTATTATTAATGTCAATAGGAGCTAATCAAGCAGGAGAAATATTAAAAAAATTAACTCCTTTTGAAGTTCAAAAACTCATTACTTCTATGGTAGATCTAAAGAGAGTATCTACTGAAAAACTAAATGAAATACTTGCTGAATGTTATAATCTTGCTCTCAAAAATAATTCTGTTAATTGTCATGACAGTGATAGTTATCTTATTGATATGTTAACGAAAGCATTAGGGGAAAAAAAGGGAAATTCTTTCTTTCGAGAAGCATTAAACATTCGTAATGCTAAAACTTCTATTGAATTATTAAATTATATAAAAGCAGAAAAATTAGCTTATTTTTTAGAAAATGAACATCCTCAGATTATTGCAACAATACTTATATATTTAGATACAAACCAATCATCTCAAGTTCTTTCATTTTTCAGTGATGAAAAACGTGCTCAAATTATATTGAGAATCACAGAATTTAATGGAATTGAAGAATCTAGTTTAATAGAATTAACTAAAGTTATCGATAATTTATTAAAAAACAAAAAGTTAATTTTGTCCGAGAAAGGAGGAATAAAAACTGCAGCTAAACTTTTAAAGTTCATGAAAATTAAGTATGAAAAAGAAACTATAATAAATATTAGAAAAATTGATCAAAAAATAGCAGATAAAATCATTAAAGAAATGTTTTTATTTAAAAATATAATAGATGTAGAAGATAAGTATATTAAAGTTGTAATTCAAAACATAGAACAAGAAAAATTATATATTGCACTTCAAAAAACTGACTACTCTGTTAAAGAAAAGTTTTTTAAAAATATGTCTGAAATAGAATCTAACAAATTATCTCTAAGTTTGGAGAAAAAATCTTATATTTCTGATGTTTCTATAAAAAACGAACAAAAACTTATTTTAATTATGATTAAAAGTATTATAGAAAATGGAAATATTTTATCAAAAAATTTAAGAGAGTATTATGACTAATTCGATCTTAGAAGCACATTGGAAACCATGGCATCCAGAAAAAATTTTTTTAAAAGCAGAAAAAAGAGATTTAAGAATTTTATGTTACTTAGATAAAGTAACAGAAGCAGATTTTTTTACAAATTTAAAAAAACAAGATAAAGAGAAGAAAAGTAACAAAAATAAAGAATTTAAAATAGACTTAAGAACAACAGAAGGATATCAAGTAGGTTTAAAAAAAGGATTGTTAGAAAGTAAAGAAAAAAATGTTTTATTGGAAAAAAAAATTAGTAATTTACTTTTAAATTTCGAAAATTCATTTTCTATTTTTGAAGGTGCATTATATTCTCGAATACTAAAAATAGTACTAAAGATTTCTTCTTATGTAATTGGAAAAAAAATTGATATTGATGAATCAATTTTATTGCAGAATATAAAAAAAATCATTGATAAAGACGGTGTTTTTTTGAAAAAACCACAACTTATTGTTCACCCTAAAAATAAAACGTTAATAGAAAAATCATTAAAAAGTTTTGTAAATTCTTATAAATGGACATTATTATACGACGAAAATATAGATTTAAATGGTTGTAAAGTTAAATCAGAAAATGGTGATATGGATGCTACAGTAGATGCTAGATGGCAAGAATTATGTCGTCTTATTTATTCAAAAGAGGAATATTGATGAATTCAAGATTCACTAGATTATTACAAAAATTTTCTTCTTTTGAAAATCGCCTTGACAAGCTTCCAAATATTATTAATCATGGTCGTCTTATAAGTATTAATGGTTTGGTTTTGGAAGTCATAGGACTCAATATTCCTATTGGTTCTCAATGTTTCATTGAGAGAAGAATAGATAATAAATATATTAATATTAATGCTGAAGTAATAGGTTTTTCAGGAAGAAAAACTTTGTTATTATCTTTTGAAGATATTTATGGTGTTTTTCCAGGTGCCCGTGTTTTTGCAAAAATAGTAAGTAATAAAACTAATTCTATTGTTCAAAGAATACCATTAGGAATGAAATTATTAGGAAGAATATTAGACGGTAAAGGTCAACCATTAGATGGATTACCTAAATTAGATTCTAAATATTATACTCCTATAAAAAAAGAGAATAGTATTAATCCGTTGAATAGAAAATCAATTACTGAAGTGCTAGATACTGGAATACGCGCTATTAATGGACTGTTAACTATTGGAAGAGGTCAAAAAATAGGAATTTTTTCTAGTTCTGGTATTGGGAAAAGCATTTTACTTGGAATGATGGCAAAATATACAAAAGCTGATGTTATTATTATTGCATTAATTGGAGAACGAGGTAGAGAAGTAAAAGATTTTATAGAAAAAATATTAGGTGTTAAAGGATTATCTCGATCAGTAGTCATTGCAGCTCCTGCTGATGTGTCACCTTTGTTGAGAATACAAGCAGCATCCTATGCCACTAATGTAGCAGAATATTTTTCTAGAAAAAATAAACATGTATTATTAATTATGGATTCTTTAACTCGTTATGCTATGGCAGAACGAGAAGTTTCTTTATCTTTAGGAGAATTACCAGTTTCTAAAGGTTACCCAGCTTCTATATTTTCGAAAATTTCAAATTTAGTAGAACGTATAGGAATAACAGATAGAAATAAAGGATCTATTACTGCGTTTTATACTGTTTTAACAGAGGGTGAAGATGAACAAGATCCAGTGTCTTATCTTGCTCGTTCTGTATTAGATGGACATATTATATTATCTCGTTATTATGCCGATTTAGGTCATTATCCTGCAATTGATATCGAATCTTCTATTAGTCGTATTATGCCTGATATTGTTACTTCTAAACAATATTATCAAGCATCTTATTTAAAAAAAATGATCTCTTCTTATCATAGAAATAGAGATTTAATAAATGTAGGTGCTTATATTAGCGGAACAGATTTAATTTTAGATCAAGCTATTAAAATTTGGCCAAAAATAGAAAAATTTTTACAACAAGGAATGTCGGAAAAAAGTGATTTTACTCTTTCTTGTCAACAGTTAAATGAAATGTTTCTTTAATCTTTTTTTATATATCGGATAATTTTTGCTAATGAAATACAAAAAAAATTTATTTTCTATTTTAGAAAACATAGAACAAAAGAAAATAGAAAAGGAAATAATTAATATTAAAAATCTTTATATGCAAAAAAAACAGAATAACAAACAATTAAATTTATTATCTGATTATCAGAAAGAATATGTTAAAAAAATAGATGATTATCTGAGATTGGGTGTCTTCGTATATCACTGGAAAGATTATAATAATTTTATTCTTTTATTAGATGTAATTATCAAAGATAATATAAATATAATTAAAAAAAATCAAAGAATAATTCAAGAAAGTTTACAAAGATGGTTTAATAATGAACAAAAATTAAAAATTTGGAAACACTTGCATAAAAAAAGTAGTAAACATACATTGAAAGTAATAAAAATAAAAGAACAAGCAGTTCATGATAATTATACTCAATTAAAATTTTTTAAAAAGGATAATTATTACAATGTTAAAAGCTATTTATAGTATAGCATTAGAGAAAAATAATTTTTCTAATAAAAAAACGGATAAAAATATTGTTGATCAAAAAAATTCATCTAGATCTATTTTTGATCAATTTAAAAAATATTTAATGAGTAAAGAAATAGAATTTGATAATGTTGTTACAGAAGAAAAAAAAGATGATAATACAAGTATTGTATATGCGAATTTTGTAATCAATAATTTATTAAATATTCTCAATAAAAAAGATATCTATTTTAATACTAATCTTATTCAAGATAAGATAACAGAAAAAAAAATAGAGAAGTATAATAGCATTATATCAGATAGTAATAACTTGTTAAAGAGTATAAAAAAAAATCAAAAACAAGAAAAATATACAATATTAAAAAAAGAATCATTATCAACTGAAATACTTCAAAAAAAAAATAAAAATCATTTTTTTTTAGTGAATAAATTTATTGCTGTCAATAAAGTAAACAATGTCTTTTTAAAAAAAAATCATGATCCATTCGTTCAAAAAAAAGAAAATTTTTCTATTAATATTAAAAATAATATACCATTTTTAAAAAACGAAAGAAAAATAATTTTTCTTAAAGATACAAAAAATCATAAAAATACTTTTCACGCATCTAAAATTACAAATAAAACACACAATGCAATTAATCAAAAAGTTTCTTCAAAAGAGATTAATAAAAAAGAAGGTATGAAATTATATACAGATCCCTTGATGTTACATGATTCTAATAATTCTATTGAATGGAAAAACCTCATTAACAAAAAAATACTTTTATCTATTTTTAATAAAAAAAATCAAGTGGAAATGTATTTAAAACCAGAATATTTAGGAAACATACATATAAAAATTAAGATGAAACATAACCAGGTTCAATTAAATTTCATTTCTAATCATAATGAAGTGAGAATTTTTTTGGAAAATTATATACCTTTCTTACGTAATTCATTAAAAAAAAATGGAATTGAGTTAAAAAAATTTACTATTTGTAGTTCTTTAAAAAACAAAGAATTAAATAATTGTGAAAACTTATTATACAAAAGATTTTCAAAAATAGATGAATTTAAAAAAAATCTTAATGTACATGAACATCATTTAGAAAGAATAAAATACAAATCAATTGATGTATATGTTTAGTAAATAATATAAAATATATGTTTTAAAGTAAAAATAATAATTTTATTCGATAGAAACGAGTTTTTAAGCTTATCTTATAATCACTTTTACCTGTGAGGTATGTAAATGGGGAAAAGTAATAATGTGTACAATAAACGTCAACAAGTTTATCAAAAAGAAAAAAATTTATTTAATTTCTTACAAGAAGATGAAATTAAAATATTAGAAAAAATTAATAATTGTTTTATACATCAATTTGTAATAGATTGTTCTAATTTTATTAAAAGCAATATAAAATTAGTTTCTTGTGGCATGAAGGTAGAATCTTATAACTCTAATAAAAAAAGTATAAAAAACTTTAATTATTGTAATTTAATTGAAATACTTCCTTATAAAAAACAATCCTTTATAATTTTTTCTTGTAATTTCTTATCTGTGATAATAGATCTTTTATTTGGAGGAAAAGGTAATTTTCAAAATAAAACTCATATAAAAATAGATGTTAATTCTACCGAATTTTTTATTCATAAAAAAATAATTAATTTGATAATAAATATTTTGTCTAGCATTTATAATAAATATTTTTCTTCAGAAATAAGTTTGATTGATACAAAAATAGTTATCAATTCCAAAGAACCTAATTTTGATTCTAATGAAATATTTTTAATTACTTCTTTTAATTTACATATTAATAATGTAGAAGTTTTTTTTAGTACTTTAATTCCATTATCAATATTAAAAAAAATAAATAAAAATGCATTTGTTTCGATAAATAATGAGCAAAAATATATAAAGAAAAAAGATGAAAGTAAGATTAGTCTTAATAATATACATGATATTATATTAAATATAGAAGCTAGAATTAACAATGTTTCTATACCTTATGATAAATTTTATACTTTATCAGTAGGAGATATTTTACCAATTGAAAATCCTAATAAAGTTATTGGATATATAGAAAATAAACCTATTTTTATTGGTAAATATAAAAGATTTCATGAACAAAAAATTGTTTTTATAGAAAAATTTATTAATTCTAATTTAGATTCGAATAAAGATGAGGAATACTTTCATGAGTAATATACAAAAAAATGATAATAATGAAAAATTAATTGATTCCGAAAAGAGCATACTTGAAAAAGAAGATATTAATAATAATTTGCTGGATCAAGTAAATTCAAATAAAAATGCATCTAATAATACTAATATTTTACTTAATACATTAGTTAATTTAACTGTAGAATTAGGTAAATCAAAAATAAAAATTAAAGATTTTCTTGGTTTTTCAAAAGGAAGTATGTTAATTTTAGATAAATTAAAAAAAGAACCGTTAGATATTTTTATTAACGGTCATTTAATTGCATCTGGTGAAATTGTAGTCTTAGAAGAAAAATATGGTCTTCGTATTACTAGCATAAAAAATTCTTTAGAAAATATAAATATTTCAGTTTAAATTTAAATTTTATGAAAAATAATGCATCATTTCAATCACTATCTAATATTTTTGAGCCACTATTAAATAGTGAAAAATTTTTTCAAATAACCAGTTCATTATCTCAAATAATATTACTAATATTATTTTTTAGTTGGATCTTAAAAAAGATTTCTATTTTTAAAATGAATAACCTAATCTCTTCTATGAAAATTATAGATAAATTATCCGTTGGACCACATGAATCTGTTGTTATTATAGACGTAAAAGAAATAAGACTAGTATTAGGTGTAACAACAAAAAATATTACTTGTTTGTACACATTATCATCAATTTTAAAAGATAAACCAATAAGCAAAACAGACAATACTCTATTACAGAAAAGTTCTTTTAATTATTTTTTAAAAAATTTTTCTAAAATTTCCTGGAAAAAAACAATGTTTTATCGAATCATTCCATTTTTAGTTCTATTGTTATTTTCTCCAACAGTTCGTGCAGAAATACCTGGATTAACAAGTCACCTTTTAGATGATGGAGGTCAAACTTGGTCTGTACCAGTACAAACATTGGTTTTTTTAACATCATTAACTTTTCTTCCAGCATTTCTTCTGATGATGACTAGTTTTACAAGAATTATTATTGTTTTTGGTTTATTAAGAAATGCATTAGGTACTCCATATGCTCCACCTAACCAAATATTGTTAGGTTTAGCGATGTTTTTAACTTTTTTTATTATGTCTCCAACTTTAGATAAAGTTTATAAAGATGCGTATATACCATTTAGTGAAGAAAAAATAAGTATGGAAGATGCTATTGTAAAAGGTTCAGTACCTCTAAAACAGTTTATGTTAAATCAAACACGAATACCTGATTTAGAATTATTTTCAAAATTAGCACATATTTCTTCTTATAAAAATAAAAATGAAATACCCATGCGAATTTTATTGCCATCTTTTATTACCAGCGAATTAAAAACCGCTTTTCAAATTGGATTCACTATTTTTATACCTTTTTTAATTATTGATTTAGTAGTCGCAAGTGTACTGATGGCTCTTGGTATGATGATGGTACCACCTTCAACAATTTCCTTACCTTTTAAATTAATGTTGTTTGTACTAGTAGATGGATGGCAACTATTAATTACTTCATTAGCACAAAGTTTTAATACATAGTTTGTTCATCAATATTTTTGTATGTTATTAACAATATTAAATTAATTCTAAAAAATGGAGATGTTTATTTATGACATCTGAATATGTAATGGAATTATTTCATGATGCTATGAAAATTACATTAATGCTTTCAGCACCATTATTATTAGCAGCTTTAATTAGTGGATTAGTTATTAGTATATTACAAGCAGCTACACAAGTGAATGAACAAACTTTATCTTTTATTCCTAAAATTATTTCTATTTTAGGTGTGATGGCAATACTTGGACCTTGGATGTTAGGCGTTATGCTAGACTATATGCATAATTTATTTAACAATATACCATTGATTATCAAATAATGTTAACATTCAACAGTTTTCAACTGATAACGTTAATAAGTAGTTTTTTTTGGCCCATGGTACGAATTTTGTCTTTTATTTCTGTCGTACCTATTTTAAATCACAAACTTATCAATAAAAAGAATAAAATAGTTTTATCTTGTATAATAAGTTGGTTAGTATCACCTTTTTTACCTGAAGTTCATACTGTTTTATTTTCTTGTTTTGGGTTCTTGTCATTGATTCAACAAATATTAATCGGTATTGTTTTAGGCTTTACCGCACAATTTTTATTTGTTACAGTGAATTTAGCCGGGGAAATAATTGGCTTGCAAATGGGTTTATCATTTGCAACCTTTTTTAATAATAATAACCATCTTGGTACTTCTATAATATCTCGTTTATTAAATGTATTAACTTTATTTTTTTTTCTAGTTCTTAATATTCATCTTTATTTAATTTCTATACTCATTGATAGTTTTTATAGTATGCCTATTGATGGCTATGATTTAAATATGAATATTTTTTTTATTTTATTAAAATTTTCTGGTAATATTTTTTTAAATGGTATTTTATTGGTTTTACCAATAATGATTGTTTTATTAGCAATTAGTTTTATTATGAGTTTATTAAATCGTTTATCTCCTCAAATATCTATTTTCTCGATTGGGTTTTCATTAAATTTATTAGTAGGAATAATAGTCTTGTATTCTTTAATATCTATTATATTTCCTTTTCTTGAAAAATTATTACATGAACTCATGTTTTTTATATCTAAGATATTCATACAAATATAATGTTATATTAAATTAATGCTTTTTACTTTTATGAAAAATATTTAAAGCAATTAAATGTTTTTTTATAAACAATTAATAATTAACTTTAAATAAAGTATAATTTTTTTAAAATTATACTTTAATTTTTTTGATTTAATAGACCAGATTTTTGTAATACAAATTATTATTTTATTTTTGCTTCATTGTACAAGACATGCTTGCGAATTACAGGATCGTATTTTTTAAATTTTAATTTATCTGGTGTATTTCTTTTGTTTTTCGTCGTAGTATAATAGTGACCAGTTCCTGCCGATGAAACCATTTTTATTTTTTCACGATTTTTTTTAGCCATCAATCAACCTTTATTTTTTATATTTTATATTTTGCATGATAATTTCAATTCCTTTTTTATCAATACAACGCATGCCATGAGTTGAAACGCGTAATTTAATAAATCTTTTTTCATCAGCAATCCAAAATCGATGATATTGAATATTTGTTAAAAAATTTCTTTTAGTTGCATTCATGGCATGAGAACGATGATTACCAATCATTCTTTTTTTACCAGTAACTTGACATATACGTGACATAATTTATTCTCTTAAATTACAATTTAATATATTTTTTTAATAGATTTATGTGCAAATATTTTAACATATTATAAAAAACTATAATAGTTGTTTAATTTTTGCTAATCTTTATAAGATATATTGTAATAAAATTATATTTATAATTAAGGATACTTCAAAATGTAAAGTAATTTTTTATATAAATATATTATATTACCTTTTATTTAATTAAATATAAATTAATTTTTTTACCTGTATGAGTGAATATTAAATCAGGATACTTTTATGAGTATATATCAGAGATGCTTATCTAAATCTTTGATTTTTTTTTCTGTTTTCTTTATTATTTTTTTGTTATTTATAGAAAGTAGTATAGGATTCAAATGGGTTTTTAATTTTACTAGTTGTTTTTTTACGGGACTTAAAACGGAAGAAATATTAGGAAATTGGCGTGATTTTACGTTAAAAAATATTAAATACAATGTTTTTGGATTCTCTATTAAAGCTAATAGTATACATGTTATAATCGATATTAAATCCTTTTTTAAAAATTCTACAATTTTTAAAGAGATTAACGCAAAAAATTTAATAATTTCTCTAGAAAAAAGCATATCTGCCAATGTTGACAAAAAAAATAGATCTATTGATTTTAAAAAAAATAATATTTTTGTTAAATTTCCTATCATTTTTCAAAAAATATACGTAGATAAAATATTACTTAAAACTTCTAAAACACACATATCTTTTTTTAAGATTTCAAGTGGTTTGGAATTAATTAATAATAAGATTATTTTTTCTCCTACTGATGTTAGTACTATTCATATTACATCTCCGCATCTTATTAGTAAAAAAAATATATTTCAAAAATTAGATTTTATAAAGACTATTAATAATTCTAATAAAATATATGATGCCTTATATTTTTTTGCTAATAAACCTAAAATCTTTATTCCATTAAATATTAATTTAAAACTTTTTAAATGTAAAAGAATAAATTTTAAAAATTATAAAAAAAATAACTTATTTCAAGTCAAATTAAAAGCTAAAGTAAAAAATAATATTTTAAAAATAAAAAGATTACAAATAGATTCTACGTTTTTAAAAATAAAATCTTATGGCAAAATTATTTTTCATAATAATTCTTCAATTTCATGTCTCATTAAAAATAAAATATTCATACCAAGATTTCATAATAGAATTATAAAATTTTTATTTAAAGCTAATTTAACTAATAAATTGATATTTAAATTACAGACTAATAATTTATACAAAACTAATATTCATGGAAGAGTGCTATTAGATCATTTAGACTATCCATTTTATATAAACTTGAAGAGCAAAAATCTTCTATGGTCTATAAGAAAAGATCTTGTTTTAAAATTAAATGATTTCAATGGTATGTTAATGGGAAAAATAAATAATTATTCTTTATCTTTAAAAAATGTTTTTAGTATAGAAGGTATGCCATCAGTTTTTATCAATATTTATGGAAGAGGTAATTTGCAAAATATATATATAAAACATATTAAATGTTTCCCTATTAAACAAAAAAAAATTGATAAAGAAACTATAAATTTTAAAAAAAATGTTATATATAATAAACATATATTAGATTTAATAGGTAAAATTAACTTATCAGGTCGAGTAGAGAACAATTTATATAATTTATATATTCCTAAAATAGATTTACATAGTAATATAATGAAAAAAAAAATATCTATATTAGGTTCTTTATATTACAAAAATTTTAATTTATTAGAAATTCCTGGTATAAATTTACTTGCAGGAAATAATAAACTGTTTTTACAAGGTTCATTAGGAAAGAAATATAATGTTTATTCATCCATTTATGCTAATAAATTAGATTATTTTTTACCGGATTTAAAAGGTCGAATTAAAGCAAAAATACGTTCTTATAATAAAAATAATTTGCCCACGATTACTAGTAAAATTTTATCTGATAATTTGCAATGGAATAATATATACTCAAAAAGTATTAAAATATTTACAAATATAAATGTTCAAGATGCTGATTCTGGAAATATTTTAGTTAATGCAAAAAAAATTCATTTTTCTAATTTTCATATTAATTCTTTACATATTCAAACTAAATGGAATTGTAATAAGCAAACATTTTATTTTTTATTAAAAAGTAATAAGATATATGTAAACTTAATTCTAAATGGAGTTTTTAATGATAAAACAGGAAATTGGCATGGTTTATTAAAAAAAATAAACATTAAAACTTTTTTAGGAAGTATAAAAATAAAAAAAAGTCCAGTCATTTCTTATTCTAACTCGAATAATAATATAAGTGATTTTTATAAAAAAAACATAAAAATAAAAGATACGTTTTCATTTCTGTTAAAAAAAACCAGAACTTCTTTATACGAAACGTTTCATCAGTCTCTTATAAATTTTAAGAGCGAAGTATCTATTGATGCCAAATTAAAATGGATGTTGGGAGAAAATATTTCTAGTGGTAAATTGTTGTTAACTGGTGACAATATAATTTTAGAAAAAAAAACAACGGAAAAAAAAATTTTTGAAAACATAGATTATTTAAAATTATCTATGAACATAATAAAAAATACTTTTGAAAGTAAATGGATGATTATAAAAAATAAAAATTCATTAAAAAATACAAATGCTATTGGATACTTAAATATTATAGACATATATAATACAAAAAATATAGAAGGTAAATGTACTTTTTCTTATTTTCCTGTTTCTTTTTTAAATTTTTTCACGAACAGTTTTAAAAAAACAAAAGGTACATTTGAAAGTAATATAAATATTTTTGGTACTTTGTCTCGCCCTAAAATATCTGCTGATTTGAGTTTTCAAGACATTTTTATTAAAAGTGATAATTTATTAAAATACATAACTTTATTTTTTCCTTATTTTTTAAATAAAACAGAAAATATAAGAATAAATCAAGAAGTTATCATAAAAAAAGGAAATATATTATTTACATTAGATTTTATTTCAAAAAAATCTAGTGAGATAGAGTGGAATCTTTTATTTAATAGTAAAAAAATAGAATTAATCGTTCTTCCTAAGATAAAAATCAAATTATCTTCTCAGTTAAATCTACATTATTTATATTCAAAATATGATTTAATTGGATATATAAAATTTTCTTTATTTTATTTTAGAATTAATGAAAAAAATTTTATTTTTTGATACTTTTTAACAAGTATATTACTTGTTAAAAGTATATTCTATATCTATTTTTTAGCACGATTATATGCGCTAATGATTTCTGATTTTGCATCTTGACAATTTCCCCATCCAACAATTTCTACCCATTTATCTTTTTCTAATGTTTTATAGTTTTGAAAAAAATGAGAAATTTGTTCCTTTAATAATATTGATATATCTGATATATCATTTATATTTTTGTATTCTTTACAGATCTTATCGTTGGGTACTGCTATTATTTTAGCATCATCTCCTGATTCATCACGCATTTTTAATATTCCAATAGGTTTGCAATGAACTACACAATGAGATTGTATTGGATAATGAGAAGGTACTAATACATCTAAAGGATCACCATCTAAAGATAAAGTTTGATTTATATATCCATAGTTGCAGGGATAAAACATTGGTGTTGGTATAAAACGGTCTACAAATAGCATGCCCGATTCTTTATCTATTTCATATTTTATAGGGGATGAATTAGAGGAGATTTCTATAATAACGTATATATCGTTTGGTATATTATTACCTGCAATAATTTTATTTATATTCATATATATTCCTGAAGACACTTTGTTAAGTTAATATTTTTTATAAAGTAAGCAAATAAAAATATAATATTAAGTAGATGTTAACATTGACTAATAATTATATCTAGACTTTATATAAAGTAATTTATTTTAATTTTCAGTATTTTTTAATATAATATTTGTATATAAAAGAAAATATTTTTTGAGGGTTCATAAATGTCTTTGATAAAAGAAATAGAAATAGAAGAATCATTACTTGTGAATACAGTAAAAAAAACACTTCAATTAGCCTTCAATCAAACTACTGCTATTGAGGTTTTTATTAAAAAAACAATAGGTATTAGTGTTAATATAAGAAATGGCACTCTTGAAAATGTTGCTTTTAATAGTGATGGTGCTTTATTTATAACCGTATACAATAAGTTTTCTAAAGGAAGTGTTTCATCTAAAGATTTTAGTGTTAATGGTATTAAAAAAATGTTAGAGATGGCTATTAATATTTCAAAGTATTCTTCTTCTGATTTTTTTTCAGGATTACCAGATATCAAATTATTATGTTTTCACGCTATGAATCTTGATTTGTTTCATCCATGGGAATTTAATCTAGAAAATGCCATTAAATTTTGTGTATTATCAGAAAAAGAAAGCTTTAAATTTGATAAAAGAATTATTAATAGTGAGGGTAGTTTTTTTAATAGTCATGTTACTATAAATGTTTTTGGTAATAGCTTAGGTGTATTAGAAAAATACAAATCCACTCGTTATTCTATCTATAATTGCATGATTGCTCAAGATAAAAATTCCATGCAGAGAGATTTTGATTATTCTATTTCAAGAAAAATAAATGATTTAGAACCACCAGAAACATTAGGAAAAAAAACTGCTAAACGTGTTATATCTAGATTGGGTTCAAGAAAAATAAACACTATGAAATCCCCAGTAATGTTTTCAGCAGAAATATCACATGTTTTTTTTTCTCATCTTGTAAGTGCTATTAGCGGTGATAACGTTTATCAAAAATCTACATTTTTAATCAATAATTTAAAGACAAAAATTTTTCCCAACTGGTTGAATATTAAAGAAAATCCTCACTTAAAAAAAGGTTTAGGAAGTAAACCTTTTGATAATGAAGGAGTATCTACAAATTCTAAATATATTATTCAAAATGGAATATTACAAACTTGGTTATTAAATAGTTACAATGCTCGTAAGCTTCAATTAAAAAGTACAGGAAATTGTGGTGGAATTTATAATTGGTTAGTTTCAAATAATAATATATCTTTTGAAGAACTATTGAAAAAAATGAATAAAGGTATACTAATCACTGAGTTAATGGGACAGGGTGTAGATATTGTAAGTGGAAATTATTCGCGTGGAGCAGTTGGTTTTTGGATCGAAAATGGGAAAATTTCATATCCAGTTAATGAAATCACTATATCTGGAAATTTAAAAAATATGTGGAATGATATTCTTGGTATTAGTACTGATATTGATACACGCAATAATATTCAATGTGGTTCAATTTTATTATCTGAAATGCAAATTTCTGGAATTAGTTCTTAATTTATTTGATGAAATTTTTATAAATTTATTAAAGGTAATAAGTTTATTACCTTTATAAAAATAGTGAAGTTGACCTGTAAGCCGGGTTCTGTTTCAACAGTCATTCATCTAGATTAGTAATCACTTACTAATTCAAGCAGCCTACCCAGGTTTACATAGTACGAGCAATACATAACACCCTATATTTGGCTTTGCTCCGGGTGGAGTTTACCATGCCATAAATTGTTACCAATTATGCGGTGTGCTCTTACCACACCTTTTCACCCTGGCCATATTTTTGATTAAATTATTATTAAAAAAATAGGTGGTTTTTTTTCTGTTGCACTAGTCATAAGCTCACGCTTTCCAGATGTTATCTGGCACCCTGCTCTTTGGAGCCCGGACTTTCCTCTTTTTAATTTTTTAAATTAAACAGCGACTGTTTGGTCAACTTCGTGAGTAAATAATACATTATTTAAGTGGATTTGTCATTTTTCTTTTTTATTGCATATTTATATAAATTATTTTTACTAATATCATACACTTGTGAAGTAATTAAAACTGATGTTTTTAATGAAAGAAAATTTCTTAATGTTGAAAAAGTATCTAATATTTTTTTTGGTAGATTATTTTTTTTTAAATTTTTAAACCCTTCAATAATAATTACCATTTCTCCTTTATAACGATATTTATCTTCTTTGAGCCATTGAAGCATTAAATTTGCTTTTGCTCCATAAATCGATTCCCATTTTTTTGTAATTTCGCGAGCTATTACTATATGTCTATTTTTATCTATTTGTTCAATTATATCTTGTATACTTTCAAGTATACGATGTTTGGATTCATAAAAAATTATGGTTCGTGTTTCTTCTTTTAAAGAACTTAATAAGTCACATCTTATTTTTTTTTTGGCAGGCAAAAATCCTTCATAACAAAAATGTTTATTTATTATTCCAGAAGCACTTAATGCAGTGATAGCCGCGCAAGCTCCTGGTAAAGGAATAACCGTTATATTTAAAATATGACATTTCTTTATTAAAATACCACCCGGATCATTAATAATTGGAGTGCCTGCATTAGAAACTAAAGCAATTTTCTTTCCTTTTTTTAATTCTTCGATTATATTTTCAGTTTGTTTTTTTTCATTATCCTTATTCATTAATATTAGATTATTTTTAATATTAAAATGTTGTAGTAAAAAATTTGTATGTCTAATATTTTCCGCTGCAATTAAATGCACGTTTTTTAAAACTTCTAGTGCTCGGCAAGTAATATCTGATAAATTACCAATAGGAGTTGGTACAATATAAAGAATACCAATAAATAATTCATTCATTTTTTATCCATAAATACTTTACATGTGTGATAATAAGGTTAATGTATTCATACTTTCTTGTATTAAAATAATACATTTTATATATATTATATACGATTTTTGACAATAATAAGGATTATAAGTGAAACGAGTTGTAATTACAGGTTTTGGTATTATTTCTAGTATTGGTAATAATAAACAAGAAGTATTTCACTCTTTATATAATGGTATTTCTGGAATTGTATTTTCGAAAGAAATGAAGAAATTAGGCTTACGCAGTAATATTTGGGGGGGGATTCAATTAAAAAAAAAAATATAATAACAAAAAAGATGTCTCGATTTATGAATGATGCTTCAAGATATTCCTTTTTAGCCATGATAGAAGCTATTAAAGACGCTAATATATCTAACAAACAGTATCAAAAAAATTCTCGAGTAGGATTGATTGTTGGTTCAGGATGCAGTTCCGTCCAATCTTTTTCACAAAAAAACATTAATCATGCTAAAGATAGTACATATAATAAAAGTTTTATTAGTCCTTATACTACAATTAAAACGATGCCCTCTGCAATCTCGGCTTGTTTGTCTACATTATTTAAAATTTATGGAGCAACTTATTCTATAAGTTCAGCTTGTGCTACTTCTGCTCATTGTATTGGTAGTGCATTCGAATTAATTCAACTTGGCAAACAAGATCTTATCTTCGCGGGTGGAGGTGAAGAGATAAGTTTAGAATTGGCTAGTCAATTTGATGCAATGAAAGTACTTTCTACTAATTTTAATAATAATCCTATAAAAGCATCACGTGTCTACGATATAAATCGTGATGGTTTTGTTATTTCAGGTGGTGCAGGGATACTAGTTATAGAAGAATTAAATTATGCTCTATCTCGTTCTGCTCATATTTATGCAGAAATTATTGGATATGCTGCAACATCTGATGGTTTTAATATGGTTTCTCCCTCGGGATGTGGAGCTGTTCGATGTATGAATTTAGCTAGACAAGATAAAAATATTTCTATTGATTACGTGAATGTACATGGAACTTCCACTAAAACTGGTGATTTAATAGAATTAAGAGCTATTAAAGAAGTATTTTTAAAAGAAAAAAAACCTATGATTTCAGCAACAAAGTCTATAACAGGTCATGCATTAGGAGCTTCAGGTGCTCATGAAATTATTTATACATTATTAATGCTAAAATATAATTTTATAGCTCCTACAATTAATATTGAACATTTAGAACCTTATGCAGAAGATATGAATATTATTCAAAATACTATAAATACAAAATTTAATACGGCTATGTCTAATAGTTTTGGTTTTGGTGGTACGAATGCATCATTAATAATAACAAAATATTAAATTTTTATGAAAGATTTAAATTATACTTAATAAAATTAAATTTTATAATATAAATTATCATCTATCTTTTTTGTATGTTTAAATAGTGTAAAGAAGAAAAATCATTTTAATATTTATAATATTGAAATGATTTTTTCTTATTACGATTTATTATCGATCAGTATTATATACAATATAGCGTGTACATTTAATTTCAATTTTTATATTCAAAAATAGAGAAATATAATATGAATCAATTACAATTATTAAAAACATTTTCAACTATTGTTGCAGATACTAGTGATATAGATTCTATCTGTAAGTATAAACCAGAAGATGCAACTACTAATCCATCTTTAATACTTCAAGCAGTAAAATCCAGTAAAAATCAAAAATTTGTTGATCAAGCCATAACGTATGCAAAAAAGAAAGGAGGTTTATATAAAGATAAAATAATCAATGCAAGTGATAAAATATTAGTTGATTTAGGAATTGAAATATTAAAATATATACCAGGTTATATTTCTAGTGAAGTAGATGCTCGTTTATCTTTTAGTAAAGAAGAATGTATTTTAAAAGCAAAAAAATTAATTGATTTATATGAAGAGCAAGGAATTTCTAGAAATAGGGTTTTAATAAAATTAGCCGCTACATGGGAATGCATAAAAGCTTCAGAAGAACTGAAAAAAGATAATATTCTATGTAATTTAACTCTTTTATTCTCTTTTGCACAAGCTCGTGCTTGTGCGGAATCAAATGTATTTTTGATATCTCCTTTTGTTGGACGCATTTATGACTGGTATGTTTCTCAAAATTTATTATCTAAATCTTCTACCGAAAAAGATCCTGGTGTTTTATCTGTTTGCAAAATATACGACTACTATAAAAAATATAATTATAAAACTATAATTATGGGAGCAAGTTTCCGTAATATCCAACAAATATTACATTTATCTGGATGCGATAGATTAACTATTTCACCTGTTTTGTTAAAAGAATTAGAATCCAATACTAGTATATTTAAAAGACAACTTAATCTTCCTGATGTTTTTTCTATTCCTACTGTTGTGCTTTCTGAAGAAGAATTTCGATGGGAGCACAATCAAGATCCTATGGCAGTTCAAAAATTATCTGAAGGTATACGAGTTTTTGGTAAAGACCAATTATCTTTAGAAAAGATATTTGAGAAGAAAATATAAATTTTTTAATAAAATTCATTAAAATTCACTCTTGATATTTTAATTTGAAGGAAAATATATGTGTTCACGAAAAGAATTAGCAAATGCAATTCGCATATTAAGTATCGATGCTGTACAAAATGCACAATCAGGACATCCTGGCATGCCTATGGGAATGGCAGATATTGCTGAAGTATTATGGCGAGATTTTTTAAAACATAGTCCGAAAAATCCTATATGGAATAATCGTGATCGTTTTATACTGTCTAATGGACATGGTTCGATGTTGCTATATAGTTTGTTACATCTAACTGGATATAATTTATCGATAGAAGAACTAAAAAATTTCAGACAACTTAATTCAAAAACTCCAGGACATCCTGAAATAGGTGAAACTCCTGGTGTTGAAACGACAACTGGTCCATTGGGACAAGGATTAGCTAATGCTGTTGGAATGGCTATCGCCGAAAGAACTTTGAGTGCTTATTTTAATCGACCAGACTATAATATAGTCGATCATTACACTTGGGTTTTCGTCGGCGATGGTTGCTTAATGGAAGGAATTTCTCATGAAGTATGTTCTTTAGCGGGAACTTTAAAACTTGGTAAATTAATTGTATTTTATGATAAAAATGGAATTTCAATAGATGGAAAAGTATCTAGTTGGTTTACAGATGATACAGTAAAACGTTTTCAATCTTATAATTGGCATGTAGTAGATAATGTTGATGGTCATGATCCAAAATCAATTAAACAAGGTATTATAGAAGCGCAATTAATAGCAGAAAAACCTTCAATTATTATTTGTAATACTATTATAGGTTTCGGTTCTCCTAATAAATCTGGAACAGCAGAATCACATGGTGCTCCTCTAGGAGAAAAAGAAATTGCTTTAACAAGAAAACAATTAGATTGGAAACATCCTCCTTTTGAAATACCTAATATAATTTATAAAAAATGGAATTTCATAAACAAAGGTTGTGAACTTGAAAATGAATGGATTGAAAAGTTTTCTTTATATCAATTAAAATATCCCGATCTATCAATCGAATATTTAAGACGAGTAAATAAAGAATTACCTACTAATTGGCATCAACAAACTAATAAATATATTCATTCTTTACAAAAAAATAAACAAAACATTGCTAGTCGTAAAGCTTCACAAAATACATTAGAAGAATTTACTAAAATTTTACCTGAATTAATAGGTGGTTCAGCTGATTTGTCACCTAGCAACTTAACTATGTGGTCTTGTTGTAGTTCGATTAAAGATAATTTAGCTGGAAATTATATTCATTATGGAGTTCGTGAATTTGGAATGACAGCCATTGCAAATGGTATATTTCATCATGGAGGTTTTATTCCTTATACAGCTACATTTTTAATGTTTGTAGAATACGCACGTAATGCAGTTCGTATGGCTGCTTTAATGAACACTAAGCATATTTTTGTATATACTCACGATTCTATTGGATTAGGTGAAGATGGTCCTACACATCAACCTATCGAACAATTATCTAGTTTGAGAATAACTCCTAATATAGATGTATGGAGACCAAGTGATCAAGTAGAAACAGCAGTGGCTTGGAAAAGTGCTATTGAAAAAAAATCAGGACCAACAGCGTTAATTTTATCTCGTCAAAATTTATCTCAATTTGAACGAGATTCTAAACAATTATCTAGTATTGCTTATGGGGCATATATATTACATGATTCTAATAAACCACTTGATATTATTTTTATATCAACTGGTTCAGAATTAAATATTACTTTAATTGCTGCAAAAAAACTTATTTCTTTAGGATATTCTGTACGTGTAGTATCTATGCCTTCTACAAATGTTTTTGACAGACAAGATTCTTCCTATAAAGAGTTTATACTACCATCTTATGTTATTAAAAGAGTTGCAATTGAAGCTAGTATAGAAGATTTTTGGTATAAATATGTTGGTATTAACGGTGTAATTATTGGAATGAAAACATTTGGTGAATCTGCTTCAGCAGAAGATTTATTTGAAAAGTTCGGTTTTACTGTAGAAAACATTGTAAAAAAGTCAATAATTTTATTAAAATCTTAATTTTATTAAAAATTTTTAATAGTTATGGGGCTTGCTATAGCCCCATGTTCTGCAAAAATTATAAATAATATTTATAAAAAATAACAATTAAATTAGGTAAAAAGATATGATGTTTTCAGTGACTGAATTAGCACAACAATTAATTTCAATTCCATCTATTAGTCCAAAAGATTTAGGTTGTCAAAATATTATTATAAAACGTTTGCATGCAATGGGATTTAAAATTAAGATAATTAATATTAAGGATACAAAGAATTTTTGGGCTTTTAGAGGTGCTGGAAAAACATTAATGTTTGCAGGGCATACAGATGTGGTGTCACCAGGAAAAGAGGAAGATTGGCATACCAATCCTTTTGATCCAGTCATTAAAAATGGATTTTTATTTGGAAGAGGATCTTCGGATATGAAAGGTGCTTTAGCCGCTATGGTTATTGCAACTGAAAGATTTATAAATAAATTTCCTAATCATCAAGGACGTTTGTCTTTCCTGATTACTTCAGATGAAGAGTCTAATGCTATTAATGGTACTGTAAAAGTAGTAGAATACTTGATGAATAAAAATGAAATAATTGATTATTGTATTGTTGGAGAACCTTCTAGTACTTCTATAGTTGGTGATGTTATAAAAAATGGACGCCGTGGCTCGATCACAGTTAATTTAACAATTCATGGAGTACAAGGGCACATTGCATATCCTGATTTAGCAGATAATCCGATACATAAAGGAATGCCTATTATTACTGAAATATTATCTATAAAATTAGACGCTGGAAATATGTTTTTTTCACCTAGTAGTATTAATATTGCAAACATTCATGCTGGAGATGGAACTAGTAATATTATTCCAGGTTCTTTATTTGTTCAGTTTAATATTCGTTTTAGTACTGAAGTGTCTGAAACGGAAATTAAATCTAAAATTATAAATATATTAAATAAGCATAATATTAATTATGATATAAAATGGATTTTTTCAGGAAAACCATTTCTTACAAAACCAGGTTTATTAATAAAAACTGTAACTCAATCTATTATAAATATTAATAAAAAAAAACCTATTTTTTCTACATCTGGTGGTACTTCTGATGGTCGATTTATTTCTTTAATGGGTTCCGAAGTAGTTGAATTAGGATTAACTAACGATACAATTCACAAAGTAAATGAATGTGTAAAAATATCTGATTTATACTTATTAAGCTTAATATATAAAGATATTTTAGAAAAATTATTTACTTGAATTTTAAAACAATTAATAGTAATTATTATTTTAAATATTTTACTATAAATGGTGCAGAATATCATAATGATAATCTACACCAAATACTTTTAATAAATATAAAACTTAAAAAAAATATCTTTTTGAAAAATTATTTATTTATATAGGCGGAAATATATCATAATTTTTTTGTTCTAAATCTTTTTTTGTATAAGGAATGTTATATTCTTTGTTTTTAGTTGGAATGTTAATTCCTTTTGGAATAATTAAGGGTTTTAATTGATTTTTTCTGAAGTCAAAATCATTGTTTTTGTTAAAATCTTTTAATGTACAAGACGTTATTAAAAATATATTTAAAATTTGAGGTATTATTATAATTTTTAAAAATTTTCTATAATTTTTGCAGATTTGCATATTGAATGGCTTTTTCAAGTTGTAAACGTGTAGTATTTAAAATAGGAGTCATTGGTAAACGCAGTGTATCACTTTTTATCAATCCTATTTTTTTAGCTAGCCATTTTACTGGAATAGGATTAGGTTCTATAAATAATGCTTCATGTAACATCATTAAACGTTGATTTATAGATCTTGCATTAATAAAATCTCCTTTTAGTGCGTATGAACAGATCTGCATCATTTCTTTTGCAGCAATATTTGCTGTAACTGATATTACACCTTGACCTCCTAACTGCATAAAATCTAACGCTGTTGCATCATCTCCACTGATTAATAAAAAATTTTTTTTAACTAATTGTTTTATTTTATTGATACGTGATAAATCCCCAGTGGCTTCTTTAATACCTATGATATTATCAAATTTTGATAGTTTACCTACTGTTTCTGGAAGTAAATCACATCCTGTACGAGTTGGAACATTGTATAAAATTTGTGGTAATTCTGTATTTTCTGAAATAGCTTTAAAATGTTGGTATAATCCTTCTTGAGTGGGTTTATTGTAATATGGGGTTACAGTTAAACATCCTGCAATACCAGATTTTTCAAATCTTTTTGTTAAAGATATAGCTTCTGTCGTAGCATTAGCTCCTGTACCTGCAATAATTGGAATACGTCTATCTGCTAATTCTAAAGTGAGCATAACAATATTTATATGCTCTTCTTGACTCAGTGTTGCTGATTCCCCAGTAGTTCCAATAGAAACAATGGCTTTAGTTTTATTACATACATGGTAATTGATTAGTTTTTTTAAACTACTACGACAAATTTGACCTTTTTCATCCATGGGTGTAATTAGTGCAACAATACTTCCTGTAAACATTGGTTATTCTCCTATATAAAAAATATTTTATGGTATGTTTGATAGATATGTAAAACAAAGTATATAGAAATGATAAACATAATATTTCAAATATAGTTTGATTTTAAATATAAAAATATCATAGAATATAATCTATATTATAAAATATTAATAATGCTATCGTGAAAAATATACTTTAACAAAAATATTATTTTAGGGAATTTTTTATACAATTAACATCTTGAAATCTGGATTTATTGCGCTTTAATTTATGTTTTTTAATCCTAGAAAAAACTAGTATATATAATATTTTTTTAGAAAAATATTTTTTGAAAATTTATTATTGAAAAGAAAAAAAGTATTACATACTTATAATGTATAAGCTACTAAATAAAAACTAATTTAGTAGCATATTTTTAATGATTATCATCCGCATTGTGCACGGAATCTGAGCATGTGATCCATTAATACAATTGCCACCATTGCTTCAGTGATAGGAACAGCACGCAATCCGACACATGGATCATGTCGACCATTGACAATTATTTCAACTTTTTCATTATTTCGATTAATCGTATTTCCTGTTTTACGAATGCTCGATGTAGGTTTAAATGCCACTTTTAATAAAATTTTTTCACCGTTACTAATGCCACCTAAAATCCCCCCGGAATGATTAGTTAAAAATCCTTTTGGTGTAATCTCATCACGATGCTCACTTCCTTTTTGATTGATTACTGAAAAACCATCTCCAATTTCTATTCCTTTTACAGCATTAATACTCATGAGAGCATGTGCTAAATCGGCATCAAGACGATCAAATACTGGTTCTCCAAGTCCAACGGGAACGTTTTCGGCAATAATAGTAATTTCGGCTCCGATTGAATCACCTAATTTTTTTAAGTTTTTCATCAACAATTCAAGTTCTGAAACTTTTCCTGGATCAGAACAAAAAAAAGGATTTTTTTCTATTTCTTCCCAAGATTTAAATGAACATTTAATATTTCCCATTGCTGATAAGTATGCACGTATGGTTATACCATATTTATTTTTTAAATATTTTTTTGCAATTGCACCTGCTGCAACTCGCATAGTAGTTTCACGAGCAGAGGATCTACCTCCACCACGATAATCTCTTACTCCATATTTTTTTTCATAAGTATAATCGGCATGTCCTGGTCTGAATAGGTTTTTTATATTACTATAATCTTGAGAACGTTGATCATTATTATAAACAATTAAACCAATACTAGTACCAGTTGTAACACCTTCGAATATACCAGAAAGTATGTGAATTTTATCTAATTCACGGCGAGAAGTTGTATAGCGAGAAGTACCTGGTCTTCTGCGATTTAAATCATATTGTAAATCTTCACAAGATATTTTAAGATTTGGAGGTGTCCCATCAATTATACATCCTAATGCTTCTCCATGTGATTCACCAAAAGTAGTAACGCAGAATATTTTGCCAATTGTATTTCCAGACATGTTTTTCTTCTATTTGATATTATTAAATAATACAACTATACAGAATAAATAAAACATTAAAAACATCAATATATGATAATTTACTTATTTTTTATATATAAATAATAAATTTTTTTATTTGTTGTTTTTATAAAAACTAAATTATATAATTAAAAAAAATATGTAAATAATTATAAAAAATACATCTACTGAAACTGTACAAATTTATTAAAATCATTGGTAATAAATGCTTATGAATAAAAATAGACGATATACTTTCGATGAAAATTATTTATTTCGTCAATGGTTAAATGGTACTCGTGAGATAGTACAAGATACTATCTTTCATCCTCGAGTGCATAAAAAAAATAATGATAATATATTATTTAAACGTATTATTTTTGAACAGGATGCTCATAGTCATTATTTTTCCTATAGAAATAAAAAAATTTTCTTTAAAGATAATCCTATTTCTTATATGCGGCATAAAAATTTATATGATGTTCTGGAAAATTTAAAAAAAGGAAAATACAATCCAGACATCTTTTTAGATTTGCATGGATTAACGCAATATCAAGCTCAAAAAGCATTAGGTGAATTAATTACAGTATGTCAAAAAGAGAAGATTTTTTGTGCACATATTATGTATGGATATGGTAAACATATTTTAAAAAAACAAACACCTTTCTGGTTATCTCAACATCCAGATATCATAGCTTTCCATCAAGCCCCCAAATTTTTTGGAAGCGATGCCGCAATTATAGTGATAATTGAAATTAATTCTTAAATTAAAAAAATTATATTTTTCACTAGTAAAAATAATTTTATTTTGTATATACAAATCTTAAAACAACTTTTTTTTGAAGATACAATTCGCATTGTATTTCTTTAAAGAAATTATTAACTATTTTAAATTCTATCAATCATATTTTATCATATAAAAAATTTTTTGAATTAATCATAAAAAGCCTCTATTAGATTTTTGTAATAAAGTTTTTAAAATTTAAAATAGTTCCTTTTTAAAAATGATTTTTAAAAAACTTATAATTACCGATAATTTTTATTTATTATATTGAAATTTTACGATAACATTATTTATATAATAAACCCTTTTTAATTATATATGATTTAATTGACTTTATAAAAAAATGATTTTTCAAAAACCCTTATAATTTTGGGTTTTTTTATTTTTTAGTATAAAAAAACTTTTAAAGGATTGAAAATATGTTTGATAATAATCGTGTACGTATAGCGATGCAGAAAACTGGTCGTTTAAGTAATGATTCTATAAAGTTATTGACATCTTGTGGTATTAAAATAAATTTAAAACAGCAAAAATTGATCGCTTTTGCTGAAAATATGTCTATTGATGTTATGTTAGTTCGTGATGATGATATTCCTGGATTAGTAATGGATGGAGTAGTAGATTTAGGAATAGTTGGAGAAAATGTCCTTGAAGAAGAACTATTGAAAAGAATATCACAAAAAGCAGAACATTCTTATATTACTTTGAGACGTTTAGATTTTGGAGTATGTCGATTATCTTTAGCAATTCCTATTAGTACTCCATATTCTGGTATAGAATGTTTAAAAAATATTAGAATTGCTACTTCATATCCTCATTTATTAAAAAAATATTTAGATCAAAAAAACATTTCTTTTAAATCGTGCATGCTAAATGGATCAGTAGAAGTAGCTCCTAGAGCTGGTTTAGCAGATGCTATTTGCGATTTAGTTTCAACAGGAGCGACATTAGAAGCTAATAGTCTACGTGAAGTACAAGTAGTATATCGTTCTCATGCATGTCTTATTTGTAAAATTGGAAATATCAATTCTATAAAAAAAGAAGTTATTAATAAATTAATGACTCGTATTAAAGGTGTAATTAAAGCTCGTGAATCTAAATATATTATGTTACATGCTCCTATTAATAAATTAGAAGAAGTAATATCATTACTTCATGGAGCAGAAAGACCAACTATTTTAAAATTAGCAGGTGATGATAATCGAGTAGCAATGCATATGGTTAGTAGTGAAACACTATTCTGGGAAACCATGGAAAGATTAAAAGCTTTAGGAGCTAGTTCAATTTTAGTTTTGCCAATTGAAAAAATGATGGAGTAAAACTATCAATGAAATATTTTAATAAAATAATATATTGGAATAAATTAAATTTTGATCAACAAACAAAAATATTATTAAGACCTGTTTTAAAAAAAAATAGTATCATTAAAAAAACTGTTTCAGACATTATAGAAAATATTAAAAATTTAGGTGATCAAGCATTAAAAGAATATTCTTTTTTATTCGATAAATGTAATTTAAATGATTTTCAAATTTCTGAAAAAGATATTTTGTTATCTTCACTTCAATTAAGCAATAAATTAAAAAATGCAATTTTAGTTGCAAAAAAAAACATTACACGTTTTCATAAAGCTCAAATTTTATCTCCAATAGATATTGAAACACAAATTGGAATACGTTGTCAGCAAATTAATTTACCTTTAAATTCTATAGGTATTTATATACCTGGTGGAACAGCGCCTTTATTCTCAACTGTATTAATGTTAGCTATACCCGCTAAAATCTCTGGTTGTAAAAAAATTATTCTTTGTTCTCCACCTCCAATTAGTTCTGAAGTTCTTTATACTGCTCATATATGTGGAATCGATAAAATTTTTCAAGTAGGCGGAGCTCAAGCTATAGCCGCTCTTGCTTTTGGTACAGATACTATTCCTAAAGTAGATAAAATTTTTGGTCCTGGTAATGCTTATGTTACAGAAGCTAAATTACAAGTTAGTTCGATGTTAAATGGAACAGCAATAGACATGTTAGCAGGACCTTCAGAATTATTAATTATTGCTGATGATACTGCTAATCCAGATTTTATTGCTGCTGATTTGTTATCACAAGCTGAACATGGTTCATCTTCTCAAGTTTTTTTGTTAACACCATGTATTGAATTAGCAGAACAAGTAATTATTTCTCTTCATCGACAGTTAAAAAACCTATCTAGGTTATCAGAAATTTTAGAATCTTTAAAAAATAGTACTATTATTATTACTGAAAATCTATTCCAATGTATTGAAATATCTAATTTGTATGCGCCTGAACATTTAATCATTCAAACTAAATCACCGAGAGATATGCTTAATTATATCTCAAATGCAAGTTCTATTTTTTTAGGTTTATGGTCTCCTGAATCTGCAGGTGATTATGCATCTGGAACTAATCATGTGTTACCAACGTATGGTAAGTCTATTACGAATTCAGCTTTAGGATTAGCTGACTTTCAAAAACGTATATTAATTCAAGAATTAACATCTCAAGGATTAATAAAATTATCTAATACTCTTGAAATTCTATCTTCTGCAGAAAAACTCCAAGCACATAAAAATGCGGTAAAAATTCGAGTGGATTATTTAAAGAGGAAAATATGACAGACAACATTATTAAATTAACTAGAAATAATATACAAAAATTAACACCTTATCAGTCAGCACGACGTATTGGAGGAAAACATGGTACAATATGGTTAAATGCAAACGAATCACCTATATCTGTTTCTTTTAAATCAAAAAAACAATCATTTAATCGTTATCCAGAATGTCAACCAAATAATTTAATATCTGCTTATGCTGGTTATGTTGATTTATCTTGTCAACAAGTTTTAGTTACAAGAGGAGCAGATGAAGGAATAGAATTATTAATTAAAGCTTTTTGTGAACCAGGGAAAGATGCAATTATTTACTGTCCTCCCACTTATGATATGTATCGAATAAATGCACAAATAGCTGGTGTAAAAATAAAAGAAATTCCTACTTTGAAAAATACTTGGCAATTAGATTTATTAAATCTTGAATTAAATTTAAATGAAGTAAAGTTAATTTATGTTTGCAATCCTAACAATCCAACTAGTAGTATCATCTTGAAAAAAGATCTTTTATTGTTATTAAAAATAACTTTAGGTAAATCTTTAGTTGTAATAGATGAAGCATACATTGAATTTTCGCCTAAAGAAAGCATGACATGTTTTTTAAAGGATCACCCAAATTTAGTTATTTTACGTACACTCTCCAAAGCTTTTGCTTTAGCAGGAATAAGGTGTGGTTTTGTTTTAGCAGAAAAAAAAATTATTGAGACGTTAAATAAAGTTATTAGTCCTTATCCAATATCCACACCTGTTATTGATATAGCTTTGCAATCGTTACAAAAAGATTATATTAAATTAATGCAGAATAGAGTGCTAGATTCAAATTCTAATCGTGTTTGGTTAGTTGATCAGTTAAATCAGATTTCTTGCGTAGAAAAAGTTTTTGAAAGTAATGCCAATTATGTATTAGTAAAATTTTTTATGTATGAGAGAATTTTTCAGATTCTATGGAATAAAGGTATAATTTTAAGAAATCAAAATGAAAAAGTTAATTTAAAAAAATGTATTAGAATTTCAATAGGAACACGTTTAGAGTCCTTAGAATTAATCAAAGAACTTAAAAAGTTTTCTAAAAATAATATTTATTAAGGTGATGTAAGTGAAAGATAAAATACTATTTATCGATCGAGATGGTACGTTAATTGATGAACCAATTAGAAATTTTCAAGTAGATTCAATAGAAAAATTAAATTTTAAAAAAAATGTAATTTCTTCTTTACGTAAATTAATAAGTTTTGATTATAAATTAGTTATGGTGACCAACCAAGATGGTCTTGGTAAAAAACATTTTTCTTGGAAAGATTTTAATTCAGCACATGTTTTTATGTTAAAAGTTTTTGCTTCAGAAGAAATAATTTTTGATGATATATTAATTTGCCCTCATTCTTCACATGATAATTGTGAATGTCGTAAACCTAAAATAACAATGATACAACCATGGCTTAAAAATATAGATCTGAAACACAGTTATGTTATTGGTGATCGAGAAACAGATATGCAACTTGCAAAAAATATTCAAGTCAAGGGAATTCAATATAAAGAGAATATATGTAACTGGAGTGATATTGAAAAAAATATTATCAAAAATAATAGATATGCGGAAGTTTTTAGAGAAACAAAAGAAACAAAAATACACGTACAAGTTTGGTTAGATGTAGAAGAAACTAGTCAAATTGATACGGGTGTGAAATTTTTTGATCACATGTTAGAACAATTAGCAGTGCATAGCGGTATTTGTGTAAATATTTTTGCAAAAGGTGATCTTTATATTGATGATCATCATACAGTAGAAGATACAGGTATTGTATTAGGAAAAGCGTTACTACAAGCGTTAGGAAAAAAAAATGGTTTGTGTAGATTTGGTTTTTATTTGCCTATGGATGAAAGCAAATCTAATTGTATTATAGATATATCTAATCGTCCATATTTAAGTTTTAAAGCAAATTTTCGTCATAAAATGGTAGGTGATCTCAGTACAAATATGATTGAACATTTTTTTTATTCTCTTTGTTATTCAATGAAAATTACAGTTCACTTGTATGCTGAAGGAAAAAATGATCATCATTGTATTGAAAGTTTATTTAAAGTTTTTGGTCGTGCATTACGTCAAGCTGTCCAGATAAAAGGAAATACATTACCAACTTCAAAAGGGATTTTATAATGGATTTAGTAATATTAGATACTGGTTGTGCTAATTTAAAATCAATCAAAGTTGCAATTAAAAAACTAGGTTATAATTCTATCATAACTACTGAACCTTCTGTAATATTAAAATGCAAAAAGATGTTTTTACCTGGAGTAGGAACTGCTTCTGCGGTAATGAGTATTTTATCGGAAAGAAAATTAATTAATATCATTAAAAATTTTCAAAAACCAGTCTTAGGTATATGTCTTGGTATGCAACTTTTTTGTTCTTTTAGTGAAGAATGTTATGGTGTAAAAACTATTGGCATAATAAAATCTTCTGTACTTCGTTTAAGAACGAAGAATTTACCATTGCCACATATCGGATGGAATCAAATTAAATTTCAAACATCACATCCTTTATTTAAAAAAATTCCAAATAATTCAAGATTTTATTTTGTTCACAGTTATATAGTACCAGTTAATAAATATACATTATCAACGACTAATTATGGTGTGCATTTTAGTTCAGTAATACAAAAAAATAATTTTTTTGGGGTTCAATTTCATCCGGAGAAATCAGGTGAAATAGGTTCTCAATTATTAAAAAATTTTTTGGAGATGTAATCCTATGATTATTCCTGCATTTGATTTAATTAATGGTTTGGCTGTGCGTTTATATCAAGGTAATTATTCGCATCAAAAAAATTATAATATAAATTTACCTGATTGTTTAGAAGAATATAAGTTAAAAGGAATTAAAACAATCCATTTAGTAGATTTAGACGGAGCAAGAGATAGCAAAAATAGACAAATAGAATTATTTAAGAAGATACTTTCTTATAGTAGAATTCCTATACAAATAGGTGGAGGGATAAGAACAACAAAAGATATATGTACATTACTTAATCTTGGAGTTAAAAGAGTAGTAATTGGCTCTTCAATCATACAAAATAAAATTAAAGTAAAAAAATGGTTAAATGTTTATGGTCCAGATTCTATTGTTTTAGCATTAGATATAAAAATTACTAATAATAGTAAGAAAATATATATAAATGGTTGGCAAAAAAAAACTAATATTACTTTAGAAGAAATTATTGAATATTTTTTACCAAGTGGATTGAAACATGTATTGTGTACAGATATATCTAAAGATGGAACATTATCAGGTCCAAATATTAAATTATATAAAGAAATCTCTAATTCTTTTGAAAAAATTCAATTTCAAGCTTCTGGAGGAGTGGGAACATTACAAGATATTATTTCTTTGAAAAAAACTGGTGTTAAAAGTGTAATTATTGGTCGTAGTTTGTTAGAAAAAAAATTTAGAGTAGAAGAGGCTTTAAAATGTTGGCCAAACGCATAATAGCATGTTTAGATGTTAGTAATGGTGTTGTAGTAAAAGGGGTTCAATTTAAAAACCATCAAACTGTAGGTCAAATTATACCACTTGCTCAACGTTATACAAATGAAGGTATAGATGAATTAGTATTTTATGATATAACGGCATCTACAAAAAATAAATTAGTTGATAGAAGTTGGATAGAAAATGTTGCTGAAGTAATAAATATTCCATTTTGTGTTGCTGGAGGAATCAAAAGTATAGAAGATGCACAGAATATTTTATCTAGTGGTGCAGATAAAATATCAATCAATTCTTCAGCATTAATAGATCCTAATTTAATAAGTAGAATTTCAGAACGTTTTGGTGTGCAGTGTACAGTAGTTGGAATTGATTCCTGGTTTGATAAAATTAAAAAATGTTATATGGTACAACAATATACAGGAGATTTTAGCAAAACTTATCAAACTGGTTGGAAAACATCTGATTGGGTAAAAAAAGTTCAAGAAAAAGGTGCTGGAGAAATTGTTTTAAATATGATGAATCAAGATGGATTACAAAAAGGATATGATCTTGAACAACTTTCCGAAATCAGAGAAATATGCAAAGTACCTTTAATTGCATCAGGAGGAGCAGGGAATATAGAACATTTTTATGAAGCATTAAATTATTGCAATGTAGATGGAGTATTAGCTGCATCTGTTTTTCATAAAAATATTATAAATATAAAAACATTAAAAAATTTTTTAATTCAACAAGGGATGGAGATTAGAGTGTGCTAACCACAAAAGAGAAATTATTAAATCTTAATTGGATAAAAACTAATGGAATGATTCCCACAATAATACAAGATTACTTGTCTAGTGAAATTTTAATGCATGGATATATGAATCAAGAAGCCTTTTTAAAAACTCAAAAAGATGGTTTAGTAACGTTTTATTCTCGTAGTAAAAATCGTTTATGGACTAAAGGAGAAAAATCTGGAAATTATTTAAAAGTAATTGAAATAACTACAGATTGTGATTATGATACATTATTAATTTTAGTTCAATCTACAGGGAATACATGTCATTTAGGCAATAAAACTTGCTTTTTTTTAACACAATCTAGTGTAAGTTTTTTGTTTGAATTAGAAAAACTTATAGAAGAAAGAAAAAATAATATTACAAATAATTCATATACATCTGATCTATATCGATCCGGAACAAGCCGAATAGCTCAGAAAGTAGGCGAAGAAGCTATAGAAACAATATTAGCGTCTATGAAAAAAGATAAAACTGAATTAATCAACGAATCTTCAGATTTAATCTATCATTTAATTGTATTATTACATGATCAAGGTTTAAATTTACGTTTAGTACTTAACAATTTAAAAAAAAGAAAAAAAGAAAAAAAGAACCACGAATAGATTTTAGTAATAATTGACTTGGTTTTATTGATAAAAAATTCTTTCTAACTAATTATAAAAATTAAAATTTATTAATAAAATCGATTTAGATTATTTCAATTTCACAAGAAATTTCAATGATATAAACATATATATATTATATGTAATGATCTCCATTATTAAAAAATTTATTAGATAATAAGAGTAAATTTTTTTTATTTAAAAATCAAATACAAAAAAAATGTTTTTAATAAGTTTATCTTTATTCTAATTTAATAGAAATACTTTCTTAATAGTCTACTTTTAATGAATGATATATAAAATATAGTTATAATATTATTGATTGAATAAGAAAGTATATAAAATATAGTGATTATTAATAATAATTATTTACTATTTTTCAGTATTTTTAGTTGGAGCAAAAGATGTTAAAACAACAAATTGGTGTTGTAGGAATGGCAGTAATGGGAAGAAATTTAGCACTAAATATTGAAAGTAAAAATTATACTGTATCCATATTCAATAGAACAAATTCTACAACAATAGAAGTTGTTAATCAAAATAAAAGTAAAAATATTTTTCCATATTTTTCTATTAAAGATTTTGTTAATTCACTTTCTAAACCTCGATGTGTTTTATTAATGGTTCAATCTGGTAAAGCAACTGATGAAACTATTCAATCTATTATGCCTTATTTAGAAAAAAAAGATATATTAATTGATGCAGGTAATACTTTTTATAAAGATACTATGAGAAGAAACGATGAATTATCTAAACATGGTATCAATTTTATTGGTATGGGAGTTTCTGGAGGTGAATTAGGAGCACTTAATGGTCCATCAATTATGCCTGGAGGTCAGAAAGAAGCATATAAACTCGTATTTCCTATGCTGAAAAAAATATCCGCAAAGTTTGAAGGTGAACCATGTGTAAGTTATATTGGTCCAAATGGTTCTGGTCATTATGTTAAAATGGTACATAATGGTATTGAGTATGGTGATATGCAATTGATTGCAGAATCATATTTTTTATTGAAATATTTATTACACATGAATAATGAAGAATTAGCGAGCACTTTTTATGAATGGAATAAAGGTGAATTAAATAGTTATTTAATTGATATAACAAAAGATATTTTTCTTAAAAAAGACAGTAAAAATCAATATTTAATAGATTCTATTTTAGATAAAGCAGAAGATAAAGGTACTGGTAAATGGATTAGTCAAAATGCTTTAGAACTTCGAGAACCTTTATCTTTAATTACTGAATCTGTTTTTTCACGTTATCTTTCTTCTCTTAAAGAACAACGTGTGATTGCATCAAAGATATTAAAAGGACCTAGCATAAAAAATTCCATTCTAGATAAAAATAGTTTTATTGAAGAGATTAGACGTGCTTTATATTTAGGAAAAATAATTTCTTATGCTCAAGGTTTTTCTCAGTTGAAAAAAGCTTCAGAAAAATATAATTGGAATTTAAAATATAGTGAAATCGCTAAAATTTTTAGATCTGGATGTATTATCCGAGCAAGTTTTTTACAAAAAATAACAGAAGAATACTCTCAAAATAGCAATGTGATTAACTTGTTATTAACACCTTATTTTTCAAAAATAGCTAATGAGTATCAAAAATCATTGCGTAAAATTGTTATATATGCAATAAAATACGGTATTTCTATTCCTGCATTTTCTGCAGCAATATCTTATTATGATAGTTATAGAGCAATGTATTTACCAGCTAATCTTATTCAAGCTCAAAGAGATTGTTTTGGTGCACATACTTATCAAAGAAACGATAAACCTGGTTACTTTCATACAAATTGGTCCGTTTTAAAAAAATAATATTCATTATAAAAAATTAAAATAATTTATTTATGTATATAAATATCATATTAATTGCATAATCGTCATTGCTTTATGATTAAAAATTAAAATAGCAGATGATGTTAAAAAATATCTCTGCTATTAGATTCTATATTATATATACTATTTATAGTATTTTTTATATTTTTATAATATATTTTAAGATTAAAAAATATATTGATTATAGGGATAAATATGCGTTTATGCGATAAAGATATTGAAGAATGGTTAAAAAGAAAAGAATTAATTATAACCCCTTATCCTAAAAAAGAATTGATTCATGGTGTTACTGTTGATATACATCTTGGTAATAAATTTCGTTTTTTTTATGATCATGCTCGATCTTGTATTGATTTAAGCAATTCAAAAATAAATACTGCCTTAGCATTAAAAGAAGTTATGAGTAATGAAATAATTTTTTCTCAAGAAAAACCATTTTTCTTGCACCCAGGTTCTTTGGTATTATCTTCTACATTTGAAAATGTCACTATTCCCAATAATTTAGTTGGTTGGTTAGATGGACGTTCTTCTTTAGCTCGTTTAGGATTAATGATTCATGCTACCGCTCATCGTATTGATCCTGGATGGAAAGGGAATATTGTTTTGGAAATTTTTAATGCTGGAAAGTTAACTCTAGTATTACGTCCTAAAATAAAAATTGCTGCACTTAGTTTTGAAGTTCTTTCTCAATCAGTTTTACATCCTTATAATTCTCGATATAAAGCTAAATATAAAAGTCAAAATGGAGTAGTACCCAGTCGCATCGATAAGGAATAAAATTTTTTTTCTTATATTTTAGTTTTCGTGTAATTAGTAGAACTATTTATTTTAATTAAGCACATCGTTCTATTCATTATATTTTACATATCACGTTCTTTATTTAAAAGAAATATAATATTATGTCTAGTAGTTCACATAGAAAAATTTTGGTCACCTGTGCTTTACCTTATGCAAATGGTTCTATTCATATAGGTCATATGCTAGAACATATTCAAGCAGATATTTGGGTTCGTTATCTTAGAATGCGTGGTCATGAAGTATGGTTTATTTCTTCTGATGATGCACATGGTACTGCTATTATGTTAAAATCTGAAGATTTAGGAATCTCTTCAAATCAATTGATTAAAAATGTTCAAAAAGAACATAAAATAGATTTTTTAAACTTTAGAATTTCGCATGATAATTATCACTCAACACATAGTTTAGAAAATTTATTTTTATTGAGAAAGATGTTTAGATCTTTAGATCAAAAAGGTCTGATTAAAGAAAAAACAATCTTTCAATTTTATGATAATACAAAAAAAATTTTTCTCCCAGATAGATTTATAAAAGGCATTTGCCCAATTTGTAAATCGGAAAATCAATATGGTGATAATTGCGAAATATGCAGTGCAACTTATGAACCTATAGATTTAATTAATCCTACATCTGTTCTTTCAGGGAGTAAACCTATTTTAAAAAACACAAAACATTTATATTTTAACTTGCCTTTTTTTAGTAAATTTTTAAAAAAATGGATACATTCTGGTATTTTAGAAGATTCAGTTATAAAAAAAACAGAAGAATGGTTTAAAAAAGGTTTGAAGTCATGGGGGATTTCTCGTGATGCACCATATTTTGGATTTAAAATTCCTCAATATCCTGAAAAATATTTCTATGTTTGGCTTGATGCTCCAATTGGTTACATTAGTGGATTTAAAAATCTTTGTTGTAAAAATAAAGAATTAAATTTTGATGAATTTTGGAATTTACAATCTAATTGCGAATTATATCATTTTATTGGTAAAGACATTATTTATTTTCATACTTTATTTTGGCCTGCAATATTAGAAGCTTGTTCTTTTAGAAAACCTAACGGTATATTTGTTCACGGTCATCTTACTATGAATGGATTAAAGCTATCGAAATCACGTGGTGCTTTAATTACAGCAAGTGATTGGATTAAGTGTTTTAATTCAGATAGTTTGCGCTATTATTACGCTAGTAAATTATCCAGTAAAATTCATGACATTGAAATTGATCTGAAAGAATTTATTTGTAAGATAAATAGTGATATTGTAAACAAATTAGTTAATTTAGCGTCTAGAAACGCTGGTTTTATTCATAAATATTTTAATGGATATTTATCCGATAAATTAGATGATAGTAAATTATATCAATATTTTATTAATTCGAGTAGTGATGTTGAAAAATTTTTAGAAAAGCGAGAATTTAGTTGTGCTGTAAAAGAATCTATGAGATTAGTAAACGTTGCTAATCAGTATATTAATGAAAAAAAACCATGGAAAATTATTATAACAAGAAAAAGTCTTGATACAATACAAAAAATTTGCACAATGGGAATTAATTTATTTAGAATTATAATGATTTTTTTAAAGCCAATATTACCTGATTTGGCAATAAAAACAGAATCTTTTTTAATTTCAAGATTAACTTGGGAAAGCATTAAAGAGCCATTATTATCTCATAAAATAAATCAATTTATACCGTTATATGAAAGGCTTCGTTTTGAATCAATTGATAAATTAATTAACTTAGTTAAATAGTAATAGATTTTTTTAAGATAAATATTTTTATATTTTTTGAAAAATTTGAATGTATTTTTAATAAATATTTTAATAAAATAAAAATGAATTATGAGAAGATAACTTTAAATCATTTTGCCATGATATTATCCAAGTATCTTTTTTATTGTCTTTTATATTAACAACGAAAACGCCTAAAGCACTAATAAAATCATTATTATAAAATAGTAGAGGAATTTGATTCCTTAACCAAGGAGGAATTTTTTTTTCTTGCCAAATTTTTTTTATTTTTCTTTTTTTGTTTCTTCCTAATATAAGAACATTCCCCTCATGTTGAAAGCGAATATTAATCAATTGATTGTTTCTAGGTGCTGGTAGAACCATACCTGCATGGTTTTGTATTAAACTCCCTAAATTATTGGGTAGTATTAGTTTCATGTTTTTTTTATGCCAGAATAAAATAGTATTTTTAAGATTAGGTTGGGTTTTTATGAAAAAAAGTGATTCCTTGTAGCGTCTTATTTCATGATCTTTTAAAGTTACTTTAGGATTCGCGTCTATTTTACTAGAAATCATTTGATGATAAATACAGTGAATGTTTTTATATGATGGCATTTTTATTTTTTTTAACGAAATCCAATATCTAATTAATGCTATACACATTTCTTTTTTAATATTTTTGAAATTTTTAATATTTAAAGAACCATCGAACTGTATAAAATCATGAATTTTTTCATAAAGAAAATTATTAATAAGTACTTTTTCTTTTTGACAAATATACGCAGTACGAAAACAGTTTTTTACGAAAGAAGGCCATCTTTTTTCGAAAATAGGAATAATTTCGTGTCTTATAAAATTACGATCATAATTAATATTTAAATTACTAAAATCTTCAATCCATTTTAAATTATTATGATATGCATATAATTCTAATTCTTTTTTTGTTTTTTTTAAAAAAGGACGAACTATTTTTTTATTACCAAATTTAGTTTCAAAAGACATACTGGACAGTCCATTAGGACCACTTCCTCTCTTTAAAGATAAAATAAGGGTTTCACATTGATCGTTCATATGATGCCCGGTAAGTAGTATTTCATCTACAAGCAAATGATTGTAAATAATATTATATCGTTTGATTCTTAATTTTTCTTCGATGTTATTTGTATTTTTATCAAGATGAATGTTTTCAATAATTAACGATATATTATATATATTACAAAATTTTTCACAATGCTCTGTCCATTTTTTTGAATCTAAAGCAAGATTATGATTAATATGAATGGCACGTATTTTGATATAAGGTATTTTTTTTTTTATTTTGAGGAGTTGATAAAGCAGTACTGTAGAATCTAATCCGCCGCTATAAGCTATTAAAAATGATTTATTTTTATATTGACTAATAGTTTTTTGTAGCAAATATAAATTACCTATTCTAAAAGTTATATGTTTTTTGATACGTCCGAGTGGACTTGAACCACCAACTTCTACCATGTCATGGTAGCGCTCTAACCAATTGAGCTACGAACGTAAATATAAAAAATATTATTTATCTTTATTCTTTATAATTTAAATTATATATTATTATTGAGGTAAGATACAAATATTTTTATTCTAAAAGACGATAAATTTATGTAAAATATTTTTAAATAAATACAATTATACTTTTTTTAAGGAAAAATTATGTTTACAGGTATTGTAAATGGAATTGCTACTGTTGTTTCTATAGAAAAGAAAAAAAAAATTAATAGTTATACGGTGAAACTCCCTTCTATTTTATCTAAAACTTTAACATTGGGTTCTTCAGTAGCACACAACGGGTGTTGTTTAACTGTAAAAATGATTGAAAAGTCTTATATAACATGTGATGTTGTAGAAGAAACTTTAAAAAATACTAATTTAAGTATATTGAAAGTTGGAGATAACATCAACGTTGAACGATCAGCAAAATATGGAGATGAAATTGGTGGTCATATAATATCTGGTCATGTTATGAATACAGTAGAGATTTCTCGAATATTACAATCAGATAATAATTATACTATCTGGTTAAAAGTGAGGAATTCATTTTTAATGAAATATATTTTTTATAAAGGTTTTATTTGTCTTGATGGAATTAGTCTTACTATCGGAGATATCATTAATAATGAATTTTGTGTACATTTGATACCCCAAACTTTATTAACTACTACAATAAGAAATAAAAAAAAAGGTAGTATAATAAATATGGAAATTGATTTTTGTACTCAAACCATTGTAGATACAACAGAACGATTAATTAACAAAAATTGTTAAATATATTTAGTTTTTGGAACTATTAATGAAACATTATATTTTATTTTTTATTTTTAATATATTAATCGAAAATTTCATTTTAGTACAATTTCTTGGTCTGTGTCCCTTTTTAGGAGCATCTAGTAAAATAGAAAATGCTATTGGAATGAGTTTTGCAACTACTTTTGTTATTCTTACATCATCAGTATTATTATGGTGTATTAATTTTTTTATTTTATTACCTCTTGACTTGGTATACTTAAGAGTCATAGTGTATATGTTAATTATTTCAGTGAGTGTTCAATTTTTAGAAACAATATTACGTAATACTAGTCCTGTTTTATATCGTTTACTTGGAATTTTTCTTCCTTTAATTACAACTAATTGTGCAGTATTGGCAATTCCATTGTTTAGTTTATATTTTAATCATACATTTATAGAGTGTATATTATATGCGATAAGTTCATCATTTGGATTTACTTTAGTCATGATTGTTTTTTCTTGTATTCGTGAGCGTATATTGTTATCTGATATTCCCGTACCATTTCAAGGTGCACCAATTGTTTTAATTACTGTAAGTTTAATGTCTATTATATTTATGGGTTTTAAAGGTTTAATAAAAATTTAATTATGTTAATAATTTTTATTTTTGGTTTTTTATCTTTTTTATTGGGAATAATACTAGGTTTTGCAACTTATAAAGTTCAATCAAAAAAAGATCCAGTTATAGAAATCATAAATGAATTGTTACCTCAAAGTCAGTGTGCTCAATGTGGATATCCCGGATGTTATCCTTATGCAGAGGCAATAGTTCAAAGTGCTGAGAAATTTGATAAATGTATTCCTGGAGGTATCGATCTTATACTAGAAATTTCTAATGTATTAAGCGTGGATGTTTCTGAGGAAAATTTAATAATTAAAAATAAAAAAAAGAAACACACTACTGTGTTAATTGATGAAAAAAACTGTGTTGGATGTGCGAAATGTGCTATTTTTTGTCCAGTAGATGCAATAATTGGTGCTCCTAATTTTATACATACAGTTTTGCAGGAATTTTGTACTGGTTGTGATATTTGTATTGCTCATTGTCCAACTAATTGTATTAAAGTAAAAAAAGAGACTTATAAATAAAATGAAAAAATTTTTTAAAGAGTTTTTTTCTATAAAATCTTTAATATATACTATATTAAATATTTTTAATATAAAAAAAAATACGATTTTAAGGGCGGTTTAAAATGTTTTACTACAAAAAATAAATCTAGTGATTTACTATTAAAATCTTCACCTCTTCCTAAAAAATTTTTTATTTTTATAACTAGTGATATTTATAAAAAAAAATTACGTGTAAAAATACACGATAAAGTATTACGCGGACAGCCTTTAATTTTTGGTAGTGATATTAATATTCCCGTTCACGCACCTACTTCTGGTTGGATAGAAGACATTTCTTTTGATTTACATCCGATCAATAAACACAAAACAAACATAAAAATTATAATTTCACCTGATTATTTAGATCAATGGATCAAATTAAAACCAATTCAAAATTACAAAGATTATTCTTCTGAAAAACTTATTAAAATAATTCATCAAGCAGGTATTGTCGGACTAGGAGGGGGTGAATTTTCATCAGCAAAAAAATTAATATTAAGTATTCATAAAATCAATACTTTAATTGTAAATGCAGTAGAAAGTGAACCCGATATAACATCAGATGATTGTTTAATAAATAATTATATGCATGAAATTTTGACGGGATGTAAAATCATTTCTTGGATATCTAAAATTAACATAGTTTTAATCGCTATTCAGGAAGATAGAATACAAACTATTTCAAAAATTTATAGTTTAATTAAAAATAATTCATTATTCAAAATTTGTATTCTTAAAAAAAAATATCCTGGAGGTAGTAGTAAAGTACTTATTAAATCTTTGACAGGAAAAGAAATTCCTTATGGTAAACATTCTATAGATATAGGATATCTCGTTTTTAATGTTGCTACAATATATGCTATTAAAAGAGCAATTATCAATGGAGAACCACTCACTCAGCGTATTGTTAGTTGTTTGGGTGATAAGAATTTATTATCTGGTAATTTTTGGATTAGGATTGGGACTCCAATAAAATATTTTGTAAGCGATAAAACGCCAGAGAAATTTTCTAATATATCTATACGTTTAGGAGGTTTATTTATGGGAAAAAAAATTTATAATTTAAATTATTCTGTATTAAAAAAAACTAATTGCATTTCAATCAAATCTAAAAAAGAAAAAGATCAAAATATTATTGAATATACTTGTATTCGATGTAGTTTTTGTTCTCATGTTTGTCCAATTGATTTATTACCTCAACAACTTTATTGGTACAGTAAAAATCATAATCACACACAAACAAAAAAACATCATATGCTAGACTGTATTGAATGTAAGGCATGTGAAAAAGTATGTCCAAGCAATATACCATTAGTAAGATATTTTAAAAAAGAAAAACAGATTTTAAAGAATATAAATTTAGAAAATGATCGTAAAAAATTATTTTTTATGCGCTTTCAAATAAAACAAAAAAGATTATTAAATGAAAAAAATGCAATTAATAACTATGATATTAATAACAAAAAGTTGTCTATAGTAAGTGGTAAAGATTTAAATATTTTTCAAAAAAAAGACATATTAATAAATAATACAGAAAAAAATATAAGAAAAAAAATTCTTCAAGAAGCAATAAACCGCATAAAAGCTAAAAAATAAATTATTTTAACAAAATATTTCACATTGACGAAAAAAGTAATAAAAAATGAATATTCCTCTGATGTATCATAATTATAGTGTTAGAAAAATAATGTTTTTAGTTATTATTGCTTGTATTCCAGGAATTTTTACTAAATGTTATTTTTTTGGTAGTGGTACCTTAATACAAATTTTATTATTTATAATAATATCTTTAATATTAGAAACTATTATTTTAAAAATTAGACGTAAAAAAATTAAAATTAATTTGCAAGACAATTCATCAGTACTAACTTCAGTTTTATTGGGAGTTAGTGTACCTTCATCATTGCCGTGGTGGATAATAATTATTGCCGTTTTTTTTTCTATTATTGTTGCCAAACATTTATACGGTGGAATTGGTCAAAATATATTTAATCCGGCGATGGTTGGCTATGCAGTATTGCTTGTATCTTTTCCAATTCAGATGAATTATTGGCATGAAAGAGATTTTTCTTTGTCTTTTTTAAATGATGTTAAAAAATCTATACATATTATTTTTTCTAAAAATTATATGTATAAGAATGATTTAAATTCTTGTCCCGATGCTTTTACAGAAGCGACTCCATTAAATAATTTTAAGATTAAATCGCATTTTAAGAATAATGATATAGTATCAAGAGATAATGTCTTTACAAACAAAGAAATTAACCTTCAATCTAGTTGGATATATATAAATATAAGTTTTTTTTTAGGTGGTTTGTTGTTATTTTTGAAAAAAATAATTTGTTGGCGTATTCCAATAAGTTTTTTAATTTCTTTAGGATTTTTTTCAACTATAACTTATTTTTATTCACAAGAATTATTCATGTCTCCATTAATTCATTTGTTTTCTGGAGGAACTATGATATGTGCTTTCTTTATTGCTACAGATCCGGTAACTACTTCTTGTACTAATATAGGTAAAATAATTTTTGGTATTATAATCGGTTTTTTAGTTTGGATTATTCGTAATTATACTGATTATCCTGATTCTATTGCTTTTTCTGTTTTATTTGCAAATATGACTGTTCCATTAATAGATTATTATATAAAAACATCTGGATATGGTCATAATAATACATGAAAAAATATCACGAAATCTTTAAAAATGCTTTTTTAATCAGTTTTTTTTATACTATATCTATAACAAGCATAGTATATATAAATAATATAACAAAAAATCAAATTGTTTTTCAAAAAGAAAAAGAAAAAAAAATTTTATTAGAACAAGTGATTCCTTCTAAAATATATAATACTTTTAAAAAAGAGTTATATATTATAAAAAATAAATATTTAGGAGATTATAAAACGCATAATTTATGGGTATTATTTAAAAATAAAAAAGCCAAAGCGGCAATTGTTGAAACTATAGCTCCTGATGGCTATTCTGGATCTATTAATATGTTAGTAGCAGCATATTTTAATGGAAAAATTATTGGAGTAAGAGTTTTATCTCATAAAGAAACTCCAGGAATTGGAGATAAAATTGAATTATCTGTCTCTAATTGGATTACTAAATTTTCTAATATGAGTGTATCTTCTCTAGAAGATAAACATTTTGCACTAAAAAAATATGGAGGGGAAATTGAACAGTTTACTGGGGCGACAATAACACCACAATCAGTAACAAATGCTATTAAAAAAACAGTAGTTTTTATTAAAACTATACCTTCAATTTTAAATCTACTAAATAAGGATGTTTGTGAATATTAAAGATTTTTTAAAGATTAGATTATGGAAAAAGAATTCTTCTTTAGTACAATTGCTAGGATTATGTCCAGTTTTAGCAATGACAACGAATGCAATTAATGCAATAGGTTTAGGAATTACAACTACTTTAGTATTAACTATTACAAATACTATTATTTCTATTTTAAAAAAATTTATACCTAAATATGTTAGAATCCCAATTTACATGATAATAATTTCTTCTATTGTTACATCGATAGAAATATTAATGCATGCTTATCAATTTCATTTATATCAATCATTGGGTATTTTTATTCCATTAATAGTAACTAATTGTATTATTTTAGGACGTGCAGATCTTATTGCTTATAAGAGTTCTATAAAAGTCTCTTTTTTTGATGGTATTTTTATAGGTTTAGGTTCAACTTTTTCTATGTTTATCATAGGTTCTATAAGAGAAATATTAGGCAATGGAACTCTTTTTTTTGGTGCAAATAAAATTATATCTTCTATAGATAGTTCTTTTTTTATTCAGCTATTAGACAAAGATTCTACTATAATTCTAGCCATTCTTCCGCCAGGTGGTTTTTTTGTATTAGGCTGTATAATTGCGGTTAAAAACTTTATAGATTTATATTATAATAAGAAAATTCTTTTAAAAAATACAAAATGTTCTTGCCTTAATACAATAAAAAAATAATTCTCATATGAATAAAGAAAAACGTTACAAAATTTTATCACTTTTTGATAGTAAAAATCCTAATCCTAATACAGAATTAGTTTTTTCTTCTAATTTTGAATTTCTATTATGTGTTATACTTTCAGCTAAATCTACTGATGTAATCGTTAATAAAACTACTAAAATATTATTTAAAATAGCAAATACTCCAGAAAGTATTTTATTATTAGGATTAGAACGTCTTAAAAATTATATTAAACATATTGGTTTATATAATACTAAAGCATTGAATATTATTCGTACATCTTTTTTGATACTAAATAAGTATCAAGGAAATATTCCAAATAATCGTTTTGAATTAGAGTCTTTGCCGGGTGTGGGAAGAAAAACATCTAATGTTATTCTGAATGTATTATTTAAAAAAAAAACTATTGCTGTAGACACGCATGTGTTTAGGGTTTCTAACCGTACTAATTTCGCCAAAGGAATAAATACAGAAGAAGTTGAAAAAAAACTAATTAAAGTAGTTCCAAATATTTTTAAATTGAAAATTCATTCTTGGTTTGTTTTGCATGGTCGATATGTTTGTACTGCGCGTACATTGAAATGCAATATATGTTTCATATATTCATTATGTGAATTCGATAAAAAAGTTTTTTAATATATTTTATATGGACATATAAGTGATTATTGTAAAAGTAATTTTACCTTTACCTATTAGGAAATATTTTAAATATTTTATGTCTGATCTAATGTATCCAATTGTTGGAGGACGAATAGTAGTTCCTTTTCATTCGAAAGACATAATAGGTATAGTTGTTTCATTTTATAAAGCAACTAATGTAAGTCAATTAAATTTTAAATATGTTAAATCATTAATTGATACTAAATCAATTTACACTGATGTTGTTTTAGAGCTTTTAATGTGGATTGGTAAAAATTACCAATATCCCATTGGAAATTTGTTTTTTTCTGTTTTACCTAAGCTATTATGTAATGGTTATGTTATAAAAAATAAAGATGTTTATCGATGGAGTATAACTAAAAAAGGTCAAGAATTAGATTCTGACCAGTTAAAAAAAAGAAAAAAACAATTATATACATTATTACTTTTAAAAAAAAATAGTGTGTTAAGTACTGAACTAAAAAAATATAATTTATCTAAATGTATTTTAAAAAAATTGGAAATACAGAAATTATGTACAATAGATGTTAATTGTCAATCTTTTATGAAAAATAAATATATTAGTAATACTAAAAAAAATTTTTTTTTAAATAAAAAAATATTAATTAATATTAATAATATTTTAATCAAAAAATCTTTTTCATCTTGGTTGTTAACTAAAATCAATTTATATATAAAAGTTAAATTTTATTTAGGTTTAATTAAAGAAATTTTATATAAAGATGTACAAATTTTAATTCTAGTTCCTCATGTTAAATATATCAATATGATTTTGATTTTTTTAGAAAAAAATTTCAATATTTCTATTGATATAATGCATTCACAATTAACTAATACTAAATATTTAAAGAATTGGATTAGAACAAAAAATGGTGAAAATTCTATTGTAATTGGAACAAAAAATAGTATTTTTTTGCCTTTTTTAAAACTAGGAATGATTATTCTTCTGGAAGAACACAACTTAAATTATAAAAATATCAATCAATACAGATATAATGCTAGAGATATAGCCATACTGAGAGCATATAAAGAAAACATACCTATAATTTTAGACTCAGAAACTCCTTCGCTAAAAACATTGCATAATATTTTATCTAAAAAATGTTTATATATCAAACTAAATAAAGATAATTATATTGATAAATTAAATAGTAGTATTATTGATTTAAAAAAAGAAAAAATAAGATATGGTTTATCTTTGACTTTAATAAATGAAATTTATAACAATTTTAAAAAAAAGCAAGTATTATTGATTTTTAATACATTTAGTTTGTTTTTTTTTGTATTAAGTTGTCACTCATGTGGTTGGATATTTAAATGTACTAATTGTCATGATTATTTTGAATTCAATGAATATTATCATGTGTTATTATGTAAGTTTTGTTTAATAAAAATAAAAAAACCAAAATTTTGCTATCGTTGTGGTTGTGTGTCTTTGATTGTATGTAATATTGGTATAGAGAATATTAAAAATAATATACAAAATATTTTTCCAAAAATACCAGTATTTTTTTTATTACATAAAAAAAATTTTGGAAAAAACTTATTTAATAAAAAATTTTTTGAATTTTCTACTTCAGATTCTTGTATTATTATTACTACAGAAAAAATTGTTCAAAACTATTTTTTTCCACACGTAAAATTAATTAGTTTAATTTGCGTCGATAATCATTTTCTTTCTTTTCAATTTCGTAATATAGAATATTTCGCACAATTTTATATTAATTTAGCTCAATTAACTAATAATGGAAAAAAATTAGTAAAAATATTAATACAAACTTCGTTTTCTCATAATTCTCATTTAAAAGAATTATGCGAAAATGGATATCTTTCTTTAGCGAATAAAATACTAGAAATCCGAAAAAATTTTTTATTACCTCCTTGGAGTTTTCAAAGTATGATTTATGCGGAAAGTTTACATAGTGAAAATAATGTTATTTTCTTGAATTTAATGCGTAAATTATTGAAAATTAAATCTAAGAAACATAATTGTTTTTTATGGTTAGTAGGTCCTAATCGCGTTTTTTCATTACGATATAAGAAAAAATGTTTTCATAAATTATTAATTCAGTGTTCTTCACGTATAGTCTTAAATAATGTATTAAATGAATCTATTCATATAATAAACTTATTTTCTATTTCAAAAAAAATAAAATGGTTTGTAGATATTGATCCCAATTAAAATTCAAAAAAAATACATAGTTGAAAGAATTAAATATTTTGATATTTTACTCGTTGAAGTTCTACTGAAATTAGCATAAAATAATTTTAAATAAAATTTAAAAATTAGAAAAATATTTTTTTTTATTTAAAAAATTAATATTTAAAATGAGGCCATTAATGAGTGAATTTAATTTAATTCAAACATTGCGCAATAGAGGTTTGATATCTTATATTACAAACGAAGATAATTTAAATAAACTTATTGAAAGCAACTCAATTTCTCTTTATTGTGGATTTGATCCTACAGATGAAAGTTTACATATAGGTCATCTTTTACCTTTGATAATCTTAAAAAGATTTCAAATGGCAGGTCATAAACCTATAATTTTAATAGGAGGAGCTACGAGTTTGATTGGAGATCCTAGTTTTAAAAAAGAAGAACGTTTTTTAAATACCATTGATAATATTAATCAATGGACAGAAAAAATTAGCAAACAAATTTCCCATTTTTTGGATTTTACTTGTATTAAGAATAGTGCATTATTATTAAATAATAATATATGGTTTGATAAAATCAATATTTTATCATTCCTAAGAGATGTTGGAAAATATTTTTCAATTAACAAAATGATTAATCGAGCAGCAATTAAAAAACGTATTATTAGACCAGATCGAGGGATTTCATTTACAGAATTTTCCTATAATTTATTACAAGCATATGATTTTTTTATTTTAAATCAAGAGTATCAAGTCAATCTTCAAATTGGAGGGGCGGATCAATGGGGTAATATTGCTTCGGGAATGCATTTGATAAATAAAAAATCTAAAAAAGAAGTATATGGTTTAACAGTACCCCTTCTTATTCAGTCAAATGGAATGAAATTTGGTAAAACTGAATCGGGAACTATTTGGTTAGATGCGAATAAAACTAGTCCTTATAAATTCTATCAGTTTTGGATGAATATAGAAGATTCCAATGTTTATGATTTTTTAAAAATGTTTACTTTTATAAAAGTATCAGAAATTAACATAAGAGAACAAAAGAAATTTACTAACAATCAAATTGTACACGATAAAAGTGTTCTTGCAAAACATATTACTCTTTTGGTGCACGGAAAGAAACAATTATTAGCAGCGGAAAGAATTACAGAATTTCTTTTTTCTAAAAAGATTATTGATATTCAAGAATCTGATTTACAACAATTAAGACAAGATGGTATACCTTCCATTCAAGTAAATAATATAAAAGATTTACAAGAAGCATTAGTACTATCTTCATTAGCAAAATCTCGAACTCAAGCTAAAAATATGATAATGTCAAATTCTATATCTATTAATACTCAAAGAATAAGCAAAAATCATATTTTTAATAATCACGATAAATTATTTGGAAAATTTACTCTATTATCTAGAGGGAAAAAACACCATTTTTTATTATGTTGGTAATTTAATTTGAATTAATTGAAAAACTTTCGCCACAACCGCAAAAATTTTCTAATTTAGAATTGTAAAATTTAAAAACTTGATTAATATTATCTTTTACAAAATCTATTCTTACTCCTTCTAAAAACGGTATTTCTTTAGAAGAAATATATATAAGAATATTTTTATAAAAAAATACTATTTCCTTTTCATCGTTTGCTTGTGTTAATTCTGAAGTTTTTACTAACTTCATAGTATAACGAAAACCTGCACATCCTGATTTTTTTATTCCTAATCTTATTCCTTTATTATCAGAATTTAAATTAATTAAAAAAGAAATTTGTTTTAGAGCATCTTGACTTATTAAAACACCTTTCCATTGATTTTTTTTAGGGGCATAAGTATTGATTTTATCTGTATTCATAGTATTCTCTTGGTTTTAATGTTTTATAGAAATAAAAAGTAATTTTATTTAAAATATAGTGTTATTTTAATGAATTATTTATGTTTTTAATAATATTATTTTTTATTAATTATTTTATAAATTTTAATGTTATAATTAATTTATATTTCTAAAAGAAATAAAATTTTTTATAAAACTAGATTAATTCTTTACAAGAAATTATTTACAATATAAAAATATTGAGGTGAAACAATCATATGCAAAATCCAAAGGAAGAAATGGATTTATCGCAGTTTATTTTATCACTGATATTTATTATTTCTATGGGTGTGATGAGTTTTTTAATCATCCATCCATTTATATTAGGATTTTCTTGGGCTAGTATGATTGTTATTGCTACTTGGCCCCTTATGTTGAAGATACAAAAATTTTTAGGGGGTAAGCGTTCTCTTGCAGTAATAATAATGATAATAATTTTGTTATTGTTATTTATTATCCCAGTATTTTTTTTAGTAAACAGTTTGATAGCAACAAGTATACCTCTTATTCATTGGTTTAGCTCTAATACTCTAGAATTTCCAGAATTAGCATGGCTTCAAGATATTCCTCTTATTGGAAAAAAAATATTTATTAGCTATCAAGAGCTACTAGAAGGCGATGGAGGAGAATTAATTCGCGAAGTAAGACCCTACATGGGACGTACGACTGAATTTTTTATCATTCAAACTAAAAATTGTGGACTTTTTTTTATTCATTTAATACTAATGTTACTATTTAGTACTTTACTTTATTGGAACGGTGAGAAGATTAGTAGTTCTATTCGTTACTTTGCTTTTCGACTTAGTAAAAAAAATGGAGAAGCCATTGTTTTGTTGGCAGTTCAAGCTATTAGAGCTGTCGCTTTAGGCGTAGCTGTAACAGCATTAATTCAAGCTGCTTTGTCTGGTATAGGATTGTTAATTTCTGGTGTTCCTTATTGGGCATTATTAATGATAATAATTTTTTTTTCTTGCCTAATACAATTAGGACCATTACCTATTTTAATTCCATCAATTATATGGCTTTATTGGAATAATAATGCTACTTGGGGTACAATATTATTAATATGGAGTACTCTTGTCTTTATACTTGATCATATACTGAGACCATTTTTTATACGTATAGGAGCAGATTTACCTATTTTGTTGATTTTATCTGGAGTTATTGGTGGTTTATTAGTTTTTGGAATAATTGGTTTGTTTGTTGGTCCAGTGGTATTAATAATATTTTATCGTTTAATAATATCATGGATGTACGGCATTTCTATTGGATCTTTTTTAAAAAATACGCCATTAAAATAACAGTTTAATTATTACTAATATAATAGATAAAATAAATAGTTTTAATAAAATATAATTTAAAATTATGATAATATATAAAAAATTAGTTATATCAAAAAAAGACTAAACAATTATTGTATTATATAAAAATATTTTTTAAAACTTGAACTTCATCTTATTTCCTGTGTGAAACTTCTGTTATATTATTTAACGTATACTAATAAAAATTATTCTCCCTAATATTACATTTTTTTATAAAGTATTTTAAAAAACTATTAGAGATAAGATTATGACTGGCTAGTTTTTCGTGATTGTTATCACATCTTGCTATTCTTTCCAGAATAAAAATTCATTTAGAGAACAAAATGAAAAAAACAGATGAACTACGTACAATACGAATTGATCCATTAATAACTCCATCTGAATTGGCACAGAAATATGCTATTACTTCAGATATTATGGACACTGTTATTACAACAAGACAAAATATTGCTCGTATTATGACCGGAGAAGATTTGCGATTACTTGTCGTAATAGGTCCATGTTCAGTTCATGATCCTATTGCTGCAGTAGAATATGCACAGAGATTGTATGAATTAAGAGTAAAGTATAAAGATCGTCTTGAAATTATCATGCGTACATATTTTGAAAAACCAAGAACAGTAGTAGGATGGAAAGGATTAATTTCAGATCCAGATTTAGATGGTAGTTTTCGAGTGAATCATGGATTAGCTCTAGCTCGCAAATTATTATTAGATATAAATGCATTGGGAATGCCTGCTGCAACAGAATTTCTAGATATAGTTATAGGGCAATTTATTGCAGATTTAATTAGTTGGGGTGCTATTGGAGCCAGAACAACTGAAAGTCAAATTCACAGAGAAATGGCTTCTGCTCTTTCTTGTCCAGTAGGTTTTAAAAATGGTACTGATGGAAATATAAGAATCGCCATTGATGCCATTCGTGCTGCAAAAGTACGACATTTGTTTTTCGCTCCTAATAAAAATGGACAAATGACAATTAACCATACTAGCGGTAATCCATATGGTCATATAATTATGAGAGGTGGTCGTGCTCCTAATTATCATGCTGATGATATTAATTTAGCGGTCAAATATTTACGTGAATTTAATTTATTAGAATATTTAATGATAGATTTTAGTCATGGTAATTGTTTAAAAGAACATCTTCGTCAAAAAAATGTTTCTAAATCAGTTTCAAATCAAATTGCTAATGGTTCTAAAGCTATTTTTGGTGTTATGATTGAAAGCTTTTTAGAAGAAGGTTTCCAGAAAGTAGTGAACAATCAATCATTAATATATGGAAAATCAATTACTGATGCGTGTTTAAATTGGAAAGATAGTACTTTAATTATAAAACAATTAGCAGATGCCGTAGATAGTCGTTTTTAACTTATATGCTAGTCAAAAAATTTTGACTAGCATCTTTTGAGATTTAAAAAATATTTGTTCATATAAGAATATATACTACATGAACTATTAATATTTTCAATTAAGGATTTAAGAATGCCTGTAATAAGATTTTGTGATGGAAGTCAGCAGGTGTACGAACGTTCTGTTTCATTAATAGAAGTTATTAAAAATAAAAAACCTAGTATAATAAAATCTATTCTTGCGATTTCTGTTAATAGTCGTTTTTCAAATTTTAATACTTTAATCACAGAAGATTCTTTTATAAAGTTTATCCAAAGACAAGATCATGAAGCGTTAAATATTATTCGATATTCTTGTGCTCAACTTTTAAGTTACGCTGTACAAAATATATGGCCTATGGCACAAATTGCTGAAAGTAACATTACAAATAATGGTTTTTACTGCGATATAGATTTAAAAAATAAAATTTCAGAGGCAGATCTTTTTTTATTAGAAAAAAATATGAAAATTCTTATAAAAAAAGAATATGATATATTACATAAGTTAGTTTCTTATTCTCAAGCGATTGAGATATTTCAAAAACGTTTTGCAAAATATAAAATATTCTTACTTAATAAAAATATTAATTATACAAAGACAATTCCTTTGTATTATCATGAAAGTTATGTAGATATTGATATAGGTATGCAAGTATATAACATAAAGTTTTGTAAATATTTTAAAATACAAAAAATTGGAGGTGCTTATTGGGAAGGAAATAATAAAAATAAGATGTTACAGCGGATTTATGGTACTGCATGGTCTAATCAAAATGAATTAAATAAACATATAAATTATTTACATGAAATAGAAAAAAGAGATCATAGAAAACTTGGAACTTTTCTTGATCTATATCATGTGCAAGAAGAATCTCCAGGGATGATTTTTTGGCATAATAAAGGTTGGATTATTTTTCATGAATTAGAAAATTTTGTTAGAGAAAAATTAAAAGAATATAGATATAAAGAAGTTAAAACACCATTATTAATAGATAAATTAATATGGGAAAAAAGTGGACATTGGGATAATTATAAAAATGCAATTTTTACTACATTATCAGAACATCGAGAATACTGCATTAAACCTATGAATTGCCCTGGACATGTTCAAATTTTTAATAGCAAATTGAAATCTTATCGAGATTTACCTATTCGAATGGCAGAATTTGGTAGTTGTCATCGTAATGAACCTTCAGGTTCATTACATGGTCTTATGAGAGTACGTAATTTCACTCAAGATGATGCTCATATTTTTTGTACGAAAGAACAAGTGCGCACTGAAATTAACAATTGTATTAAAATGATATATGATTTATATAGTATATTTAATTTTAAAAAAATCTTAGTCAAACTTTCTACTCGTCCAGAAAAAAGAATTGGTACTGATTCTTTGTGGGATCAATCAGAAAAAGATTTATCTGATATGTTAATAGAAAATCATTTATCATTTGAATATCAATTGGGAGAAGGTGCTTTTTATGGACCTAAAATTGAATTTATTTTACAGGATTCTTTAGACCGGAACTGGCAATGTGGAACAATTCAACTGGATTTTTACTTACCTTTACGTTTAAATTCATTTTATATTAATGAAAATAATGAACGTAAAGTGCCTGTGATTATTCACCGAGCTATATTAGGTTCAATTGAGCGTTTTATTGGTATATTAATTGAAGAATGTTCAGGAAATTTGCCAACATGGTTATCTCCAGTACAAGTAGTAATACTTAGTATTAATAATATTGGTTTGGATTATATTAAAAAATTAGTTAAAAATTTTTCTGATCTAAATATCCGTATAGAATCTGATCTCAGAAATGAAAAAATCGGTTTTAAAATTCGCGAACATATACTTCATAAAATTCCTTATATATTAATTTGTGGAGAAAAAGAAATTAGTGCTAACAAGATATCTGTTCGAGACAGAAATGGTAATCATTTTACAATGATCGATATTGATATTTTTATTAAAAAGTTACAAAAAGAAATTATTACTCGTAACTTTTATCAAATGGAGGAATAAAGTATTAAAGGTGGAAAAAGAATTCAACTAACACGTCCTAATCGAATAAATAGTGAAATACGTGCTATTAAAGTTCGCCTTACAGGTGTCGAAGGTAATCAAATGGGTATAGTTCATTTGCGTGAAGCCTTAGAAAAATCTGAGGAATTAGGATTAGATTTAGTAGAAATTAGTCCAAATGCTGAGCCTCCTGTTTGTCGAATCATGGATTATGGGAAGTTTCTTTACGAAAAAAGCAAATCTTCTAAGGAACAGAAAAAAAAACAAAAAGTTGTTCAGATAAAAGAAATTAAATTTCGTCCAGGAACAGATGAAGGCGATTATCGAGTTAAATTGCGTAATTTGATGCGTTTTTTAGAAGATGGAGATAAAGTTAAGATTACTTTGCGATTTAGAGGTCGTGAAATGGCACATCAAAAGATTGGTGTTGATGTTTTAAATAGAGTTAAAAACGATTTAATTGAGTTAGCAACAGTTGAATCATTTCCATCTAAAATTGAAGGTCGTCAAATGATAATGATTTTAGCACCAAAGAAAAAATAGTCATTTTTAAATATATATCTTTAGAAATCAATGTATAATTTTTTAGAATAATTTCTTATATTTTTATAATTTAAAAAGAAATATTTCATGCCAAAAATTAAAACTTTAAAAAGTGCAGCTAAACGTTTTAAAAAAACTGCATCTGGTAAATTTAAACGCAAACAAGCAAATTTACGTCATATTTTAACAAAAAAAACAACAACTAAAAAACGTCATCTTCGTCCTAAGATTTTAGTATCTAAAGGAGATATAGATAGAGTTAAATCTTTTTTACCATATGCGTAAATTCATTTATCTTATTAAGATTTTACGAATAGGAGAGCATACATGGCTCGTGTAAAACGTGGTGTAATCGCTCACGCCCGTCATAAAAAAATCTTAAAACAAGCCAAAGGTTATTACGGAGCTCGTTCTCGTATTTATAGAGTTGCGTATCAAGCAGTAATTAAAGCCGGTCAATATGCTTATCGTGATCGAAGACAGCGAAAAAGACAATTTCGTCAATTGTGGATTTCCCGTATTAATGCTGCTGTGCGTCAAAGTCAAATGTCTTATAGTAATTTTATTTTTGGTTTAAAAAAAGCATCAATTAATATTGATCGAAAAGTATTGTCTGATATTGCTGTATTTGATATGTTTTCATTTAATGCATTAGTTAAAAAAGCAAAAGAAGCTTTATTATAAAGAATATATTACAATACATAAGAGGGGAAAGTTAATCTCCCCTCCAATATACTAAACTAGTAATATTAAGTATAATATTTATTATATTTCATATTTAAAATTATTGGCTTAAAAATAAGCTTCCTTTATGGAAGCTTTTTAGTATTTTAACATTATATTTGAAAGTACATAAATTAAAAAAGAACATAAAATGTTAACTTTAAATGAATTATTTAAAAGTATCAAAAAAGATATAAAAAATTCAAAAAAAATAGAAGAATTAAATGAAATTCGTATTAAATATTTAGGAAAAAAAGGTATTTTTACTTCTTATATCAGGAATTTAAAAAATTTTTCTTTTGAAGAAAAAAAAAAATATAGTATGATTATTAATCAAATAAAACAAGAAATTATCAGTAAAATTAATCATAAAAATCAAGAATTAACTGCTTTTATTTTAGAAAAACGCATTAAAAAAGAACATATTGATATATCTCTTCCTGGACGTCGTACTGAAAATGGTTTTTTGCATCCTATAACATATACTATTAATTATATAAAAAACTTTTTTTATAAATTAGGTTTTCAATCAATCAATAGTCCCGAAATAGAAGATGAATATCATAATTTTGATGCTTTAAATATTCCTAAAAATCATCCAGCTAGAGATAGTCAAGATACTTTTTGGTTAGATGATAATCGATTATTGCGAACTCAGACTTCAAGTATGCAAATTCGAATTATGAAAGAAGAAAAACCTCCTATTCGATTAATTTTTCCTGGTAAAGTATATCGGAACGATTATGATACTACACATACACCTATGTTTCATCAGATAGAGGGTTTGATAGTTGATAAAAATATTAATTTTTCCAATTTAAAATGGATTATATATAATTTTTTATATGATTTTTTTGGTAAAGATGTTTCTATTAAATTTCGTCCATCTTATTTTCCTTTTACTGTACCTTCTGCAGAAGTAGATATTATCAATAATCATGGAAAATCTTTAGAAATATTAGGATGTGGGATGGTTCATCCTAATGTTTTAAAGAATGTTAATATTGATTCCGGTATTTATTCAGCTTGTGCTTTTGGTATAGGAATTGAACGAATTACAATGTTGCGTTACGGAATTTCTGATCTTCGATCTTTTTTTGAAAACGATATAAGATTTTTAAAACAATTTAAATATAATTAGTGAGAAAAAATGAAATTCAGTGAAAAATGGCTGCGTGAATGGATAAATCCAAAAGTTAATAGTAGCATCTTACATGAACAAATTTCTAATTCTGGTATTGAAGTCGAATATGTAAAGAAATTTGAGCCCATTATTCGTGGTGTTTTTGTTGGTAAAATCGTTCAATGTACTTTACATAATCAATCAAATAAGTTGAAAGTAGTTAAAGTAGATATAGGTAGAAAACAATTATTAAACATCGTATGTGGAGCGATGAATTGTCGTCATGGTATTAAAGTTTTAGTGGCTACTATTGGTGCTGTTTTGCCTAATAATGTAAAAATTGAAATGGTATTGTTGAAAGGACAATTTTCTGAAGGAATGCTTTGTTCCTATTTTGATTTAGGTATGTTTTATAGTAATAAAATTATCGAATGCTCTCTAGAAACACCCATAGGTACCAATATTAATAATTATTTATCATTAAAAGATAATATTATTGAGGTGTCTGTTACATCTAATCGTCCAGATGGTTTAAGTATTTTAGGATTATCACGTAATATAGCAGCTGTTAATGATTTAAAAATATCACCTTTCATAAGTAAAAGTGTTCCTGTAGTAATTGAAAAAAAAATTAATATTGATATTACAGCTAAAAAAGAATGTCTAAATTATTTTGGAAGAATTATAGAAAATGTCGATATTAATGTTGACACTCCTATTTGGATGAAAAAAAAATTATTTTTCTCTGATATGCTATCGGAAAATGTTATTACAGATATTATTAATTATGTATTAATTGAACTTGGACAACCATTAAATGTATTAAACTCAGATTGTATCAATAATACTATTATAGTACGAATGGCAAAAAATGATGAAAAGATAGTTTTAAAAAATAAGATTCAAATAATTTTAAATCAAGAAATATTAGTCTTTTCTGATATAAACAAAATATTGTGTATCCCTGGAAATATTAATTCTAATGATGTTGATATAGATAAAAATACTAAAAATATATTTTTAAGTGCATGTTTGATTAAAAAACAAGCCATTGCTTATATTAAAAAAAAAATATTTTCTAATAAAATATTAGAATATTATAATTATGGAATTGATCCGTTTATTCAAAATCAAGCGATTGAATATGCTACTGATTTAATTGTAAAAATATGTGGTGGCATGCCCGGTCCAATTAGTAATAAAAAAAATAATTCTTCCCTAAATGCCAAGAAAACAATAAGATTACATCACAAATTATTAAATAATATAACGGGTAGTTTTATTCATGAAAATATTGTTTCAAATATTTTATATAATCTTGATTATAAATCGCATTTTCACAAAACATTTTGGGATGTTGTTCCGCCTAATTGGCGGTTTGACATATTAATTGAAGAAGATGTTATCAGTGATATACTCCGGATATATGGGTATAACAATATTTGTTTAAATCCATTACAAGAAAATTTAAACTATAAAAAAAATAATGAATCAACAGATTTTTTGCTCAATAAATCTGCTATTATATTAATTAACAAAGGTTACTATGAAGCTATAAATTATGGTTTTATTGATCCAAAAATACAAAATATAATTTTCCCAAATAAAAAAAAAATATTGTTATCTAATCCTATTTCTCAAGATATGTCGTGTATGCGTTTATCTTTATGGCCTGGTTTACTTAAAAATATTTCTTATAACAAAAATCGACAACAACACAGTATTCGTTTTTTTGAAAGTGGATTTTGTTTTTCAGTAGATAAAGAAAAAGATTTAGGTGTTAGACAGGAAATGTTTTTAGCGGCAGTAATTAGTGGAAATCATCTTAAAGAAAACTGGTATGATAAATCAAGAAAATTAGACTTTTATGATTTAAAAGGTGATTTAGAATCTATATTAGAATCAATATGTGAATTAAATGATGTAGAATTTCGACATGAAATCATAATCGGATTGCATCCCGAACAAAGCGCAGCTATATATCTAAGCAATAATTTTATTGGTAATATCGGTACTATTGATCCAAGATTAATAAAAGAGCTAAATATTAGTAGTTCTACATTTTTATTTGAAATATCATTAAGTAGTTTTTCAGATATGAAACCATCACAAATTCAAGAAATTTCAAAGTTTCCTACTACTCGACGAGATATTGCAATATTAATATCAGAAAATATTCCGGTTTATAATGTAATCAAGACCTGTAGAAATTTTTTTATTGATAAAAAAGTAGAAATTAATCTATTTGACGTATATTCTTGTAAAGAATTTTCTAATCAACAAAAAAGTTTAGGTATTAGTTTTATTTTTCAGGACGAAAAAAAAACTTTACAAGATAATGAAATTAATTTAATGATGAATGATTGCATAGGAGTATTAAAGGAAAAATTTCAAGTTATCTTAAGGAAATAAACTTATGGTGCTTACAAAAGCTGAAATTTCAGAAAATTTATTTGAAAAATTACAATTAACTAAAAAAGAATCAAAAAAATTTGTAGATTTTTTTTTCGAAGAAGTTAGAAAATCTCTAGAAAAAGGAGAAGATGTTAAATTATCTGGATTTGGAAATTTTCAAATAAAAAACAAAAAAGCTCGTCCCGGTCGAAATCCTCGAACAGGGGAAAGTGTTATTATAACAGCACGACGAGTCGTCACTTTTAAAGCAGGTCAAAAGCTCAAAGGTACAATTGACTATTATTTAAAAAAAAATAAATAAATAATATTTAATTCTATCAGAATTTTTTATAATTTTTAAAAGAAGCAAAGTATGCAACTTTCTGATTTTTCTTTTAATTTACCAAAATCACTTATATCTTTTTACCCTTGTCTTATTCGAAGTAAATGTCGTTTGATGGTCGTTAATGGAAATACCGGAATAATGTCTCATAAATATTTTTTCAATATTATTGATGAAATTAATTCTGGCGATTTACTTATTTTAAATAATACTCAAGTTATTCCTGCTCGATGTTTTGGATGTAAATCAAGTGGAGGTAAAGTTGAAATTTTAGTAGAACGAATATTGGATTCTAATAAAATATTAGCAACAATCAAAAATTCTAAAAATATTCATATTGGGACCAATATTTTTTTTGGATATCAAAATCAAATTAAAAGTTCTGTAATTAGTCATAAAAGTTCTTTTTTTGAAATTATTTTTCACAGTAAAATTCATTCAGCTACTGATATTATTAATTATATTGGAGAAACCCCTTTACCTCCGTATATTAAAAGATTAGAAAATAAATTAGATAAAGATCTATATCAAACTGTTTATAAAAAAAAAATAGGTTCTATTGCAGCACCTACCGCTGGATTGCATTTTGATTTTCCTTTGTTAGATAATTTATATAATAAAGGTGTAGATATAGAATACATTACTCTTCATATAGGTTCTGGAACCTTTCAACCTATTAGAACAGTTAACATTAAAGAACATATTATGCATTCTGAATCAGTTGAAGTATCTTCTGGTTTAATAAAAAAAATTCAATCTTGCAAAAAAAAAGGAGGTCGTATTATTGCAGTTGGCACCAGTACACTTCGTGCTTTAGAAAGTGCATATAATTCAAATGCATGGAATAACAATAAAAATTTTATAAGCGATACTAATATTTTTATATATCCTGGTTATAAACATACTATTGTGGACGCATTAATTACTAATTTTCATTTCCCTCAATCAACATTAATTATGTTAGTAGCTTCTTTTATGGGTTATAAAAATACAATCAATGCTTATCATGAAGCAATAAAATATAAATATCGTTTTTTTAGTTATGGAGATGCAATGTATATCACTTATAATAAATTAGCTCCATCTGAAAAAGTTATTAATTAATATTTTTGAATAAAATTTTTGAAAGAATTTTATAAAGATTATGGAGAAGAAATGAATTTTCAAGTTTTACATCAAGATGGAAATGCTAGACATGGTGTATTTAATTTTAATCAAGAAACAATAGAAACGCCTATTTTTATGCCAGTAGGAACTTATGGTGCTGTAAGGAGCATTAGTACAGAAGAAATTAAAAATACAGGGAGTAAAATAATTTTAGCAAATTCATTTCATTTGTATTTACGACCTGGAGAAGAAATAATTAAATTGCATGGAAATTTACATAATTTTATGAATTGGTCAGGACCTATTCTCACTGATTCCGGGGGGTTTCAAGTTTTTAGTCTTTCAAATTTTTGTAACATTAAAGAAGAAGGAGTTCTTTTCAAGAATCATATTAATGGCGAAAATTTTTTTCTAACTCCCAAGATTTCTATAAAAATTCAATCAGTTTTAGGTTCTAATATTGTCATGATTTTTGATCAATGTATTGCATATACTAATAATTGGGAAGAAACAAAAAATGCTATGGAAAGATCAATTTATTGGGCAAAAAAAAGTCGTTTATATTTTGATTTATATAAAAATACAAATTTATTATTTGGTATTATTCATGGAGGAATATATCGATCTTTACGTGATATATCACTTAAAGAGTTAATAAAAATAGATTTTGATGGATATGCATTAGGTGGTTTAGCTGTTGGTGAATCAAAAAAAGACATGTATAGATTGTTAGAACATATTTGTCCTCAAATACCGAAAAATAAACCTCGATATTTAATGGGTGTAGGTAAACCAGAAGACTTAATAGAAGGAGTGATTAGAGGAATAGATATGTTTGATTGTGTTATTCCGACTCGCAATGCTAGAAATGGTTATTTATTTGTTACAAATGGTATAATTAAAATTAGAAATAAAAAATACAAAAAAGATTTATCTGTTTTAGATAATACTTGTACTTGTTATACTTGTCGGCATTATACTCGATCTTATTTACACCATCTGCATTCTTGTAATGAAATATTAGGTGCTCGTTTAAATACAATACATAATTTACATTATTATCAAACATTAATGTTTAATATAAGATTATCGATAAAAAATAAAACATTCGATCAATTTGTTTTAAATTTTTATCAGCAAAAAAATAAAATTAATTTTTAAAAAATTCTTTTAAGGAAAAATAAAAATGAGTTTTTTTATTCATTATGCTAATGCTGCAATTAATACATCTCCAGAAAGTAGTAATTCATATTCTTTAATATTTATGCTAATAATATTTTTGTTAGTTTTTTATTTTATGCTTTTCCGTCCCCAACAAAAAAAAGATAAAGAACATAAAAACCTTATAAATTCTCTTGTTCAAGGGGATGAAGTTATAACGACTAGTGGGTTATTAGGCCGAATTAAAAAAATTACAAAAAATGGATATATTGTACTTCAATTGAATGATACAACTGAAGTATTTATAAAGCAAGATTTTATAGCATCATCTTTGCCTAAAGGCACTTTAAAATCTTTATGATTTTTACGAGATTTATAAAAATTTTAAATGTATCTCATGTTTATGATTGTATTTTTAATACAAGTAAGAAAAATTTATTATTTTAAAAAAAATGTCTTTTAATTTTTGTAATAAAATTAAGCGATTTAAACGTATTTCATAATTAGAATGATATATTTTAACTTTATTAAAAAAATTATATATTGGTATGTCAAAATCTGTCATTTTAAGTAGAATTTCTTTATATTTCTTTTCTATGAATAAATCTTTTGTATCATTATGAAATTTTTTAAGTTGATTAAATAATATGATTTCTTCTGCTTCTTTTATTAGTTTAATATTGATACATCCATTTATTTTTTTGTTTTCTTTCTCTAAAATATTGGATATTCTTTTGATAGACAGTATTATTGATTTTGAGATTTCTGTTTTTTGAAAATAGGATATTGCTTGTATTTTTTCATTAATGTCTTTTAAATTTGTAGATTTGTATGATAATACTGATTTAATAATTTTTATACAATATCCTGTTTCTTGATACCAATTAAACACTCTAGCCATAAAAAATTTTATAATATCATCAGATATTATTGAATAATTAATATTTTTTTTATTATGTAGTTCAAGACTTTTATCAACTAAATCTTTTAAATCTAATGGTATATTTTTTATTATAATAATACGAATAATTCCTATAGCTAAACGTCTTAATGCAAATGGATCTTTATCTGCACTGGGAATGTTTCCAACATAAAACATTCCTGATAAAGTATCTATTTTATCAGAAATAGATAATGAACAACCTATAGGAGTACATGGAAGTTTATCACCCGAAAAAGATGGTAAGTATTGCTCTTTTAAAGCAATAGAAATATCTTTTTTTTCTTGATCTTCTAAAGCATAGTACATACCTATAATACCCTGTAATTCTGGAAATGCACATACTACATTAGTGACAAGGTCGCATTTTGATAGAAGTGCCGCTCTAATTGAATCTTCTACATTACTACAGCTGTATTTAGCAATCCATTTTATAAGTAATTTAAGGCGTAATGTTTTTTCATATAATGAACCAAGATTTTTTTGAAATAAAACTTTTTTTAAAGATAAAAGATTTTCTTTTAATTTTGTTTTTCTATCATCTTTAAAAAAGAATTCTGCATCTGAAAGTCGTGCATGCATTACTTTTTCATTTCCAATAATAATTTTCTTTGAACATTTTGAATTAATATTAGAAATAAATATAAAATATGGAAGTATATTTTTTTTTGAATTATATATGGGGAAGCATTTTTGTTGTTTTTCTATAGTATAGACTAATATTTTCTTTGGTATTGCGAGAAATTTTTTTTTAAAAGTAGCTAAAAATACTATAGGTGATTCTACTAAAGCAGTTACTTCTTCGATTAAAAATGTATTTATTTTTATAAAACCATTAATTTTTTTTGCTTTTTCTTTTATTTTTCTGATAATTATTTCTTTACGAACTTTATAATCGGCAATTATATTATTTTTTTCAAAAAGAATAGAAGGATATTCTTTAGCATTTTGAATTTTGATTGTTTTTTCTGTTGAAGAAATATGATTTTGAAGAAAATTATTAGAAGGAATATTAAATATTTTTCCTGAAATAATTTTTTCATCTAATAGAATAACGATATTACGAATAGGACGAGAAAATTTTTCATTATTTATATCCCATCGCATAGTTTTTTCTATAGAAATTTTTTTCAGTGCCGATTCAGTTATTTTTGGAATTAATAATTCAATATTTTCCTGTTTTTTTCTTATATGATAAAATAACCATGAACCTTTTTTTGTTTTTAGATGAGAAGCTTCGTGTACATTGATCCCACAATTTTTAGCCCAACGTATAGCGGCCTCGGTTGGTGTATTATTAATATTATAGGCATCAGCTATCGATGGACCTCTTTTTTTTACATCTATAAATCTATCTTTTGTGTCAAGATCTATAATTTTTAATGCAAGTCTTCTTGGAGTAGAAAAATATTCAATATTTTTATATTTTATATTAAAATAATTTAATTCTTTGATAAAATTATTATAAAAATGTAAAGATGTTCTAGAAAGTAATCTAGAAGGTAATTCTTCGGTACCTATTTCAATTAACAGCACTTTTTTTGTCATTTTTTTTTCTTTTTTCATGACACAATGGAAAACCTAATTTTTTTCTTAAATTAAGATATTCTTGTGCGATTTGAGTAGTTAATTTACGAATGCGCAAGATATAATTTTGACGCTCATTTGAAGATATAGCTTTTCTTGCATCTAATAAATTAAATATATGATTTGCTTGCAATATTTTTTCATATGATACTAATAATAATGGTTTTTTTAAATTTATTAATCTTTTTGCTTCTGATTCATATTGTTCAAAAGAATTAAATAAAAAAGTAGTATCAGAATATTGAAAGTTATATTTTGATTGTTCTATTTCGTTTTGTTGAAAAATATCACCATAAGTAATCGTATGATTTTTATTTTTATTCCAGATTAAGTCATACACTGTTGATTTATCCTGCATATACATGGCAATTCTTTCTAAACCATATGTTATTTCAATAGTTACAGGATTACATTCTAATCCTCCTACTTGTTGAAAATAAGTAAATTGAGTAATTTCCATTCCGTTCAACCAAACTTCCCATCCAATCCCCCAAGCTCCTAATGTAGGATTTTCCCAATTATCTTCTACAAAACGTATATCATTTGTTTTTTCATCGATATTTAGCAAATTAAGTGAATGTAAATAAATTTTTTGAATATCACGTGGAGGCGGTTTCATAATAACTTGAAATTGATAGTAATGTTGTAAACGATTAGGATTTTCTCCATATCTTCCGTCTGAAGGACGACGACAAGATTGTATATATGCGGCGTGAATTGGTTCTGGACCAATAGTGCCTAAAAAAGTTGTATTATGAAATGTACCCGCTCCTATGGGAAGATCTAATGGTTGAAAAATAGTGCACTCTTTTTCTAACCAGAATTTTTGTAAACTTGTAATTAAACTATAAAAAGTATTATGATAATTTTTCATGTTAGAACCAGAAAGGATAATAAAAGATATATTTTATATTTTTTTATAATTATGTGTAATAATAAGTTTATATATTTTTTGTATTAGTTTTTAAAACATAATTAATAATTTTTTATATATTATTTTAAACATTGAAAAAATAGATCGAAAAAACATATTTATTATAGAAAATAAGAAAAAATGATAATCAAATTCAGCAAAGAAGCTAATTTAGTACGCAATGCATTATTAGAGAAGAAATTAGAAAATCCTATTTTAAAAGAATACAATGATATAAATGAAAAAGAAAGAGAATTATTAATTGCTGAACATATATATAAAATTATGATTTTACTAAAATTAGATTTAACAGATAATAGTTTAAAAGATACACCAGTTCGTATATCAAAAATGTACATTAATGAAATTTTTTCAGGATTAAATTATAAAAATTTTCCGAAAATTACATTTATAGATAATACAATGAAAATTAATGAAATGATCATTGTAAGAAACATAGTATTAATCAGTACTTGCGAGCATCATTTTATAACTATTAATGGACAAGCAACTATTGCATATATTCCTAAAAATAAAATTATAGGATTATCTAAAATAAATAGAATTGTGCAGTTTTATGCTAAAAGACCCCAAGTACAAGAACGTTTAACTAAACAAATATTAACTGTATTACAAGTTTTATTAGAAACTAAAAATATTGCCATTATTATAAATATGGATCATTTCTGTGTTAAAGCACGCGGAGTGTGTGATGTGAATAGCAGCACTATCACTTCTTCTTTCTCTGGCTTATTTGAATCTGATAAAAATATTCGAGATGAATTTTTTATACAAAAAAATATTAAATAGTGAATTAAATATATTCAGTTTATTTTTATTGATTAAAAGATACTTTGTCAGTATTATACTATTTTTAGTGAAAAACTTTCCACTAATATTTAGTAATGAGTATTATATAATTTTTTTAATTTTTTGATTGATCTATTTAATCTATTTAAAATATTAAAATAGAAATTATTTTATAGGAAAAAAATAAAAAATGAATTATATTGGCGCTCATGTTAGTTCTTCTGGTGGTTTAGAAAAAACAGTTTTGCGTGCCATTGAAATCAATGCAACAGCCTTTTCTTTTTTTACTAAAAATCAGCTTCAATGGTTAGCTCCTCCATTGGTTCAAAAAACAATAGATGATTTTAAATCATCTTGTATTAAGCATAAATTTACACCTCAACAAATTTTACCTCATAGTAGTTATTTAATTAATTTGGGTCATCCGGTTAATAATTTATTAGAAAAATCTCGTTTTTCTTTTATTGATGAAATAACTCGTTGTAGCCAACTTGGTTTAAGTTTTTTAAATTTTCATCCAGGTAGTCATTTAAATAAAATAACTGAAATTTCTTGTTTATTAAGAATTTCTGAATCTATTAATATTGCTTTAGAAAAAACTAAAGATGTAATTGCTGTAATAGAAAATACTGCAGGACAAGGTACTAATGTGGGATATTGTTTTGAACATTTATCTCAAATTATTAAAAATATTCATGATAAATCTAGAGTCGGAGTATGTATTGATACTTGTCATTTATTTGCATCAGGTTATGATCTGCGTACTATAAAAGACTGCGAAAATACTTTTAAAAAATTTAATGATTTGATAGGATTAAAATATTTAAAAGGTATTCATTTAAATGATTCAAAAAAGAAAATTAATAGTCGTATTGATCGACATGAAAGCTTAGGACTAGGTGAAATAGGAAAAGTAGCTTTTCAATGGATTATAAGAAATAAAAATTTTCATTATATCCCGATCATTCTAGAAACAGTTAATCCAAGATTATGGAAAGATGAAATTTCATGGTTAAGATCACAAGTATTATAATTAAATCAATGTATTTTATTAAAAGAGGTTAATAATGTTAACAATTTATGCAATACAAAGAACGGAAAAAGGAAAAAGTTTTAATAGAAGATTGCGTATAAATAACCAGTGTCCAGGAGTGTTATACGGAATAAATAAATCTTCTATCTTACTTACATTAGATCATAATTCTCTTTTTAATTTACAAAAAAAAACAGAATTTTACAAAGAAAATTTATTTTTGCTGATCAATAATGATAAACATATAGTCAAAGTTCAATCTGTTCAAAGGCATTCATTTAAATTAAAATTATTACATATTGATTTTATATATATATAATTTTTTTATAAAATGATTATATTTTTTAAAAAAATATTCATTGAAAAAATAAATTAACATTTATTCTAAAATAATATAGTACAAAAAATTTTTCTAAAAATGAGCATTGTAGGATGAAATTGTATAGCAACTAGGCTTGCTAATCCGGAAAAAGTAGTTAATATCGCTAGCCATCCAATCCTCTTTTGAGTTAAGAAAGATGAAGAACGGATGTTATTTTTTTTTATTTTCCACCATTTTGATGTTAGCCATATTCCTAGCCATATTAAAATTGAAATGATTAATAATAGCCATTTAAAATAATCATTTTGAGCACTTTTTGGTATATTTATAGTAATACCTGTAACTATTCCTGGAAAAAAATATACTGGAGGCCATAATATACATCCAACAATACTGGGGAAAATAAATTTTTTAAAAGGTAATTTTAGCATTCCACAAACCATTGGGATTAAGGGTCTAGTTGGTCCTATGAATCGTCCGACAATAATAGTAATGATACTATGTTTATGTAATACAGATTTAACTTTATCAAGTAGTTTTTGATTTTTCTTTAAAAATCTAAAATTATGCAGCCAATTTTTAAAATACAAACCGACATAATATGAAACCCAATCGCCTAATAAACATCCAATTGTTCCAGATATCCAAGCAGGATAGAATAATAGTTTTCCATTACCTATAAACGTACCTAGTGTAGTCATTAAAATAATACCAGGAAGTAATAATCCAATAAATGCAAGGGATTCTAAAAAAGAAATAATACCAACTATTAATAGCGAATACGTTAAAGATTGTGTCATAAAAGATGTTAGCCAGGATTCCATAAATTCTCATTCTTAGTTAGGCATTTATATGTTGAAAAATTTTTTTTGCATAAATATTTTATACTTTATATTTTTTTTTAACCAACCTCAAGAAAAATATTATATATTTATTGGAGTATTTTAAAATATTCCGTAAAAAAGTTAGCAACTTTAATGTTTTTTTATTAAACACTTATTATAAAAGAAGAATTATAATGAAAGTATGTATTTTTGTGATTTTCTATATTTTTAGCAGTATTGTTTACGTTTCTGCTAAAGAAAACAAGATAGATAATATTACAGCTATTGTAAATGATCAAATTATATTAAATAGTGATGTAAATCAGATTCTGTTTTTGCTTCAAAAAGAAGGTAAAGATTTTAGGATACCTTGGAAAAATAATTTCTTAAAAGAAAAAATTATTCAAAAATTAATTATAAAATCTTTAATCTTACAAGAAGCTAATAGAATGAATATTACAGTTACTAAAGAACAAGTAAATACTGTAATTAAAAATATTTGTTTAAAAAAGAATATAAGTGTTGAAGATTTAAAAAAAAATATTTTATTACATAATCTGAATAATCATTTTACTTATGATAATTATATAAAAAATATTGAGAATTCATTGAAAATCAAAATGATGCAAGATTATGAAATGCATAAACGTATCAATATTTCAGAAGAAGAAGTTAATGTTATTTTTAAAGAACTTATTAGAAATAACAAGAAATTTCAAAAAATTAATTTAAGTTATGTTTTAATTCCCTCTTCACAGAAATATTCTGATAAAAAATTTAACAATCAGAAAATATTAGCAGAAAAAATCGTAACTAAACTTAAAAAAGGTTATGATTTTGAACATGTATATAAAAAATTCAAAAACAAAAAAGATTTTTTAGTAAAAAAAATGTTCTGGATGCATTTTCCAGATGTACAAAAAGTTTTTTCTAATAAATTAAATATTTCTGAAAAAGGACAAATTTTGGGACCTATTTTAGGGAATAAAGGATTTTATATACTAAAAGTGAACGATATTCATAATAAAGAAAATATTGTAACTGATTTTTATATACAACACTGTTTAGTTAAACCCTCTGCAGTGCTAACTAATTCAGAATCAAAGAAACATATTTTTAATATATATGAAAAAATTAAAAAAGGAGTTTATACTTTTGATTATGCGGTTCGGAACTTATCTCATGATTTTTATTCATCTAAAAAAAATGGTGATTTAGGATGGATTTCAAAAGAATTATTTGATGTTGATCTTAATAAAAAATTGTTATATTTAAATAAAAATGAGATAAGCAGACCTATTCACTCTAGATTTGGATGGCATATAATTAAGTTAATAAATAAACGTGAAGTAGATCAATTTTATAAATTTAAAAGAAAAGAAGCATATAATATATTATTAGAAAAAAAAATGATATTAGAAAAAAATAATTGGATAAAAGATCTTAAAAATATTTCTTACATAAACATTATAAGATAAAAATATATTTTATTATATATATTCAAATAATGCTTAAATATTAAATAATTAATTATAAATGTATGAGTATAAAAAAAAATTATAAACATTTTCCTCTAAAACAATATGGGCAAAATTTTCTTATAAATAAGAAAATAATAAAAGATATTATTAAAGCAATTGATCCAAAAATTAAACAAACATTAGTAGAAATTGGTCCAGGATTAGCAGCATTAACTAAACCCATGTCTCAATTATTAGAAGAATTAATTGTTATTGAAGTCGATCGTAATTTGTTAAATGCATTAAAAAAACATTCATTTTATTCAAAACTAACAGTTTTTTGTCAAGATGCTTTAAATTTTAATTATATAAATTTATTTTATCAAAAAAATCAACCGATTCGTATTTTTGGAAACTTGCCATATAATATTTCCACATCTTTAATTATTTTTTTATTTAAACAAATTAGAGTTATTCAAGACATGAATTTTATGTTACAAAAAGAAGTTGCTGAAAGATTAATTGCTTTTCCAGGAAATAAATCTTACGGTCGTTTAAGTATTATTTCTCAATATTATTGTAATATCAAAATAATATTACGTGTTTTACCTGAAGATTTTAGACCTATTCCTAAAGTTCATTCAGTTTTTATTAATCTTACGCCTCATGTTAATCCTGCTCCTTACTTTGTTTATGATATAAATATTTTAAGCCGTATTACTAAAATAGCATTTCAAAATAGAAGGAAAATATTACGTCATAGTTTAAAAACTTTATTTTCTGAAAAAAAATTAATTGAATTAGACATTAATCCTAAATCAAGAGCTGAAAATATTTCTGTTTTGCAGTATTGTCGATTGTCTAATTATTTGTATGAACAATACAAAAACTATTAAAAATCTCAATTCTTATGAAGAATTTTAATACTTTAATTAAAAAAGGAAACTCACTATATGAGTACTTACTTTATAAGTGATATTCATGGTTGTTATAAAGAATTAAGACTTCTTTTAGAAAAATCATTTTTTAATTATAAACAAGATTACCTATGGATTGCGGGAGATTTAGTATCAAGAGGTCCTGATTCGTTAAAAGTTTTAAGATATCTTTATTCTTTTAAAAATAGATTAAAAATAGTACTAGGCAATCATGATATTAATTTAATTGCAGTATATTCTGGTATAAGAAAAAATAAAAAAGAAAATTATTTTGATAAATTTCTTTCTGCACCAGATAGTTATAAATTAATAAAATGGTTACGCTATCAGTCTCTTTTAATAATTGATGAAAAACATAAAATTATTATGTCACATGCTGGAATTAGTCCACAATGGACTTGTGATACAGCAAAAACATGCGCATTCGAGATTGAAGAATTTTTACGTCATCAAAATTACGCTTTATTTTTAGAGGCAATGTATAGTAATAATATAAATTTATGGCAATCAAATTTAAATCGATTAGACCGATTGCGATATTCTATAAATACTTTTACGAGAATGAGATATTGTTATCCTGATAGTCGATTAGATATGTTTTGTAAAAAATCTCCAGATTTTGTTAAATATCCTTTAAAACCATGGTTTGTCATGCCTCGTAAAATTTCAAAAGAGTATTTTATTTTTTTTGGACATTGGTCTTCTCTGAAAGGTACTCATGTACCAGAACCCTTCTTTGCATTAGATGCTGGTTGTTGTTGGGGGGAAGAATTAGTTATGTTGAGATGGGAAGATAAAACATGGTTTCATCAGTCTTATTTGTCAAAATAGTTTAAAGCAAGTTTTTATTTTAATAAAAATTAATTTATCTTGATAAAATTTCAAAAACATAGTTATAAGGATTTGTTTTATTTTTAGAGACTTTTTTTCTAAATAATACTTTCCAAGATGGATATAATTGATATGGGGGAAAATAAGAGTCGCCAATAATATTAATATCTATGTGAGTTAAATATAACTTATTAGCATAAAATAACATTTTTTTATATATTTTACCACCTCCAATTACCATAATTTCTTTATTATAGTTTGCTGAAATAATTGCATTGGGTATTGAATTTGCCCAGATAATATCTTTTTTTTTTATTTTTTTACTACTAATAACTATATTATTACGCATGGATAAAGGTTTTTGCCCGATAGATTCCCAAGTTAAACGACCCATAATTATGTCTTTTGTTATTGTATTTTTTTTAAACCATTTTAAATCTTCTGGAAGATACCAAGGTATTTTATTTTTATATCCAATAACTAAATTATTAGATACAGCAGCAATTAAACTTATGTTCATGTGAAGGTAAAATCTTCTTATGTATTATAAATATGTTTTACAACATATTTATAAATGCTATTTTTAAGTTAATGAAATGTTATTTTTTACAAACTAATTTTATTTTGTCATGCATTTCTTGAAGAGATGTGACATTTTTTATTGGATTTTCATTTAAAGCCATAACTGTTGCAAAAGCACCATTTACAGTTGTATCATAGTGTACTTTGTATTGAAGAGCACTACGACATATTAGTTTTGAATCTTTTATGCCTTGATGAGAAGATGTGGTATTAACAATATAAGAGTATTCGCCATTTTTTAAACGATCTTGTATATGAGGACGTCCTTCGTGCACTTTATTTACTAATCTAGATGAAATTCCAGATCTTTTTAGTGCTATGGATGTGCCTCTCGTGGCATCTATCTTAAAGCCTAGTTTTTTTAATTTAACAGCTAAATTGATAATATTATTTTTATCGTCGTCTCGTACTGAAAGAAGAATTCGACCGGATTTCTTCATGTTTGTATGAGCTCCTAACATAGCTTTAGAAAATGCTTCTGAAAAGTTTTTCCCAATACCCATAACTTCTCCTGTAGAGCGCATTTCTGGACCTAGTATAGGATCAACACCTTGAAATTTATCAAAAGGAAGTACGGCTTCTTTTACTGAAAAATATGGTGGAATAATTTCTTTTGTAAAACCTTGTTGTAACAGTGTTTTTCCATACATCACTCTAACAGATATTTTTGCCAATGCAAGACCAGTTGCTTTTGAAACAAATGGCACTGTTCGTGCTGCTCTTGGATTTACTTCAATAATATAAATTTTATTTTTTTTGATAGCAAATTGTACATTCATTAATCCTTGTACAGATAGCTCAAAAGCTAATTTTTTGACTTGTTTTCTAATTTCATTTTGAATTGTACCAGTTAAAGTATATGCTGGTAAAGAACATGCAGAATCGCCAGAATGAACTCCAGCCTGTTCGATATGTTCCATAATACCCCCAATTAATACTCTTTCTCCATCGCAAACTGCATCAACATCTACTTCAGTGGCATAATCTAAATATTGATCTAGTAAAATAGGTATAGTATTATTTTCTTTTAACATTCTTTTAAAATAACGTTTTAAACCATGTGATTCATAAACGATTTCCATAGCTCTACCACCCAAGACATAAGATGGTCTTACCATTATTGGATATCCTATTATTTTTGCTTGTTTATATGCTTCCTCTAAGGTAAATACAGTTGCATTCAAAGGTTGTTTTAATTTTAACATAGTAACAGTTTTTTGAAAACGATATCGATCTTCAGCTTTATCAATAGAATCTGGACTAGTTCCGATGATGGGAATTCCTTCTTTTTCGAACTCGCGTGCTAATTTCAATGGTGTTTGACCTCCATATTGAATAATAACTCCTTTAGGTTTTTCTATTCTAACTATTTCTAAAACGTTTTCTAATGTAATAGGTTCAAAATACAGTCTATCTGAAATATCATAATCAGTAGATACTGTTTCTGGATTACAGTTAATCATTATTGCTTCAAAACCATCTTCTCTTAAAGCTTGAGCAGCATGAACGCAACAATAGTCAAATTCGATACCTTGTCCTATTCTATTAGGACCACCACCTAGTATAATAATTTTTTTATTATTTTCTTTGTTGGGATGTGATTCACACTCATCTTCCCAAGTTGAATACATATATGCTGTTTCAGTTGAAAATTCTGCTGAACATGTATCGATTCTTTTATATACGGGATGTAAATTTAATTTATAACGTAGTTTTCGTATTGTTTTTTCTTTTTTACTAGTTAGTATTGCAATACGTTTATCAGAAAAACCTTTTCTTTTAATAAAATAAAAGAAATCATATTTCAATCCATTGAATCCATTTCTTTTAATTTTATTCTCTAAAAGAATAATTTCTTCAATTTGAACAAGAAACCATGGATCAATCGATGTTAATTCAAACACATCATCTACAGACATTCCAGATCTAAATGCATCACCTATATACCAAAGACGTTCACAACCAGCATCTTTTAACTCATGTCTAATTTTAATTAAATATTCTGGATCAGAATTAGATATTTTAGGATCAAATCCACTAGATCCTACTTCTAAACCGCGAATAGCTTTTTGTATAGATTCTTGAAAAGTACGACCTATTGCCATGACTTCCCCTACAGATTTCATCTGTGTAGTTAATCGGTCGTCACATCCTGGAAATTTTTCAAAATTAAATCTAGGAATTTTAGTTACTATATAATCTATTGATGGTTCAAATGATGCAGTAGTATTAGTTCCTGTTATATCGTTTGCCAGTTCATCAAGTGTATATCCAATAGCTAATTTAGCTGCTATTTTTGCAATTGGAAATCCTGTTGCTTTAGAAGCTAATGCAGAAGAACGAGATACTCTGGGATTCATTTCAATGACAATCATTCGACCATTTTTTGGATTAACAGCAAATTGTACGTTAGAACCACCAGTTTCTACGCCTATTTCTCGTAAAATTGACATAGAAGCATTTCTCATTGCTTGATATTCTTTATCAGTCAGAGTTTGCGCTGGTGCTACAGTAATTGAATCTCCTGTATGAATACCCATAGGATCTAAATTTTCAATTGAACAAACAATAATACAATTATCGTTTTTATCTCGTACGACTTCCATTTCATATTCTTTCCAACCTATAAGAGATTCGTCAATGAGAAGTTCTGTACTAGGAGATAATTTTAGTCCCCTTTCACAAATTTTTTCAAATTCTTCATTATTATAGGCAATGCCTCCTCCGTGCCCACCCATAGTAAAAGAGGGACGAATAATACATGGAAAACCTACATCGTTTAAAACTGAAAATGCTTCTTGAATATTATGTGCAATCCCACATTTAGCAGTTTCTAATTTTAACTTTTGCATTGAACGTTCAAATAGTTTTCTATTTTCAGCTTTTTTAATTGCATCAACTGTAGCACCTATTATTTTAACATTAAATGCATCTAAAATACCTTTACGGTCTAATTCTAGAGCGCAGTTTAAAGCTGTTTGACCTCCCATAGTTGGAAGTAATGCATCTGGTTTTTCTTTTTGAATAATTTTTTTTACTATTCTCCAATGAATAGGCTCAATGTATGTGGCATCAGCCATACAAGGATCTGTCATAATAGTTGCGGGATTAGAATTAACAAGAATAATTCTGTAACCTTCTTCTCGTAAAGCTTTACAAGCTTGAGCACCTGAATAGTCAAATTCACATGCTTGTCCAATTACTATTGGACCTGCTCCAAGAATTAAAATTGATTTAATATCAGTAGATTTAGGCATTTTTTTTCCCTAATTAATTACTGAGTTTTGATTCGTTTATGAGCGATTAATTGAATAAATTTATCAAATAAAGATGAAGCATCATGTGGTCCAGGACTAGCTTCTGGATGACCTTGAAAACTAAAGGCTGTCGCATTAGTTAAAGATAGTCCTTGTAATGTTCCATCAAAAAGCGAGCTATGTGTAATTTCTATATTATTTGGCATGTTTTTTATATCTACAGTAAAACTATGATTTTGAGATGTAATAATAACACGGTTAGTTTTTATTTCTTTAACTGGATGATTAGCCCCGTGATGTCCAAATTTCATTTTAATAATTTCAGCTCCGCTAGCTAAAGCAAGTAGCTGATGTCCTAAGCATATCCCAAAAATAGGTATGTTAGTTTTCAAAAAATATTGAATAGCATGAATTGCATACTGACAAGGTCTAGGATCTCCTGGTCCATTAGATAAAAAGATGCCATCTGGAAATAAATTTAATACTTTTTGTGGATCAGTCTCAGCAGGAACTACAGTTAAATAACATCCTCTATCTACTAGCATACGAAGTATGTTTCTTTTAACACCAAAGTCATATACAACTACGTGAAACAAAGCTTGTTCTTTTTTAAGAGAATAAAATTTTTTTTTCTTAAAAATAAAACTTCCTTCGTTCCAATTGTAAATGAATTTAGTAGAAACTTCTTTTGCTAAATCTAATCCTTGTAGATTTAAAAAATTTTTAGCGTGTTGATATGCTATTGAATAATTTTCTTTTTTATCTTCTATAATACATCCATTTTGCGAACCTTTTATACGTAAGATTCGTGTTAATTTTCTTGTATCAATATCAGATATTGCAACAATTTTGTTATCTTTTAGATAAGAAGAAAAACTTTTTTTGTTTCGGTGGTTGCTTGCAATCGGTGACAAATCACGAATAATAAGTCCTTTTGCATGAATTTTAGATGATTCTTCATCGTTAGAATTAGTTCCAACATTTCCGACATGGGGATGAGTTAACGTTACAATTTGATGTGAATAAGAGGGATCAGTAATTATTTCTTGATAACCAGTTATTGATGTATTAAAAACAACTTCACCTACAGTCATTCCTTCAGATCCAATAGCTCGTCCATGAAATTTAGTTCCGTCTTCTAAAACCAGTATTGCTGATTGGCTCAAAACATCCTCCATTAAAAAACTTTTTATTTTAATTTTTATTCTAAGTAAGAATTAGTATTATAATACTTACATTTTATTTTAACGAAAATTAATATTTTTGTCTATTATGATAGTTAACATTTATATACTTTAAAACAATTATATATTGTACTTATAATGAGAGATAATATAATTATTTTTTTAAAATACATAGAATAAATTATATTAATATATCATGAAAAAGATAGTACATCTTGCATATCAAATAAACCTGTGTTTTTTTTATGAATCCATAAAGCAGATTGTATTGCACCTTTAGCAAAAGATGTTCTATTTGATGCAGTATGAGTAATTTTAATTTCTTCACCGGAATTCGAAAACATCACAGTATGTTTACCAACAATATCACCTGCACGTACAATAGAAAAACCAATTTTTTTTGTTTCTCTGATTCCGGTGATTCCTTTTTGATAATATATTGAATGTTTATTTAAATCCCAATTCATTACTTTTGATATTATTTCTCCTATTGCTAAAGCTGTTCCTGAAGGAGCATCTATTTTATTACGATGATGATATTCAATAATATTAATATCAGAATTTTTTCCTATTATTTCAGTGGTTTTTTTAATTAGTTGAAATAATAAATTAATTCCTATGCTAAAATTTGATGAAAGTATTATGCCAATTTTTTTAGAATGTGATTGTATAATGTTCATTTCTTCTGTTGAAAAACCAGTAGTACCAATAACGATATTTTTCTTGAACTGACTGCAATATTTTAAATACTTTAATGTACTATTAGGTTGAGTAAAATCAATTAAAACGTCAAAATTATTCTTTTTTATATCTAATTGATCACTTATAAAAACGCCTATTTTCTTTATTCCAAGTACTTCTCCAATATCTTCATTAATTAATTTATGATTTTTTTGAACTAATGCAGCTGTTAAACATGTTTGTTTATTTTTTTGTATTTCTTTAATAAGATTTTGACCCATACGACCTAGAGGTCCAGTAATTGCAATACGAGTTTTTTTATTCATTATTTAGTCCGTATGATCTACATTTTTTTAATATATAAAAATTTCCTAGGAATTTTAAAAATTGTTTTTTCTTTTATACCTAACATTTCTATTGGTTTATTAGCACCCAGTTTTTGTAAATATTGAATTACTTCTGTTACTAATATTTCTGGTGCAGAAGCACCAGCTGTAATACCAATATAATGTACGTTTTTTAACCATATTTTTTTTATATCAGAAAAAGAGCTAATAAGTTTTGTGAATGTACCAGTTTCGTTTCCTAACTCTGCTAAACGATTAGAATTAGAAGAATTTTTTGAACCAACTACTAGTATCATATCAGTTATTTGAGTTAATTTTTTAACCGCTATTTGACGATTTGTTGTTGCATAACATATATCTTCTTTTATAGGACCAGAAATTTTTGGAAATTTATTTTGTAAAGAAGAAATAATATCTTTTGTATTTGTAATAGATAGAGTCGTTTGCGTTACAAAATTTAATTTCTCGCTATTTTTGACAGATAAATTATCAACATCTTTTACTGATTCAACAAGGTATATTTTACCATTTTTATTATCATACTGCCCCATAGTACCTTCAACTTCTGGATGTCCTTTATGACCAATAACAATTGTTTCTATTCCTTTTTTACTAGCATTTGAAACTTCTATATGTACTTTTGTAACTAGTGGACAAGTGGCATTTAAGATAATTAGTTTTTTCTTTATAGATTCTTGAATAACTTTTTTTGACACTCCATGTGCTGAAAAAACGACTATTGAATAATCTGGAATTTCTGAGATTTCTTGAACGAACACAACTCCCTTTTGACGTAATGTATTCACTACATATTCATTATGTACTAGTTCATGTCTGACATAGATTGTTTTTTTATATATTTTTAATGCATTTTCTACTATTAAAATTGCTCTTTTAACCCCAGCACAAAAGCCTCTTGGATTAGTTAATATAATATTCATTATACTTAATATCTCCAATATATGCATATTAATAGAAATTAAATATTATATAAATTATTTGATTTTTTAAAAAATAGAATATTTTTTTAATTTAATAATTCATTTGTGTGAATAGAATAATGCCAATAAAAATACTACAATCGGCTATGTTAAACGTAGCAAAGTGCCAATCATTAAGATGTACATCAATAAAATCTATTACAAATCCATAAGAGATGCGATCTATTAAATTACCCATTGCACCCGCAATTATTAAGCAATAAGCAGTTATTTTTTTTGTTTCTTTTTTGTTAGAATTTATAATCATTCTAATTATTACTAGTATAGTAGAAATGCTGACAATTGACAAAAACCATCTTTGCCATCCTGTTTGATCAGATAATATACTAAAAGCTGCTCCATAATTATGTATATGAAAAAAATTTAATATCAAACATATTTCTCTTATTTCATTTGGTTTTATATTTTTTACGATCCAATCTTTGCTAAAGATGTCTATAATAACGATAAAAATTATTATGGATATATAAATCCATTTATTATTTTTTTTAAAATATTGATTTTTCATTATATAAATATACGTTTTTCACCATTTCCTATTGTATTTAAAATACATCGATTACAAATATTGTTATCGTGCACATGACTTTGAGTTAAAATAAAATAATGCCAACATCTAAGACATTTTTTGCCTTTAATTTTTTTTAAAGAAATTTTCAAATATGGTATTGTTTTACTTTTTTTACTATTTAAGGGAGCTGCATCATATAATTTTATTTTAGCATCAGATGTTAAAAATATAAATTTTATCTCTTTTCCTAAAATTTCCAGTTTACTTAATAATTTAGAAGAAACATATAGAGTTATACAAGTTTCAAGTGAATTGTTAATATTTTTATTTTTTATTTCTTCTTCTAAAAATTTATTAACTTCATTTTTAATTTTAATTATTTCGTCCCAAAATTGATAATTAAGTAGATCATCTTGATCTAAATAAAATAATTTATCAAACCATTCTTCCATAAATACATACTTAGAATTCTTTTCTGGTAAATAATTCCATATTTCATCAGCAGTAAAAGATAATATTGGTGCTATCCACCGTACGAGTGAATTAATTATATAGTATATAGCTGTTTGACAACTGTGTCTTTCTCGACTATTTTTTTTTAAAGTATATTGTCTATCTTTTATAATATCGAGATAGAAAGAGCCCATTTCTATAGAACAAAAATACATTAAACGCTGTACTACTCCGTGAAAATTATAATGTTTGTAATATTCAATAATTTCTTCTTGAACTATTTTAGTTTGTCCTATGGCCCATTTATCTAAAAAAACCATATTATTTTTAGGTATTATATTTGTTGTAGGATCAAAATCACTAATGTTAGCCAACATAAAACGTGCTGTATTTCTAATCCTTCTATATATATCTGATGAACTTTTTAATATTTCATTAGAAATAGAAATATCATTAGAATAATTAGAAGATGCAACCCATAATCTTAAAACATCAGCTCCCAGTGTATTTACTATATTATTGGGGCTAATAGTATTTCCTATAGATTTAGACATTTTTTGTCCTTTTCCATCGACTACAAATCCATGAGTTAATACTTCAGAATATGGTGCTTTTTCATTTATCAATGTTGATATTATTAGCGAAGACATAAACCAACCTCTATGTTGATCTGAACCTTCTAAATACATATCCGCATTATTTTTAGTATATTTTTTATTTTTATATTTTATTGAAGTATGCGTATTTCCCGATTCAAACCATACATCTAATATATCTAAAACTTTTTCATACAATTTATATTCTTTATCTAATATTTCTTTTAAATCTATATTCCACCATGCTTGTATTCCTTCTTTTTCTACTTTTTTTGCTATTTTTTCCATTAAAAAAAAAGTTTCTGGGTGTATTTTTCCTGTTTTTTTATGTATCAAAATAGACATTGGAACACCCCATTTTCTTTGTCTTGAGATACACCAATCAGGTCGTTTTTTCATCATTTCTTTTATTCTTGATTCGCCCCATCGAGGTATCCAAGATACTTTTTTTATTTCTTCTAAAGATTTATCACGTAATTTTTCTTGATCTATACTGATAAACCATTGTGCAGTTGCTTTATATATAATTGGACACTTATGTCTCCAACAGTGTGGATAACTATGTACTAAAGATTCATGATGGAATAATACATTATTTTTAGTTAATAGACTCATAATGGTTGGATTAGATTTTAAAACATTCATCCCATCTAATTGTGGATGTATATTAGAAATATAGTTTCCTTTAACATCTACCAAGTTACTTGTTTTAATATTATATTTTTGACATATGATGTAATCATCAGATCCATGATCTGGTGCTGTATGTACGGCTCCAGTACCTGATTCAAGGTTTACATGCTTCCCTAGTATTACCGGTAAATTAATATTTTTTAAAAATGGATGTGAAAATTTTATATATTCTAAATTTTTTCCCTTTATAGAATATATTACCGTCCATTTTTTTATATTTAGTATGCTGAGTACTTTTTTAACTAATTTTTTTGCTATAATAAAATTATATTTTTCTGTTTCTATTAATTCATATTCAAAATCTGGATGTATAGAAATGGCTTGACTTGACGGAAGAGTCCAAGGTGTTGTTGTCCAAACAAGTAAATATGTTTCTTTTTTATGCGATTTTTTAAAATTAAATAATTTTTCTATAAAAGATTTTTTTATACATTTCAAACCAAATATAATTGAGTCTGAAGTTTTTTCGGAATATTCAATTTCTGCTTCAGATAGTGAAGAAGAGCATTTAAGACACCAATGTATAGGTTTGAAATCTTGGTATAAATATTTTTTTTTAATAATTTTAGATAATGTTCTAATAATATTGGCTTCGTTTTTAAAATCCATAGTAAGATGAGCATTTTCCCAATCACCTATTATGCCTAATCTTATAAAATCTTTTTTTTGTTTTTTAACTTGATCTTCTGCATACATTCTGCATTTTTTTTGAAATTCCGAAGTTGATATTTTTTCATGATTAAAGTTAATTACTTCTTCAACTTTTTGTTCAATTGGGAGGCCATGACAGTCCCAAGAGGGAATGTACGGCGCATCAAAACCCGATATGTTTTTGGATTTTATTATAATATCTTTTAAAATCTTATTTACCGCGTGTCCAATGTGAATATTTCCATTAGCGTACGGCGGACCATCATGAAGAAAAAATATTTTTTTTTCTTCTTTTTTTTTCCTGATTAATTTATATAGATTATCTTTATGCCAGTTTTTTAATATTATTGGTTCTTTTTCTGATAGATTTCCTCTCATGGAAAATTTTGTTTTAGGTAAATTTAAAGTCTTTTTATAATCATCCATTCTTTTCTCTTTTTTGTGTTAATTTTTATCATTCTTAAAATATTTTTTAACTATTTCAATATCTTTAGAAATTTGATTTTTGAGTTCGTTTTTTGAAGAAAAAAATCGTTCATTACGAATTTTTTTATATATAAAAATTTCTATATTTTCTCTGTATAAATTTATTTTTATATCTAGTAAGTAAGTTTCAAGAAATCTATTTTTTTGAGTGTTTATAAAACTAGGTTTAACACCAATATTAGATATTCCGATAAAGTCTCTATTTGAAAAACAACGAACTCGGACGGCATATACTCCGTTAGACAGTAAGAAATTTTTATTTAAAAGTATATTAGCTGTAGGATAACCGATTGTTCTTCCTATTGCACTTCCATGAACCACTTTACCATAAATACTAAATAAACGACCAAGCAAAAGAGAAGCGTGTTTTATATCGTTTTGAAAAAGAAATTTCCTAATATTAGTACTGCTGACTTTTATGTTATTTATGTATAAAGGTTTAATTTGTACAATCTGAAATTGATGTTTTTTTCCTAGTGTTTTTAAAAGATCGATATTACCATGTCTTTGGCAACCAAATCTAAAATCATTTCCTACTACTATAAATTTTATGCGTAGTTTATTTATTAGTATATTTATGATAAAATCTTTTGGATCTAGAGATGAAAAAGATTTATTAAATTTTATACATAAAATTTTATCAAAATTATACGACAAAATTCTTTTGATTTTTTCACGAAATGTTGTGATCCGAACTGGAGCTTCTTGTTTTTTTAAAAATTCTAATGGTTGAGGTTCAAATAAAATTATTATAGTTTTTATTTGGTATTTTTTCCCTATTTCGTATGTATTAGAAAAAAGTTTTTGATGACCTAAATGTATTCCATCAAAATTACCAATGGTAACCACTGAACTAGAATTTATTCTCTTAAGATTGTGAATACCTCGTATAATCTTCATTACTAAGTTGACCTTATCTTATAAAATGAAGCATCTATATTAAAAAACTTGATTAAAAAACTTGGAATATAAAATTTTTTAGCATTTTCTTATTAAATATCGTGATAATATCAAATGAATAATTAGTATTATGATATTAATATATTTCAGTATATTCATTAATATTATTTTTTCAAATAAATGTTTAATTTTTTAAAATATAGAGGTCAAAATTGGCTAATATTAAAGCTTCTAAAAAAGATGCATTGGCATCCGAAAAACGTCGCAAACAAAATTCTAGTCGGCGTTCCATGATTCGTACTTTTATAAAAAAAGTACGAAAGGCTATTATATCTGGTGATGAAAAAATAGCACAAGATGCATTCGAAAAAATGCAACCTATTATTGATAGTCATGCGAGTAAAGGTTTAATACATAAAAATAAAGCTGCACGTTATAAATCTAATTTATCTTTAAAAATTAAAAAGATATGTAAAAATTAGTTTTTCTAATAGTATTGCCTCTAAATTTTATTCAGAAGCAATACTGCATAAGAGATTATTTTGTTAATTCGTCAAAAAATCTTTTAACCCCATCAAAAAATCGTTTTGAACGAGGACTATTTTTTTCACCTTTAAAACCATTAAAACTATTTCCTAATTCATATAAAAGGTTTTTTTGTTGTTCATTAAGATTAACAGGTGTTTCTACCACGACACGACATAATAAATCACCTTGATGTCTATTTTGTACTGATTTTACTCCTCTACCACGAATACGAAAAAGTTTTCCTGATTGTGTTTCATATGGTATTTTTAATTTAACTCTTCCATCTAATGTAGGTACTTCAATTTCGCCCCCGAGAGCTGCCATTGTGAAATTTATTGGTACTTCACAGTATAAATTGTTTTCTTCTCGTTCAAAAATAGGATGTTTTTTAACAGTAATTTGAACATAAAGATCGCCGGATTGTGCTCCGTTAGCACCGGCTTCTCCTTCGTTGTTTAAACGAATACGATCATTATTATCTACACCTGGTGGAATCTTTATAGAAAGTGTTTTGTATGTTTCAATTCGTCCTTGTCCAGAGCATGTATGACATGGATCTTTTATTACCGTACCTTTCCCATGACATGTAGGACATGATTGTTGTACAGTAAAAAAACCTTTTCTAATGTGTATTTGACCTTTCCCATGGCATGTATTGCATGAACGAGGTTTAGTACCGGCATTTGCACCACTTCCATAACATGTTTTACATTTTTGAAGAGTAGGAATTCGAATTTCTTTTTTTGTACCCTTTACTGCTTCTTCTAATAAAATCTCCATATTATAGCATAAATCAGCCCCTTTTTTAGCTCTTTGAGTTCTATTTCCACCAAAAATATCACCAAAAACATCTCCAAAAATATCACCAAAATCTGAAGAACTAGTAAAAGTACTATATGTGTTGTTACCAGAATGACCATTTTCAAAAGCTGCATGCCCATATTGATCGTATGCACTTCTTTTTTCTTCATTAATTAAAATTTCATAAGCTTCTTTTATCTCTTTAAATTTTCCTTCGGAAGTTTTATCTCCTTGATTTCGATCTGGATGATACTTCATTGCTAGTCTTTTATAAGCCTTTTTAATTTCTCGTTCTTCAGCTGATTTTGGAATTCCCAAAATTTGATAGTAGTCTTTTTTAGCCATTCTTTATTACTCTTCCTAATGTTAAAATAATTGCACGGGCGTAGATGAAATTCTACGCCCGTGCTAGTTTGAAGTCCGTTATAATTATTTCCCGATAATTTGACTAAAATTTATTATTTTTTAGGATCTTTAATTTCTTCAAATTCTGCGTCGACAACATTTTCTTCTTTTTTATTTGACGGTTCATCTTCTTCTTTTTTGTTTTTTTCTGATTTTTTTTGATTTACTTCTGTCAGTTTAGATGATATTTTTAAAAGCACTTTTATATTTTTTTCAATTTCAGATTTATTTTCTCCTTTCAATGCTTTTTCTAATTCTTCTAATGCTAATTGCACATCTTTTTTAGTTTGTTCTTCAATTAAATCTTTATTATCATTTAGCTGTTTTTTTGTACTGTGAACTAATTGATCACCTTGGTTTCTTGTTTGAATTAATTCTTCAAATTTTTGATCGGCTTCAGAATTTGCTTCTGCATCGCTCACCATTTTTTTAATTTCTTCTTCATTGAGTCCAGAAGATGCTTTAATAGTAATTTTTTGTTCTTTTCCTGTTTTTTTATCTTTTGCAGATACGTGTAGTATTCCATCAGAATCGATATCAAATGTCACTTCAATTTGTGCTGTTCCTCTAGGTGCAGGTTCAATTCCATCTAAGTTGAATTGTCCTAAAGATTTATTATCTGACGATCTTTTACGCTCACCTTGTAATACATGTATAGTTACTGCTGATTGATTATCTTCTGCTGTTGAAAAGACTTGGCTGTGTTTAGTTGGAATAGTGGTATTTTTAGTTATTAGTGAAGTCATAATACCACCCATGGTTTCAATTCCTAGTGATAAAGGAGTTACATCAAGCAACAAAACATCTTTAACATCACCGGAAAGTACCCCCCCTTGTACTGCAGCACCAACAGCTACAGCTTCATCTGGATTGACATCTTTTCTAGGTTCTTTTCCAAAAAATTCTGTTACTTTAGCTTGAACCATAGGCATTCTTGTTTGACCGCCTACTAATATAACATCATTTATATCTGTTATTGATAATCCTGCATCTTTTAATGCAACTTTAAGCGGTTCAATAGATCGAACAATTAGATCTTCTACTAAAGATTCTAATTTTGCTCTAGTAACTTTGATATTTAAATGTTTCGGCCCGTGAGAATCTGCTGTAATATATGGAAGATTTACATCTGTTTGTTGTGCAGATGACAGTTCTATTTTTGCTTTTTCTGCTGATTCTTTTAAACGTTGCATAGATAATGGATCATTTCTTAAATCAATTCCTTGTTCTTTCTTGAATTCTTGTACTAAATAGTTAATTAATCTACTATCGAAATCTTCTCCTCCAAGATGAGTGTCCCCATTAGTAGCAAGAACTTCAAATGTTTTTTCTTTATCAACATCATCAATTTCAATAATCGATATATCAAAAGTTCCACCACCTAGATCATATACGGCTATTGTTCTATTTCCTTGTCCTTTGTCTAAACCATAAGCCAGTGCTGCCGCTGTAGGTTCGTTGATAATTCTTTTTACTTCTAATCCAGCAATTCTTCCGGCATCTTTTGTAGCTTGACGTTGAGCGTCATTAAAATATGCAGGAACTGTAATAACGGCTTCTTTTATTGATTCTCCTAGGAAATCTTCTGCAGTTTTTTTCATTTTTTTTAGTACTTCTGCAGAAATTTGAGGCGGTGCAATTTTTTGTTTTTTGATATCAATCCATGCATCCCCATTATCAGAATTTATGATTTTATAGGGCATAATTTTTATATCGCGTTGTACCTCATCATCTTTAAATTTTCTACCAATTAGACGTTTTATAGCAAAGAGTGTATTTTTTGGATTAGTTATAGCTTGACGTTTAGCTGGTTGTCCTACTAACACTTCTCCTTCTTGAGTATATGCAATAATTGAAGGAGTCGTACGATCACCTTCTGCATTTTCTAAAACACGAGGTTTGTTTCCATCCATAATGGCAACACAAGAGTTGGTTGTTCCTAAGTCAATACCAATAATTTTACCCATTGAAAACTCTCCTATTGAATATTTTGATAAATTGAGTTTTGTAACTTTTATTAAGCTATTTTTTTTGCTTTTAATTAGTTACATAGGATTGTATGTGATTTATTTAATGTTGAATGATTATTAGATGGGGTCGCTTTTTCGCTCATCAAGGGTTTAGAGTAAAAAAAATAAAGTTTTGATAAGGTGCAAGTTGCATTATAATTTATTATTTTATTAAAGATAAGATATTCATTAACACATATAATGTTATAGTAAATTTTATTTTTTCTATTTTATGATTAAGCTTATAATATATTTTTTTATTAGAATATTAATAAATTTTAATTATTAGGAATAAGACATGTTGAGACATATGCAAATAGATATTGAATGTTTATCTTTTTTTGCTTTTATAATTTTTGCTTTAGGATTTTGTTTTTTTATGCTTTTTTTAAGTTCGATCATGGGAGGTAGATCTTTTTCTAGGTACAAAAATACTCCTTTTGAATCTGGTATTATATCAACTGAAAACGCTTGTCTTAATTTTTCTGTTAAATTTTATTTAATCGCTATGTTTTTTGTTATTTTCGATGTTGAAGCACTTTATTTGTATGCTTGGTCTATTAGTATATGTGAATCAGGATGGATTGGATTTAGTGAGGCTTTTACTTTTATAATTTCTCTTTTATTGGGATTATTTTATTTAATTCGTATTCAAGCGCTAAATTGGGCATCTTAATATTATTAAACTCTTAAAAAAAAGATGTTGTTAAATGTTTTTATATATCAAATTTAATTTACGTTAATGAGACATAATATGAATTATACTTTAACTAAAATAGATACTAATCAAAATAATAAAAAATATCCAAAACAAACTATTCAATCTGTTTCAGATCCCATTGAAGAATATATAAGAAAAAATATCTTTATGGGAAAAATTACTCAAATATTACATAAACTAGTAAATTGGGGAAGAAAAAATTCTCTTTGGCCTTATAATTTTGGATTGTCTTGTTGTTATGTAGAAATGGTTTCTGCCTTTACTTCCGTGCATGATGTCGCACGTTTTGGTTCAGAAGTATTACGTGCATCTCCTAGACAAGCTGATGTTATGGTGATTGCTGGTACGCCATTTATAAAAATGGCTCCTGTTATTCAAAGATTATATGATCAAATGTTAGAACCAAAATGGGTTATTTCTATGGGTGCATGTGCTAATTCTGGAGGTATGTATGATATTTATTCTGTTGTTCAAGGAGTAGATAAATTTTTGCCGGTAGACATTTATATTCCTGGTTGTCCACCTCGTCCTGAAGCCTATATGCAAGCTTTAATATTATTGCAAAAATTAATTCATGAGGAAAGAAGACCATTGTCTTGGGTTGTTGGGGAACAAGGTATATATCAAAAAAAAATGTTATCTGAAAAAATTGAAAAAAGAGAGAAAAGAATAAAAATTATAAATCTTCCCAATGCATAAAGAATTTTATTACAAAAATATAAATTTCTTTAAAATTACTAATATTTTTTTAAATGATAGTATTATTATATTTTTTTAAACCAAGTATAATGAGAAATTTATGATAAATTCAACTCAACAAGAAAATAAATTTTTATTGAAGGATAATTCTGAAAAAAAATCAACAGATTCAATAATTACAACTTTATTTAATGTTTTTGGTAAAGAATTTTTTTTTCATCAAATTACTTTAACTGGTTTTCCTATTATATGGATTAATAGAGTTTTATTAATAAAAGTAGGAAAATTTTTATGTAATTTATCTCAACCTTATATCATGCTTTATGATTTACATGGTATAGATGAACGTCTCAGATTGCATCGTGAAAATTTACCTAAAGCAGATTTTTCAGTTTTTTATCATTTAATATCTATTGAACGAAATTCTGATATTATGCTTAAAGTACCACTATTAGAAAATGATTTAATTTTACCAACATTTACTAATTTGTTTCCTAATGCTAATTGGTATGAACGTGAAACTTGGGATATGTTTGGTATTTTTTTTGATAAACATCCTAATTTAACTCGTATTCTTATGCCTAGTACATGGGAAGGACATCCATTAAGAAAAAATTATTCTGCAAGAGCCACTGAGTACAAACCTTTTTTTTTAAATGAACAAAAAGAAGATTTTGAAATGGAAGGGTTAAAATTTAAACCTGAATTATGGGGTATGAAGCGTCAAAATGATAATGTAGAATTTATGTTTTTAAATTTAGGACCAAATCATCCTTCAGCTCATGGTGCTTTTAGAATCGTTTTACAATTAGATGGTGAAAATATTGTAGATTGTGTACCAGATATTGGATATCATCATCGTGGGGCTGAAAAAATGGCAGAACGTCAGTCATGGCATAGTTATATTCCATATACTGACCGGATTGAATATCTTGGTGGTTGTGTTAATGAAATGCCTTATATTTTGGCAGTTGAAAAATTAGCTAAAATTTCAATTCCAGAAAAAGCAGAAGTAATTAGAGTAATGATGTCAGAATTATTTAGAATAAACAGTCACTTGTTATATATTTCTACTTTTATTCAAGATGTAGGTTGTATGAGTCCCGTGTTTTTTGCTTTTACTGATCGTCAAAAAATATATGATTTAATTGAAGCAATTACTGGTGCACGCATGCATCCCGCTTGGTTTCGCATTGGAGGAGTAGCTAATGATCTTCCGAAAGGATGGAATATTTTATTAAAAGAATTTCTTGATTGGATGCCAAAAAGACTAAAATATTATGTAACAAGCGCTTTAAAGAATAGTATTTTAATTAAGCGTTCTAAAGGAGTTGCTCAATATAATAAACAAGAAGCGTTAAAATGGGGTATTACAGGAGCAGGTTTACGTGCTACGGGATTAAATTTTGATGTAAGAAAATGGAGGCCTTATTCTGGATATGAAAACTATACTTTTGAAGTTCCTATAGGAACAGGAAAAAGTGATTGCTATTCAAGAGTAATGATAAAAGTCGAAGAAATTTATCAAAGTCTTATTATTTTAAAACAGTGTTTAAATAATATGCCAGAAGGTTCTTTTAAATCCGAGCATCCATTAGCCACCCCTCCTTCTAAAGAATGTGTTTTGCAAAATATTGAAACTATGATTACTCATTTTTTACAAGTATCTTGGGGTCCAGTAATTCCAGAAAATGAAAGTTTTCAAATGATTGAAGCAACAAAAGGAATTAATAGTTATTACTTAATTAGTGACGGTGGTACGATGAGTTATCGTACAAGAATACGTACACCCAGTTTTCCACATTTACAACAAATACCTTCAGTAATTCGTGGAAGTTTAATATCAGATTTAATTGTATACTTGGGTAGTATAGATTTTGTTATGTCTGACGTGGATAGATAATTATGCATAAAAAAAAAGTAAATTTCGAGAAATTTCTATAAAATTTCAATTAACTAATGAAGAAATAAATGAAATAGAAAAACACAAAAAAGACTATGAAAATTTTCGAGCTATTTCTATAGAAGCATTGAAAATTGTTCAAAAGAAACGGGGATGGATTTCTGATCAAGCGATTTATGCTATTGCCGAAATACTAAAAATTAATCCAAGTGAAGTTGAAGGAGTTGCTACTTTTTATAGTCAAATTTTTCGTCAACCTGTTGGTCGTAATATTATTCGTTATTGTGATAGTGTCGTGTGTTTTTTGACTGGTTATAAAGCAATAAAAATTGCTTTAGAAGATTTTTTAAAAATAAAAATAGGAGAAACCACTCAAGATAATCGATTTACTTTATTACCGGTGTGCTGTTTAGGAAATTGCGATAAAGCTCCAACAATTATGATTAATGAAGATACATATTCTTTTTTAACTCCAGAATCTATACCCTGTTTACTGGAATCATATAAATGAACAAATTTTTGCGTATTGCAGAAACACATCCACTTACTTGGCGCTTAAGAGATGACGAACAAACTATTTGGATTAAGGAATATTGTAATAAAGATGGTTATAAAGCTTTAAAAAAAGCATTAAAAGAAATGCTTCCAGAAGATATCATTAACACAATAAAAGAATCGGGTTTAAAAGGAAGAGGGGGGGCAGGATTTCCTACTGGTTTAAAATGGAGTTTAATGTCTCAAAATAAACTTTCTATAAATCGTCGTTATTTAGTATGTAATGCTGACGAAATGGAACCAGGCACATATAAAGATAGATTATTAATTGAAAAGATTCCTCATCAATTAATTGAAGGGATGGTGCTGGCAGCATATGCATTAAATGTTTCTCGTGGATATATTTTTTTAAGAGGTGAGTATATTCAAGCAGAAAATATTTTAAAAAAATCTATACAAGAAGCAATTAATTTTGGTTACGTTGGATCAAATATTTTAGGAAGTAATTTTAATTTTACAATAATTTTACATACTGGAGCTGGTCGTTATATTTGTGGGGAAGAAACAGCATTAATTAACTCATTAGAAGGTCGCAGACCTAATCCTAGATCTAAGCCACCATTTCCAGCAGTATTTGGTTTGTGGGGAAAACCGACCTGTGTAAACAATGTTGAAACATTATCTAATATACCTTATATCTTATTACACGGTATCAATTGGTATAAAAATTTATCTAAAAGCGTTGATGCTGGTACTAAATTGATGGGGTTTTCGGGAAAAGTAAAAAACCCTGGTGTTTGGGAATTACCCTTTGGTACAACTGCTCGTGAAATATTAGAAGATTATGCTTGTGGAATGAAATCTGGATTTTTTTTAAAAGCCTGGCAACCAGGTGGTGCAGGAACGGATTTCCTTACTCCAGCAGATTTAGATATTCCTATGGATTTTAATAATATTAGCAAAGCAGGAAGTCGTTTAGGAACTGCTCTTGCCATGGCTGTTGATAATAAAACTAATATAGTATCTCTTGTGCATAATATAGAAAAATTTTTTGCTCGAGAGTCATGTGGTTTATGTACTCCATGTAGAGATGGATTACCATGGATCGTAAAAATATTGAAAAGTTTAGAAAAAAGACAAGGACATAAAGATGATGTATACACGTTGGAGCGATTATGTATCCATTTAAGTCCAGGGAAAACTTTTTGTGCTCATGCACCTGGAGCAATAGAACCCTTACAAAGTGCGATAAAATATTTTCGTTCTGAATTTGAAGCTGGAATTAGCAAAAAAAACATAGATATAAATAAGAAAATTATTGGGATTCAATCGAATTAGATTTGATTGCAGCATTGAAATATTTATTTTAAATAATTTTTATAAAAATTTATCTAAATAGAAGTTTTTGGAATTATTCTCTTATGACTAAAATTTATATAGATAGTAAAACATACGATGTTAATCAATCAGATAATTTATTACAAGCTTGTTTATCAGTGGGTATTAATATTCCTTATTTTTGTTGGCATCCTTTATTAGGAAGCGTAGGTGCATGTCGTCAATGTGCTGTTATGCAATACAGTAATTTTGAAGATCGGAAAGGACGATTAATCATGTCTTGTATGACTCCTGTAACAGAAGGAGCGATAATATCTATAAAAAATACTGAATCAGAAATTTTTAGAAGTACTATTATAGAACTATTGTTAACAAATCATCCGCATGATTGTCCTGTATGTGAAGAAGGTGGGCACTGTCATTTACAAGATATGACTGTAATGACTAAACACAACATGCGCAATTACAGATTTAAAAAAAGAACACATAAAAATCAATATTTAGGATCTTTTATTAAACATGAAATGAATCGCTGTATTACTTGCTATAGGTGTGTTAGGTATTATAATGATTATTCAGATGGGACTGATTTTGGCGTTTATGGTGCCAATAATAACATTTATTTTGGTCGTGTAGAGGATGGTGTTTTAGAAAGCGAACATTCTGGTAATTTAATAGAATTATGTCCTACTGGAGTATTTACTGATAAAATTCATTCTCAAAGATATAGTCGTAAGTGGGATATGCAATATGCTCCAAGCATATGTCAAAATTGTAGTGTGGGTTGTAATATTAGTATTGGAGAACGTTATGGTGAAATACGCCGAATAGAGAATAGATATCATGAAAATATTAATCATTATTTAATTTGTGATCTAGGACGTTTTGGATATTTACATAATAATTTAAAAAATCGTCCGCAACAACCTACTTATTTGAATATTAATAATAACATTACTATATTAAATTTTGATGAAGCCATAAAACTAGGAGTAGATTTTTTTCAAAGATACAAACGTATTATTGGAGTTGGTTCCACTAGATCAAGCATAGAAAATAATTTTTCATTACAGGAATTAGTAGGAAAAGAAAACTTTTCTAATGGAATGTCTAATAAAGAACAGATATGTATCAGATTGATTTTAGACGTCTTGAAAAATAACTATATATATACTCCATCTTTAAAAGAAATTGAAAGTTATGATGTTATATTAGTAATAGGAGAAGATTTAACTAAAACATCTCCTCGAGTTGCTTTAGCAGTACGTCAAGCAATTAAAAAAAAGGCAGAAGATATAGCAAATTTACGTGGAATACCAAGATGGAATTCTTCTTCTATAGTTCATATTTCAGAAAATATTAAAAATTTCCTTTATATCATACATACACACGAGAGTAAATTAGACGACGTTTCTGAGTGGTGTTATTATGCTTCTATCGACGAACAAGTAAATTTCGCTCGTGCTATTGCATATGAATTAGATAATAGTTTACCAATAGTTTCAAACTTAAATATTTTATTAAAAAAACAAGCTTTGTTAATCGCTCATCGATTAAAAAAATCCAAAAAAGCATTAATTATCTCAGGTTCTAATTCTTTTAGTGGTTCCATTATAAAATCTGCTATAAATATAGCTAAAGCTATTAAAATTAACAGCATTAATCATCATGTTGGTATTACTCTTCTAACATCTTCTTCTAATTCTTTAGGTGTTGGATTAATTGGAGGGATGTCTATAGAATCTGCATTAGAAGCATTTAAACAAGAACAAGCAAATGCCATAATTTTTATGGAATACGATTTATATCGTTTTGCATCTCAATATGATTGTGATTTGTTTTTAAAAAACAAAGAAAAAATTATTACTGTAGACCATCAGTATACAAAAACCTATAAAAAATCTGGATTAACTTTATCTTCTACTAATTTTGCTGAAAGTTCTGGAACTGTAATAAATTTTGAAGGTAGGGCACAACGTTTTTTCCAAGTTTATGATCCTACTTTTTATTATAAGAATAATTGTCTTATCGAAAGCTGGAAATGGTTTCATTTTCTTAAATCTAAAATTTATAATACAGAAATTTCTTGGTTTAATTTAGATGACGTAATTAATGCATATACGAAAACATATCCTATTTTAGAAAATATTAAAATAGAAGAATTAAATGCTAATTTTCGCATTCATGGGCAAAAAATTGCTCGATCTCCTATTAGATCTAGTGGAAGAACATCTTTACGTGCTGATATTGACGTTCATGAACCTTGTCAACCTGAAGATAATAATACTATGTTTGCATTTTCTATGGAAGGATATAGTCAACCCAATAAGTCCGTATCTCATATTCCTTTTGCTTGGTTTCCTGGATGGAATTCACCTCAAGCATGGAATAAATTTCAGAAAGAAATAGGTAGAAAGTTAATTTCAGGTGATTCGGGAACACATGTTTTTAAAACAAATAAAAATAAAATAGATATTTATTTTGATTTTGCTTCTAAAGATGATACAAAAGAAAAATATTGGTCTATTATTCCTTATTATGATCTTTTTGGTAATGAAGAATTAACTCAGTATTCATCTGTTATACAAGAAAATATTCCTGTAGAATATGCTTTAATTGGTTTATTAGACGGTAGTAAATTGGGATTGCGAAAAGACTCTATATTAGTATTTAATTGTTTAAATAAAGATTATCGTTTAGCAATACGATTTTCTAAATATCTTAATCAAAAACAGATAGGTTTGCCTATAGGAAGAAAAGGTTTTCCTATTGATCTGATTGGTAAAAAAATTAAATATTTACAGGAATTTACTAAATGATTTTATCAGAAATCAAGATAATTGAAATATTTTTTTCTTTTTTAAAAGTCGTTTTTCTTTTGTTATTTGTTATTTTTTCTGGTGCTTTTTTGAGTGTTCTTGAAAGAAGATTGTTAGCTTTGTTTCAGAATAGATATGGACCCAACCGAGTTGGTTGGATGGGTAGTTTGCAATTATTCTCTGATATGATTAAAATTTTATTTAAAGAAGATTGGATTCCTCCATTTAGTAGAAAATTTATTTTTGTTTTATCACCAATAATAGCTTTTATTTCTTTATTATGTGTAATTCCTATTATTCCATTTGGTCCTAATTTTGTTATTATTGATTTAAATATAGGCATATTATTTTTTTTAATGATGGCAAGTTTATCTGTTTATGCTGTATTATTTGCGGGTTGGTCTAGTAACAATAAGTATGCGTTATTAGGAGCTATGCGTGCCTGTGTTCAAACTTTAAGCTACGAAGTATTTTTAGGATTGTCTCTCATGGGCGTTGTCGCTCAAGCAGGATCTTTTAAAATATCAGATATTGTAATTGCTCAAAAAGATATTTGGAATATTTTCCCTCAGTTTTTTGGTTTTTTAACTTTTTTTATAGCAGGTTTAGCTGTTTGCCATAGACATCCTTTTGATCAACCTGAATCTGAACAAGAATTAGCTGATGGTTATCATATTGAATATTCAGGGATGAAATTTGGTTTATTTTTTATTGGAGAATATATTTCTATTATTACAATTTCATCATTAATAGTAACATTTTTTTTTGGTGGTTGGCTCGGTCCTTGGTTGCCCGGTTTTATTTGGTTTTTTTTAAAAACATTTTTTTTTATTTTTATGTTTATTTTAATTCGAGCCTCTTTGCCAAGACCTAGATACGATCAAGTGTTATCATTTGGATGGAAATTTTGTTTACCATTAACATTATTTAATTTGTTTTTAACTGCTTTTTTTCTATTGTTATAATTTTTCTAAGAGATTTTTTATTTATGATTTTTAAAAATATTATTATTGGGTTTTTTACGCAAATAAGAAGCATTTTAATGATTGGTGCAAATATTTTTTCAAAAGTTGAAACTAAATCATACCCAGAAGAAAAAGTCAATCTTTCTCCTCGTTATCGAGGACGTATTATATTAACTCGTAATATAGATGGAAAAGAGCGCTGTGTGGCTTGTAATTTATGTGCAGCAGTTTGTCCTGTTGATTGTATTTCTTTGCAAAAATCTGAAAAAACTGATGGTCGTTGGTATCCAGAGTTTTTTAGAATTAATTTTTCTCGTTGTATATTTTGCGGTTTTTGTGAAGAAGCATGTCCTACAGCGGCTATTCAATTAATGCCTGATTTTGAATTAGCTGATTTTAAAAGAAAAGATTTAGTATATGAAAAGAAAGATTTATTAATTTCCGGTCCAGGTAAATATCCAGATTATGATTTTTATAATTTTTCTGGGGTAGTTCTTCAAGGTAAAAAAACGGGTCACTTAGATATAGAAGAAGAACCTGTTAATGTAAAAAATTTATTGCCATAAGGGGGGTTTTGTGGAATTGGTTTTTTATATATGTTCATGTGTAGCAGTAATTTCTACTTTATGTGTAGTTTTACAAAGAAATGCAGTATACGCGTTATTATATTTAATTATTTCTCTTTTATCAATAGCAGGTGTTTTTTTTTCTCTTGGTGCTTTTTTTGCTGGTTCTTTAGAAGTTATTATTTACGCTGGAGCCATTATAGTATTGTTTGTTTTTGTTATTATGATGCTTAATCTTAGTGATAAATATTATATACAAGAAAATAATTATTTAAAATCCATTTTTTGGATCGGTCCTATCATTTTATCATTAATATTATTCTTATCAATGACTTATGCAATATTTTTTTTAAAAGAAAAACAAATAGAAGGATTGTTAATAGATACAAAAATGATAGGAATTAATCTGTTTGGTCCTTATGTACTATTAGTTGAATTATCTTCAATGCTTTTATTATCTGCTTTAGTGGTTGTTTTTCATATTGGTACGGAAAAAAATATTACACATAAAAATAAATAATTATAAATAAAATTTATTAAGGATCATAATACATGGTTTCTTTATTTCACGGATTATTTCTATCGCTGATATTATTTATTTTAGGTTTAACATCTTTAATTATTAGACGTAACATATTATTTATATTAATTAGTTTAGAAATAATGATGAATGCTGCTGCATTGGCATTAATAGTAGTAGGTAGTTACTGGCATCAAGTCGATGGTCAAATCATGTATATATTTTCCATTACTTTAGCTGCATCAGAAGCGAGTATAGCCTTAGCATTATTACTTCAAATTTATAGACGCTATAAAACGTTAAATATTGATATATTAAGTGAGATGCATGGATGAACATTATTTTCTTGATCATTTTATCTCCACTAATTGGATTTTTGTTGTTATCTTTTACACAAGATTTTATTTCTAAAAAAAATATTTCAAAAATAGGTATTCTTTCAATATTTATATCATTTATTATAACTTCTTGGTATGGTCTAAGCTTTATAAAAAATACTAATCAAGTTTTTACTCAGAGACTATGGAACTGGTTATCTATTAATGAATTAAAAATTGATTTTACTGTTTTTTTAGATGGATTATCGTTAAGTATGTTATTTGTAGTAACAGGTATTGGATTACTAATACATGTTTTTTCTTCTTGGTATATGAAAGGTAAAGAAGGTTATTCACGTTTTTTTGGATATACTAATTTATTTATAGCAAGTATGTCTATTTTAGTATTAGCTGATAATTTTTTATTTATGTATTTAGGGTGGGAAGGAGTTAGTGTATGTTCTTATCTACTTATTAGTTTTTATTATACTGAAAATAAGAATTGTTATTCAGCTTTTAAAGCTTTTATTTTCACTAGAATTTCTGATGTTTTTTTGATAATCGGAATATTTTTAGTATACAAAGAATATGGCACTTTAAACTTTCAAGAAATTAAGTTTTTATCAACTTTTTTAAATGTAGAAAATTTTTACGATCTAAATTTTATTACTTTTTTTTTATTAGTAGGTGTTATTGGAAAGTCGGCGCAATTACCATTACAAACTTGGTTATCTGATGCGATGGTAGGCCCAACTCCTGTTTCAGCTTTGATACATGCAGCGACCATGGTAACAGCTGGAGTTTATTTAGTATCAAGAACATATTTTTTATTTTTATTGACTCCGGATATATTATATTTTATAGGTTTTATTGGTACATTCACAATATTAATTTCTAGTTTTTCTGCTTTAGTTCAAACAGATATAAAACGTATTTTAGCTTATTCTACTATGAGTCAAATAGGATATATGTTTTTAGCTTTAGGTGTACAAGCATGGACTGCAGCAATTACGCATTTAATTGTACATGCAATTTTTAAGGCATTATTATTTTTATCTGCAGGTTCATTAATTATATCATGTAAAAATGAAAAAAATATATTTAAAATGGGTGGTTTGCGTAAAAAATTACCTTTTTTATATATTAATTTTATAGTTGGAGGTGCATCATTAATCTCTTTTCCTGTAGTTACATCCGGATTTTATAGTAAAGGTAATATTTTATTTAGTGTTTTACAAAGTGGTTATATTAATTTATTTTTAATTGCATTATTTTGTTCTTTTTTAACAGCTCTATATACATTTAGAATGATTTTTGTTGTTTTTCATGGAAATAATGTGCATAAAGTAGTTTCTGCTAATCAATTAGCACATAATATTCCATTACTAGTTCTTTTGTTTTTTTCTACTGTATTCGGTTCATATATATCTCCGCCATTATTAAATATATTTCCTCCATCTAATCTATTGAATAATGATAAGTTTATATTTGAAATAATATGCAGTATATTATCTATCTCTGGAATATGTTTTTCTTATTATTTTTGGATTAAAAATTCGTATTGGATTGATGAAATATTTAAATTTAAACTAATAAGAGATATACATTATTTTTTTTTAACGGGATGGGGTTTTGATTGGTTTTACAATATATTTTTTATAAAATTTTATTTATTTTTATCTAAAATGATATCTCGTGATCCATTTAATAAAATTATTAATTATTTCTTACACATTATTCAAATAATGAATATTTATTTATTAAAAACTAGCAATGGCTATATAAGATGGTATGTGACTTCAATGATATTAGGTATTAATTCTATTTTTATTTTGATTTATTGGTTGAATGTAAAATAGTTTTTATATAATTCAATTTATCTTTTTCTAAATTTAAAAACATCATTTCATTGATTAAAATAGTTGTAGTAAATAATAGGAATATACATGCAATGTTACTTTCTTTATTAATTATCATTCCATTTTTTAGTGGTTTTTTTTCTTTTTTTTCTTGTAGATTTAATAAAAATTTTCCTCGTTGGATTGCATTAATAGGAATATTTTGCATATTATTAGTTGTCATGCAAATATTAATTCAAGATAATTATTATTTTTTTCAAACAGGATGTCATCCTAATTGGGATCGTCAATTAATTGTACCTTGGATACCAAGATTTGGTATTGAGTTCAACATTGCCGTAGATGGTTTTTCAATTGTTATGCTTATTTTTTCTTCTTTTTTATCTATTATAGCAGTTTTATGTTCGTGGAATGACATTAAAAAAAATACAGGTTTTTTTTATTTGAATTTTATGCTTGTTTTGAGTGGAGTAATAGGTGTTTTTATTTCAATTGATCTATTTTTGTTTTTTTGTTTTTGGGAATTAATGTTAGTTCCAATGTATTTTTTAATTACTTTATGGAGTGATCAATCTGAAAAAAAGAAAATTATTTTTGCTGCTAATAAATTTTTTATATATGCACAGACTTCTGGTTTAATATTATTATCTTCTATTTTATTATTAGTTTTTAGTTATTATCACGTTACTAACATATTAACGTTTAATTATAACTCATTACTTACGCAACCCATTAATAAACACATAGAATATGTTGTTATGATAGGTTTTTTTTTGGCATTTGCTATAAAAATGCCAATTGTTCCATTTCACGGTTGGTTACCAGATACTCATGCTCAATCTATATCTTGTGGTACTATTGAAATTATTGGTTTATTAATAAAAACTGCTCCTTATTCTCTTTTACGATATAATTTAGTTCTCTTTCCTTTTTCAACAAAAGATTTTGCGCCAATTGCTATTGTTTTAGGTGTTATAAGTATATTTTATGGGGCTTTTTTAGCTTTTTCTCAAACAAATATTAAAAAACTAATTGCCTATTCTTCTCTTTCTCATATGGGGCTAATTTTAATTGGTATTTATAGCAATAATGAAATAGCACTTCAAGGAGTAATCATTCAAATATTATCTAATAGTGTATCTACAACGGCTCTGTGTATTTTATCCGGACAACTTTATAGACGCTTTAAAACTCAAGATATGAATAAATTGGGGGGGTTGTGGTCTTGCGTTTATTGGATTCCGGGTTTTTCTTTATTTTTTTCTCTTGCAAATTTAGGTATTCCTGGTACAGGAAATTTTATTGGTGAGTTTTTAATTTTATTTGGTACTTTTCAACAGTTTCCTTTTATATGTATGTTGGTAACAACAGGTATCATTTTTTCTGCTATTTATTCTTTAAATATAATTCAAAAAATTTTCTATGGTGCATATAAGAAAAATTTTACGATTTTTTTTATTAATAAACAAGAACTATGGACAATACTGGCCTTAGTTTTTGTATTGATTTTTTTAGGAATTAATCCTCAGAAAATTATCGATCTTTCATATCCTTCTATACATAATTTTCAAAAATAATGTAAAAATTCTATTTTCAAGATAAGGTTTTAATTAATAATGACAATAAATTTACAACAATTAACAGCTTTGCTGCCTTTGTTGATAGTAATGTTCACTGCAATTACAGTCATATTATCTATTTCTTATAATCGAAATCATTTTTTTATTGCTGTTTTTAGCATATTAGGTTTTATATCTTCATTTTTTTCACTATACTTGTTAACTAGCATTGTTCCCATAGACATTACGGGTTTATTTCATATTGACAGTTATGCTATCTTATATATTGGAATGATTATAATTTCTAGTATTAGCACATGTATTTTTGCATATCCATGGTTAGTGAAATATCGTTTTAATAAAGAGGAATTTTATTTATTGATAATATTTTCAACTTTAGGTGCGATATCGTTAATTATTTCAAATCATATGGCATCATTTTTTATTAATATTGAACTAATATCTTTACCAATTTTTGGTTTAATTGCTTATTCTAATAATGAGAAATATTCCTTAGAAGCTTCATTTAAATATATTATCTTATCTGGTATTGCATCCAGTTTTTTTTTACTTGGTACTGCATGGGTTTATTCTGTTTCTGGAAATCTTGGTTTTATATCTTTAACTCAAATATTAAAAATAGCATCTGAAAATGAACAATTACTAGTATTATTTGGGATTATCATGATGCTCTTTTCTTTATTTTTTAAATTATCTATTGTACCTTTTCATTTATGGACTCCAGATATTTATCAAGGTACTCCTCTTCCAGTATTATCTTTTTTTTCTACTGTCGGTAAAATTTCTATTTTTACTGCATTGTTACATTTTTTATCACATATTGCTGATTCAAATAATAGAATATTGTACTTTATATTATCTGCAATGACTGTTCTTTCTATATTAATTGGTAATTTTATGGCTCTTTTCCAAGATAATATTAAAAGATTTTTTGGGTATTCATCTATATCTCAACTAGGATATGTTTTAATAGTATTACTTGCGTCAGATAAGAACTATACATTTTCTTTAGAAGCTTCAGGAATATATTTATCTAGCTATTTATTTAGTAATATAGCATTTTTTGGTATTATCCATTTGATTTCAAATACCAATAACAAAAAGTTTGATCATTCCATTTCTTCATATAAAGGATTGTTTTGGTTGCAACCAATTTTATCTAGTATATTGACGATTGTCTTTCTTTCTTTAGCAGGAATTCCAATGACTATGGGATTTATTGGAAAATTTTATATATTATCAATTATTATAAAAGAAAATTTATGGATAATGGGTATTACTTTTTTTATTGGAACTATATTAGGTTTTTATTCTTACTTAAGAATTATTTTGAACTTATATTTAAATCCATCACGATCTTTAAAAAAAGATTTGAATATACAAAATTATTGGTTTTACACTCCTTCTGGAATAGTTATATTTATTTCGGGAGTAATATTATTAATACTAGGTGTATATCCAAATCCTTTAATTACTTTAGTTAGATTATCTGAATTGTGTTAGCATTAAAAATTTGTTTATTTTTTACAATATTTGAAAAATAAATTTGTTAGGAAAACAATAAATTATATTATAGTTTTTTATAATTTTGAAATATCTAAAGTTTGTATAAAAATGTATGAGTAGATTTACTCTTAATAAAGATTTTTTTAATTTTTTCTTTTCAAAAAATTAAAATTTAATAGAACATTCTACCTTTAGAAAAATATTATTGCTATTTTTTATTTTTAAGTTTATCAAACTATCTTATTATTCAATATAAATGATAAGCTTTCTAATTTTTATTAAGTTTTAAAAAGTTTCTATTGCTTAAAATATTACTTTTTTAAAAATATTTATACTTTCTTTTTTTATATATCATTAATAGCGTTTAATGCTGTAAAAAACATTGAATGTAATTATTAAAAAATTCTTGAAAATTAACATAGTAAAATATATATAATTTTTATATTTTTTTATTTTAGACTATAACAATCTATTAATTGTAATTTTGCATATTACATTCTATTAAAAATTATAAAAGAGATATGATTAATACAAATTATTCTTTTTCTATGTGGCTTAAATATTTAGAAAATTTAGATAAAAAAATTATACTCAATTTGAATGAACTAAAATTTATTGCAAAAAAATTAGATTTATTAAATTTGGAAGCTTTTATTTTTACTGTCGGAGGAACTAATGGTAAAGGTACAACTTGTGCAATGTTAGAAAGATTATTATTAAATTCAGGTTATAAAGTAGGATTGTATACTTCTCCTCATCTTATTAATTATGTCGAAAGAGTTCGAATTAATGGTCATGTACTTGATGAAAATGAACATATTTTTGCTTTTCAGAATGTAGAATTAGCAAGAGATTCAATTTTTCTAACTTATTTTGAATTTATTACACTTTCAGCATTGATCTTGTTTAAAAAATATTCATTAGATGTAATAATACTAGAAGTCGGTTTGGGGGGAAGATTAGATGCTACTAATATTGTAAATTCTAATTTATCTATAATAACTAATATAGGTTTAGATCATACTTCTATATTAGGAAAAGATCGTCTAAGTATTGCACGTGAAAAATCTGGTATTTTTAGAAAAAATAGAATTGCCGTAATCGGAGATATAGATCTTCCAGACTCTATAAACCAGGTGGCTAGAGAAAAAAAAACGATATTAAAAAAAATTAATGTAGATTGGTCGTGGCAAAGAAAAGAAAATTATTGGAATTTTTTTCATTCAGATCTTCAATTATATAATTTACCTATAACTTACATACCATTATCTAATGCAGCTATTGCATTGGCTTCTTTATATTATACAAAATTTAAAATCAATGAAAATATTATAAGAAAATCTATTGCTAGTGTGCAATTACCAGGTAGATTTCAAATATTTTCTATTCATCCTTACGTTATTGTTGATGTAGCACATAATCTCGATTCATCTTTGTATTTGTCTAAAAAAATAAACGAAATAGATATACGAGGAAAAATATATGCAGTGGTGGGTGTACTAAAAGATAAAGATATTGAGGGAATAATTTATCCTTTAAAAGATAAAATCTATTATTGGTATGTTGCGCCTTTACAAACATCTCGAACTGCTAGTAAAGATCAATTGAAAAACGCTTTTCCAGCATCTAATACATCTTTATTAGATAATATTGAAAAAGCTTATGAAAAAGCATTTATGTCAGCAAAAAAAGAGGATGCCATTTTGATTTTTGGTTCTTTTTTTACTGTTTCAGAATTTCTTATTTCTAATATACAAAAAAAATGATAAGCATGTAAAAAAATATAATTCTGGTAAATTTATGTTTCTAATAGATTATATTATAATATTTACTATTATTACTTCAGTTTTATTAGGTTTATTACGTGGTTTTTATCAAGAATTAGTTTCAACTTGTTTTTGGTTTTTTAATTTTTATTTTTTTAATGAATATTATTATTTTAGTTCTTTTTATGTAGATGCTATGCCAAATTTTTTTTTAAAAAATAATATACTTATATTAGTTATGATCATTTTTTTTTTATTATAAAAAAAATATTGCATTTTTCTTTAGAAAAAATTATTAAAAAAATTAAACTTTCTTATTATAATATTATATTAGGAGGTTTATTTGGAATCTTTCGTAGTGTAATATTAGTCTTGTTGTTTCTTTTCGTTTTTAGTCTTATAAGCAAGAATAATTATAATTTTTATATAAGTCATTCAATATTAATTTCTATTTTTTTTAAAACAATTAAATATTTTTTATTGATTTTTGATGATTTTTAAAAAAACTAAGCACATTATTGATATTTTCATAAACAATTATAGTGTGCTTAGAATTACGGATTGAAAACTACAATAAAAAATATTTAATGTTCAAACATGGCAGAAATAGATTCTTCATTGCTAATTCTTCTTATAGCTTCTGATAACATACCAGCTAAAGTCAATGTACGTACATTAGGTAAAAGTTCAATTTTTTCTGATAGTGGAATGGTATCACATACAACTACTTCGTCAATTACGGAGTTTTTTAAATTAATTGCAGCATCTCCAGAAAAAATAGGATGTGTTGCGTATGCAAAAACTCTTTTAGCACCTCTTTCTTTAAGAGCTTCTGCAGCCTTACAAAGAGTACCTCCTGTATCTATCATATCATCAACTAAAATACAATCACGATTTGCTACATCTCCAATAATATGCATAATTTGAGATACATTAGCACGTGGTCTTCTTTTGTCAATAATAGCCATATCAGTATCATAAAGAAGTTTGGCAATAGCTCTTGCTCTTACTACTCCTCCAATATCAGGGGAAACTACAATTGGATTTTTTAGTTCTCTTTGCAACATGTCTTCTAACAGAATTAAACTTCCAAAAACATTATCAACAGGTACATCAAAAAAACCCTGAATCTGTTCTGCATGAAGATCTACTGTTAATACACGATCTACTCCAATGCTTGACAAAAAATCAGCTACAACTTTCGCCGTTATAGGAACACGTGCTGATCTAACTCGACGGTCTTGACGAGCATATCCAAAATATGGTATTACTGCAGTAATCCTACCTGCAGAAGCTCTTCTTAAAGCATCAACCATGACAACTAGTTCCATTATATTATCATTAGTGGGATAACAAGTGGACTGAATGATAAAAATATCACCACCTCTTACATTTTCATTAATTTGAACACTAATTTCACCATCACTAAATCGACCTACAGCTGCATTTCCTAAATTAATATACAATCTATTGGCAATAAATTTTGCTAATTTTGGAACAGAATTTCCAGCAAAAAGTTTCATATCAGGCATATAAAAACCTTTTTTTATTTATATTTTAAATTAAGAGTATTTTTTCTGTATGTAAGCATAATATTTCTTTATTATAAATTTTTTTAAAATATTTAAATAAATTGACATAAATATACTTGTTTTTTAATTAAGAAATAGATGTTGTCTTTTATAAAGAGTTTTATGTAATGGTGAAATATTAACACTTTTTGCTATAAATCCTTGCATATTTTTGGGTAGTAAAGAAAATATTTTTTGTGCAGAACGTTTATCATTAAATTCAGAAAAAACACAAGATCCTGTACCAGTCATCCGTGATGGTGCATGTGAAGAAAGCATTAAAATCAATTGTTTTATTTCAATAAACTTTTTTTTTGCTATTTTTTCAAAATCGTTAGTAAAAGGTAACATTAAAAGTTTTTTAAGAGATTTTTTGGAAGTATTACTCATTAAAAAAGGGCTTGAAAACATATTTTCTGTAGATATTTGTATATTAGGATATACAACTAAATACCATTTTTTATGTCTTTTTATGGGATGTAGTATATTTCCTATTCCTTCAATAACAGCTGTTTTTCCAAGAATAAAACCAGGTATATCTGTTCCTATTTTAAGACTAAATGAAGCCAGTTCTTGTAACGTAAATTGTGTATTCCATAACTTGTTTAAAACAACTAAAGTAGTTGCAGCATTAGAAGAACCTCCTCCCAATCCACTTCCTATTGGTATTTTTTTATTCAAAAATATCTTTGCTCCGTAATGAAATGTAGATATCTTACCATAAGATAGTGCTTTTTCTTTTAATAGTTCAGCGGAAGAAATAATACTATTATTTTCATTAATAAGAATCTTTTTTTTGGTAAATAATTGAATCTTACCTGTTTTATTGGGAATTATTTTTAATGTATCACCATAATTAAGAAATTGGAATAAAGTCTGTATCTCGTGATATTTATCTGGACGAATACCAGTAACATATAGAAATAGATTAATTTTTGCAGGAGATGGCCATGTATAAATCATTTTTATTTTTTCTATTTTAATTTAAATATTTTTATATTAGTGTTTATTAAAATTACAATGAAAACACTTAAAATGATATAATCATTGTAGTTAGATGTTATAAATTCATGATTTTTTTAAATAATTTAAAATATATTTTAATTTTTTTCATTATATTGATAATGCAATATTCTATACTAGAAAAATGTCTTTAAAAAATACTGATCAGTAGAAGGATTTTATGAATAATTCCATCTTAAATAAATTAAAATCTTTACGAAATCGCTATCAAGAAATAGAAATTATGCTTACTCAGAAAGATATTCTATCAAATCAAGACAATTTAAAAAAATTATCTCAAGAATATTTAAAACTTTCTAAAATTATTAAATTTTTTATAGAATGGGAACAATTAGAAATTGATATTAAAAATATTAATTCTTTATTGCATGACATAGAAATGCGAGATATGGTAGAAGAGGAATTACATCTTTTTAACAAAAAAAAGCAAAAATTAGAAAAAAAAATTCATCAATTATTATTACCTGAAGATCCTAATGATAAACATAGTTGCTTTATTGAAATCAGAGCTGCAACAGGTGGAGATGAATCTTCAATTTTTGCTGGTGAATTATTTAGAATGTATACGCGGTATGCTGAATCTCATTTGTGGAAAATGGAAGTAATGAATACTAGCGAAAGCGAAAAAGGAGGTTTTAAAGAAATAATTTCAAAAATTACGGGAAGAGGTGCTTGTGGTCGTTTAAAATTTGAATCTGGTGGACATCGTGTGCAACGAGTTCCGGAAACAGAATCACAAGGAAGAATTCATACATCTACTTGTACTGTTGCTGTTATGCCAGTTACCCCTGAAACTGAAAAAGAAGAAATTAATTTATCTGATTTAAAAATTGATACTTTTCGTTCTTCTGGTGCTGGTGGACAGCACGTGAATACTACCGATTCTGCTATTCGTATTACTCATATTCCCACTGGAAATGTAGTAGAATGTCAAGATGAAAGATCACAGCATAAAAATAAAGCTAAAGCTTTATCTATTTTATCAGCACGTGTTTATGCGGCTAAATTAGAAAAAAATCATCAAGAAAATTCTTCTATGAGAAGAATTTTATTAGGTAGTGGTCAACGATCAGATAGAATTAGAACGTATAATTTTCCCCAAAATAGAATTACAGATCATAGGATTAATCTTACTATATATAAATTAGATGAAGTATTAGAAGGAAAATTAGACTTACTTATTGATCCTATTACTCAAGAATATCAAGCAGATATGCTTTCTTCTTTATCTAAATCAGAACTATGAATATTCAACAGTGGATAAAAAGATCTATCAAAAAATTATCAAATGTAGATAATCCTCAATATGAAGCTGAGTTGTTGCTAAGTTATGTATCACGATGCGATCGTAGTTTTATTATAACATCTGATAATATTGAATTAAGTCATGAACAAAATGAACATTTAAATGATTTAATTTATCGTAGATCTTTAGGGGAACCTATAGCTTATATAATAGAAGAAAAAGAATTTTGGTCTTTGTCTTTACGTGTCTCATATGATACTCTTATTCCAAGGCCTGATACAGAAATTCTAGTAGAATGTGTATTATCTAAAATTCATAGTAAATCGACTTCTATCCTCGATTTAGGTACTGGATGTGGAGCTATTTCTCTAGCTTTAGCTAGCACTTGTTCTGATTGGAATATTATTGGCATTGATAAATCAGAAAAAGCTCTTAATATAGCCAATATTAATGCAATTAAGTTAAATTTAAAAAACGTTTCTTTCTTTTTTAGTAACTGGTTTTCACATATTAATCAAAAATTTAATATTATTGTCAGTAATCCACCTTATATTAGTAAAAAAGAATTGGATTTTTTAAAAAAAGATATTTTTTTTGAGCCATGGGATGCTTTAATTTCAAATAATAATGGATTATCAGATATTGAAAATATCATAAAACAATCAAATCACTATTTATTTATAGGGGGATGGTTATTAATCGAGCACGGATGGAAGCAAAAATCACAAGTACAATCTTTATTTAAGAAATATAATTTTTTTGAAATAGAATCTTATCAAGACTATGGAGGTAACGATCGTGTGACAGTTGGAAAAAAAATATAATATATATATAAAATTTATAATATTTTAATGATTTCTAGTAAACATAAAAAATATTATATTAAAAATAATTAAAAAATTTATATATTAATATAAAAAATATTAATCATATAACCACTCATATAATTTAAATTTTTAACTATTTAAAAATATTGCTATTACTAATAACATGAAATCTCTTTCTAATATTGATTTTTCTAAATTATCACTTTTTGAATCTATTATTATTGCTTTTCAAGCGATTCGAAAAGATTTTCCTACAAATCTTGTTCTATCTGAATTACAAAATAGAACAAAAGAAGCTAAATCTTATATTGCATCTGAACATGAACCAAAGAAAAAGCTAGAAAAATTATTAAAATTATTTTATACGCATTGGAATTTTGGTGGTGCAAGCGGTATTTATAATCTTTCAGATGCACTATGGATTGATAATGTATTAAAAACACATCAAGGTACTGCAGCATCTTTAGGAATTATTATTCTTCATATTGCTCAAGAATTAAAATTGCCATTAAATCCAGTAGTATTTCCTACTCAACTTATTTTAAGAGCAGATTGGATTAATAAAAAAAAATGGCTTATTAATCCCTTTAATGGAGATATACTAGATCGACATACATTAGAAGTCTGGATAAAAGGCAATATCAGTCCAACAGCAGAATTGTACGAAAATGATTTATATACAGCTGAACCTATTACTGTAATTCGAAAAATGTTAGATACTTTAAAATCTGCATTAATGGAAGAAAAGAAAATGGAATTAGCATTAAATGTCACTAATGTTATACTGCATATTGATCCTAATGATCCGTACGAAATTCGTGATAGAGGACTAATATATGCGCAATTAGAATGTAATCATGTTGCTCTAACAGATTTAATTTATTTTGTAGAACATTGTCCTGAAGATCCAATTAGTGAAATTATTAAAGTTCAAATTCATTCTATTGAACAAAAAAAAATTATTTTACATTAAAATATATTGTTTTATTGTGTAACTGGTAGATTTCGTTTATGTAATGTTTTTAAATATAATTGTTCAATAATTTTTTGACTTTTAATATCTATTTTTTCTCCTTCTAAATAAGCATCAATTATATTGTATGTTACGCCTAAAATAGATTCGTCTTCTTGTTGTGGTTTTTCGTCCTCTAGATCTGCCATGGGTTTTTTTAGATATAGATGTTTAGGACAATTTAATTTTTGTAATAATAATCGACCCTGTTTTTTGTTCAGTTTAGAAATGGGATTAATATCTGTTCCGTTATCTCCATATTTTGTAAAAAATCCAGTTATATTTTCCGCTGCATTTCCTGTTCCAACTACAAGACCGTTTTTTACAGCAGCAACACTATATTGTACTTTCATTCTTTCTCTGGCTTTTTCGTTACCTCTAATATAATCCGAAATAGTAATACCTGATTTTTTTAAAGATTCTTCGCTTTTTAAAATTGCCGGTTTGATATTAATATTAAAAACTTGATCTGGACGTATAAAATCAATAACATCTTGACAATCTTCTTCATCATATTGCACTCCATATGGTAGTCGTAATGCAATAAATTTGTAATTTTTTTCCTTTGTTTCATTTCTTATTTTTTCTGCAGTTATTTGACATAATTTTCCAGTTAATGTGGAGTCTTGTCCTCCACTAATCGCAACTATTAAAGTTTTTAAATGGAGATGATTTAGCAAATACGTTTTTAAAAAATCAATACAATTTTTAATTTCTACTTCTGGTATAATTACTGGTCTTACCCCCAATAACTTAATAATTTTTTTTTGCGTGCTCATATATTTTCCTGATTTTTTTTAAATTATAAATTTTTCATATATATTAGATGCTGAATGTATTTTGTATAATTAATTTTATAAGATATTATTGACTATAAAAAATGGATAAAAAATTGAATAATTTGATTCTTGTATTAAATTGTGGTAGTTCTTCTATAAAATTTGCGATATTAAATCCTGATAATGAAAAAAAATATTTATCGGGCTTAGTAGAATGTTTATTTTTATCAGAAACATATATTAAATGGGAGTGTTTAGGAATAAAGTATAAAAAGAAAATAGGTTCGCATATAGGCCATGAAAACGCTTTAAACTTTATTATAGATCAAGTATTATCGGAACAACAAGATATTTTAAAAAATGTAATAGGAATAGGACATAGAGTAGTTCATGGTGGAATAAAAATAAAAAAATCTATGTTAATTGATAAAAATGTTATTAAAAATATTCAAGATGCGGTTTCTTTTGCCCCGTTACATAATCCAGTAAATTTAATTGGGATTAAAATACTTATAGAAAACTATACTAGTTTATCTAAAAAAAATGTAGCAGTTTTTGATACATCTTTTTATCAAAAGATGCCTGAAACTTCTTTTTTATATGCAATACCATATAATTTTTATACAAAACATGGTATTAGACGTTACGGTGCTCATGGTACTAGTCATCAATATGTAGCACATAAGATTTCTGTTATTTTGAATAAAAAATTTAGCTCTTTAAATATAATAACATGTCATTTAGGAAATGGAGCATCTATTTCTGCAATCTGCAAAGGAATATGTGTAGATACTTCTATGGGATTGACTCCTTTAGAAGGACTCGTAATGGGCACAAGAAGTGGAGATATAGATCCTTCCATTATTTTTTTTATGAATAAACAACTCAATATGAGCATTGACGAAATTCAAATGATTTTAACAAAAAAATCTGGATTATTAGGTTTAAGTGGAATTAGCAGTGATTTTCGTTATTTTGAAAAAAATTATAATTTTAAAAATAATGCTAAAAGATCTGTAGATATTTTTTGCCATCGACTATCTAAATATATTGCAGCTTATACAACATTGATGGAAAATCGTCTAGATGCTTTGATTTTTACAGGAGGTATTGGTGAAAATGTACCTTTAATTAGAGAATTAACTCTTGATCGATTGTCTTTATTAAATTTTAAAATTAATATCGAATTGAATTTTTCAACTATAGGTGGTCGATCTGGATTGATTAGTACATGTACTTCTCGTCCAGTATTTGTTATTGCAACAGATGAAGAATTAGCGATAGCCAAAGAAACAATAAATATTATTAGAAAATAGTTATTTTAGTACATTACATTGATATATCATCATAATAAGGTAATTATGTCACGTATTATAATGTTGATTCCTTTAGATAAAGATGTTGGTTTAACTGCTATTAGTTTAAGTACGATTTATTTTTTTAATCAAAATAAATTTAAAAATAAATTTCCTCAATCTATACTATATTTTTCTTGTATAAAAAATTTTTTAGATGATACAGAGTTGATTATTAAAAAATATTTTTCAAAAGTAATTCATGTATTAGATAACATAGATTTTTCTAAAGTTTTTTTTAAGTCTCATGAATATTTTTCTTTATTAAATAAAGTGATTGAAGAATGTAATAATAAAAAGATTATACATGATTTAATTCTAATTGAAGGCATAAACAATCAGGATAGTATTAATTTTGAACAAATCAATTATGATATTTCTCAAAATTTAAGTGCAGAAGTAATATTTATAGCAAATTTAAAAAATAGTTCTTTGGAATTTTTTAAAAAAAAAGAAGAAAAAATAAAATTATTTTTAGAAAATAAACAATATAAAAACGTTTTAGGAGTAATTTTTAATCAAATTGATTCTCCTTTTATAGACAAAAAATATAATTTTACAAAAAAGCTAGATCTTTTAAAAAAGATACAAAAAAATACAAAAAAAGTCATTATTCGAAAAGAAATATTTAAAAATAATTTTTTTTCAATTATAGCCTGTATTCCTTGGAGTAAAAAAATTACTAAAACAAACACAGTTGATCTTTATAATTTTTTAAATATTAAATGTCTTGATTTAATAGAAAAAAAATCTCATTTTATAGAAAAAATTTTTATATTTGATGAAAGTTATTTGGATATGTTGAATAAAAATTATTTTAATAGTTTAATAATAGTGTCTTTTAGTCGTATAGATATTTTTGTAGAAACATTCAATTCAAATATTAGAATGAATAAAATTAAAGGTATTATATTTACTGGAGTGTTAAAATTAAGAAGCAATTTTATTCTTTTATGTCGTGTATTTTTAACAAAGTGCATTTCTGTTTTTTTTACAGAAAAAGATACAATAGAGATCTTATCAAAACTGCAAACTTTTAACTTTAATATTAATGTGAAAGATAAACGGTATATTAATAAAGTTCAGAAATATATTTCTAGTTTTTTTTGTTTTTCTTCTATGAAGGTTATAAAGAAAGATTGTAGTCATAGTATAAAATATTCTCCAAGAGAATTTTGTTATCATTTAAAATTATTATCAAGAAAAAAAAATAAGCGTATTATATTGCCGGAATCATATGAAAATAGAATATTAGAAGCTGCTTCTATATGTCATGCTGATAATATTGCTCAATGTGTATTATTGGGAGATCCAGTAAAAATTTATAAAATTGCACATAATTCAGGTATTAAATTAAGCGAAAATATTGAAATAATAAATCCTATTTTAATAAGAAAAAATTATATTTCTCGTCTTCTAGAGATTCGAAAAACAAAAGGTATGAACGAATTATCTGCTCGAAAACAATTAGAAGATAATATTGTTTTAGCTACTTTAATATTAGAATCAGGAAAAGTTGATGGATTAGTTTCTGGATCAGTCAATACTACTTCTGATACTATACGTCCAGCTTTGCAAATTATTAAAACTAATTCTCATAGTTTGTTAGTTTCATCTATTTTTTTTATGCTTTTACCTAATACAGTTTTAATTTACGGTGATTGTGCTATTAATATTAATCCTACTGCAGAAGAATTAGCAGAAATTGCAATTCAATCTGCAGATTCAGCAAAAACTTTTGGAATAGAACCACGTATTGCTATGTTATCTTATTCAACTGGTTATTCCGGTGTTGGATGTCAAGTAGAAAAAGTAAGAAGTGCTACTACCATTGTAAAAAAAAGAAGACCTGATTTAATTATTGATGGTCCCATTCAATACGATGCAGCAGTTTCGGAAATAGTGTGTAAATTAAAATCTCCTAACTCACCAATTTTAGGATCTGCTAGTATATTCATTTTTCCAGATTTGAATTCTGGTAATATTGCTTATAAAGCTGTTCAACGCTCTTCTAATAATATAGTTTCTATTGGTCCTATGTTGCAAGGATTAAAAAGACCAGTAAATGATTTATCTCGAGGTGCTTCAGTAGAAGATATAATTTATACTATTGCACTAACATCTATTCAATCTATATAAAAAATATATTTATTTCATAAAAAAATATTTTTTCTTAAATTTTTATTGTAATATTTCCATTCGGATGACAACAGCACGGGAAAATTTCTCCTTTTTTACACACAGCAGCCATGGGTTTTTTTTCTGGATAGAATATTTTTCCTTGAATTAGTTCGATACGACATATACCACAGTATCCAGATTGACATTGGTATTCTATATTAATATTATTTAGTTTCAATATAAGTAATAGTGAACATTGTTCTTGATAAATAATATTTTTTTTGATGTTGATTACTCTAATAATAGAAATGCTCATTTTACAGTTTAAATTTTTTAAATTCGTGATCAGATACTTCTGAATCAATTTGTCCAACTAAATAAGAGCTGATTTCTGTTTCTTGAGGTGCAGTTTGTATATTATCAGAAGTTAACCAGTTATTAATCCAAGGAATAGGATTAGACTGTTTTTTGAATGGCATTGTAAAACCTATTGCATGCATACGAGTATTAGTTATATATTCTATATATTGACAAATAATATCTTTATTTAATCCCAGCATTGAACCATTTTGGAATAAATATTCTGCCCACTTTTTTTCTTGTTCTGCAGCTAATATAAATATATTTATCGCTTCTTTTTTACATTCCCGAACTATATCTTCCATATTTTCATTGTTGTTTATATTACTTAAAAGATTTAAAATGTGTTGAGTGCCTGTTAAATGTAAAGATTCATCGCGTGCTATTAGTCTAATAATTTTTGCGTTACCTTCCATTAGTTCTCTTTCTGCAAATGCAAATGAGCAAGCAAAACTTACATAAAATCTAATTGCTTCTAAAACATTTACACTTATTAAACATAAATACAATCTTTTTTTTAATAAATTTAAATTAATGTTAATTTTATTTCCATTGACTACATGAACCCCTTCTCCTAGCAAATGCCAATAACTAGTCATTTTTATTAATTCATCATAGTATATTGAAATATTTTGAGCTCGAGCATTAATATGTTTATTTGAAATAATATCATCAAATATTAGTGATGGGGAATTAACAATATTTCTGATTATATGAGTATAAGAACGTGAATGAATAGTTTCTGAAAAAGACCATGTTTCAATCCAAGTTTCTAGTTCAGGAATAGAGATAATAGGCAAAAAGGCTATATTGGGACTTCTTCCTTGAATCGAATCAAGTAGTGTTTGATATTTTAAGTTGCTAATAAAGATATGTTTTTCATGATCCGGTAGATTTTGAAAATCTATTCGATCTCTAGAAAGATCTACTTCTTCAGGTCTCCAAAAAAATGATAATTGTTTTTCAATTAATTGTTCAAATATACTATATTTTTGTTGATCATATCGAGCAATATTTACAGATTGTCCAAAAAACATAGGTTCTTTAAGCTGATTATTTTTTTTTTTAGAAAATATTGTATAAGACATAATATTATACCTAATAATTAATGTAATATTTTAGTATATATTCTGTAAAAGATATATATATATTTTATATAATACATGAACCACTTTCACAAATGTTTTCTTCTATTACTTCAGATGTAAGATTTTGATGATCTTCAGAACCATCTCGAGTATTTTGATAATATAATGTTTTCAAACCAAGTTTATAAGATAGAAGAAGATCATATAAAAGTTGTTTCATCGGAATTTTATTTTGTAAAAATCTTTTAGGATCATAATGAGTATTTACTGAAATAGATTGATCAATAAACTTTTGCATGATACCAGCTAATTCTAGATATCCTTTATTGTTTGGTATATCCCAAAGCAATTCATATTGTGACTTTAATTTTTTATAGTCGGGGACTACTTGACGCAAGATTCCATCTTTTGAAACTTTGATACTAATAAAACCTCTTGGTGGTTCGATACCATTGGTTGCATTTGATATTTGAGAAGATGTTTCCGAAGGCATTAAAGCAGATAATGTTGAATTTCTCAATCCATATTTTTTAATTTTTTTCCGTAATAAATTCCAGTTTAAATGGAGTGGTTCATTACATATTTTATCAATATCTTTTTTATATGTATCTATAGGTAATTTTCCTAAATAGTAATTAGTATGATGAAATAAAGAGCATGCTCCTTTTTCTTGTGCTAATTCACACGATGCATATAATAAATAATATTGAATTGCTTCAAAAGTTCTATGTGTTAAGTTCTTAGCACTTCCATCTGAATAACGTACTTTGTTTTTAGCTAAATAATATGCAAAATTAATTACACCAATTCCTAAAGAACGTCTAGAGATAGCTGATTTTTCAGCAGCTAATATTGGATAATTTTGATATTCTAATATTTCGTCAAGGGCACGTACAGATAATATAGCTAATTCTTTAAGTTCATCAAGGTTATTAATAGCACCCAAATTAAAAGCGGATAATGTACAGAGTGCAATTTCTCCATTTTTATCAAAAATATCATTTAGAGCTTTAGTTGGTAATGTAATTTCTAAACATAAATTAGATTGTCTTATTGGAGATAACTTAGGATTAAATGAACTATGTGAATTACAATGATCTACATTTTGTATATAAATACGTCCAGTAGAAGTTCTCTCTTGCATCATTAATGAAAAAAGATCTAGTGCCTTAATTCTTTTTTTTCTTATGTTTTTATTTTTTTCATATTTAATATATATTTCTTCAAATTTTTTTTGATCTGAAAAAAACACTTCATATAATTGAGGGACATCTGAAGGACTAAATAATGTTATTTTTTCTCCTGATAACATTCTTTGATACATTAATTTGTTAATTTGAACTGCATAGTCGATATGACGTACTCTATTTTCTTCAACTCCTCTATTATTTTTTAAAACTAATAAACTTTCAATCTCAAAATGCCATATTGGGTAAAAAACAGTTGCAGCTCCACCTCTAACCCCCCCTTGAGAACAGGATTTTACGGCACTTTGAAAGTGTTTATAAAAAGGTATACAACCAGTATGAAATGCTTCACCGTTTCTAATAGGACTACCTAATGCGCGAATTTGTCCGGCATTGATGCCGATTCCAGCACGTTGAGATACGTATTTAACAATAGAGCTAGTAGTTGCATTAATAGAGTTTAAATTATCAGCACATTCAATTAGAACACAAGAACTAAACTGACGAGTAGGGGTTCGTACTCCAGACATAATTGGTGTTGGTAATGAAATCTTAAAAGTAGATATAGCATCATAAAAACGCTTAACATAACTCATTCGAATAGATTTCGAATATTGAGAAAATAAGCATGCAGATATTAGAACATATAAAAATTGTGCACTTTCATATATTTTTCCACTAATGCGATTTTGTATTAAATATTTTCCTTCTAATTGTTTTACAGCTGCATATGAAAAATTCATATCCCTCCAATGATTAATAAAACCATCCATTTGCAAGTATTCTTCAAAAGAATAATTTTTTAATAAATTTTCATCATATTTTCCTAAAATAACCATTTTTTTTACATGATCATAGAGTGCAGGTGGTTTAAATTTTCCATAAGCTTTTTTTCTAAGATGAAAAATAGCTAATCTTGCAGCCATATATTGATAATCTGGTGTTTCTTGTGAAATTAAATCAGCTGCAGCTTTAATAATAGTTTCATGAATGTTAATAGTAGTAATATTATTATAAAATTGAATCCGTGAGCATAATTCAACTTGAGAAACAGATACATCATCTAGTCCTTCTGCTGCCCAATTTAATACTTTGTGAATTTTATCTAAATTTATTTTCTCTTTTTGTCCATTTCGTTTTGTAACAAATAAACTATTTTTCATATTAATCTGACTTATTATAAAGAGTAAAAAAATGTATTTTTTTATTAAACATAAATAATATTTTTTATATTGGTTCAACAATTTTTTGTAAAGCAACAACTTTTTCATTCTTAGATGTTCTTATTAAAATTACACCTTGTGTATTTCTTCCTAATATTCCGACTTCAGAAACTCTAATTCTAACTAAAGTTCCTGCATTAGTAATCATCATTATTTGATCTTTTTCTACAACTTGTATTGCTCCAATAATTTTTCCATTTTTTTTTGTTATCTTTATAGAAATTACACCTTGAGTAGCACGTGATTTTATAGGAAAATCAGTAATTTTAGTACGTTTTCCGTATCCATTTTTCGTCGCTATTAAAATACTCCCTCTATTTTTAGGTACAATCAAAGAAACAACTTTATCGTTTTTTTTAATTTTGATACCTTTCACTCCAGATGCTGTTCTACCCATAGTTCGAACGCTATTTTCTAAAAACTGAACTACTTTTCCATTTTGTGTAAATAACATAATGTTATTATTTCCATCTGTTAAAGCAACTCCAATTAATTCATCATTTGCATGTAAGTTGATTGCAATAATTCCTGCAAATCTAGGTTTTTTAAATTGGCTTAAAGAACTTTTTTTGACTATCCCGTAAGAAGTAGTCATAAAAATGTTAAGATTATCTTTATATTCATGCACTGGCAATATGGCTGTAATTCTCTCTTTAGCACTTAAAGGTAACAAATTTACTATGGGTCTTCCTCGTGCATGTCTACTAGATTCTGGTAATTGATAAACTTTCATCCAATATAAAATTCCTCTACTGGAAAAGCATAATATCGTGTCATGTGTGTTGGCTATGACTAAACTTTCTATAAAATCTTCTTCTTTTATTTTTGCTGCTGATTTTCCTTTTCCTCCACGTCTTTGAGCATTATAATCAGAAAGTGGTTGATATTTTACATATCCTGAATGAGACAGTGTTACTACAACATCTTCTTGATTAATCAAATCTTCAATATTAATATTAGTATGATTTTCAATAATTTCAGTACGTCTTTTATCACTAAAACTATTTTTTATTGATAATAGTTCTTCTTTGATAACTTCAAACATACAATGCGGATTGTCAAGTATTTTTTGTAGTTCTTTAGTTTTTTTTATCAAATCATTCTTTTCTGTGATAATTTTATTTTGTTCTAAATTAGTTAGTTTTTGTAAACGTAAATCTAAAATAGCTTGTACTTGTTTTTCAGTAAAATAATATTCATTATTTTTTTGAAAGGGTATTTTTTTATTTTCTTTTTTATCAGTAATACTAAAGTTTTTGATATTTTTAGATGACCATTTTTTCTTAATTATTAAATTTTTTGCATCTGTTGAATTTCCTGAGTTTTTTATAAGAGTAATTATTAAATTAATATTTATTAGAGCAATATTTAATCCTTCAAGAATATGAATCCGATTACGCATTTTTTTTAATTCAAAGAGACTTCGTCTTGTTATTATTTCTTGTCTATGTGATAAAAAATTTTTTAATATTTCTTTCAGAGATAAAATTTTTGGTTGTCCTTGACATAAAGCAACCATGTTAATTCCAAAAGAAATTTGTAATTGGGTTAAAGAATAGAGTTGATTTAAAATTATTTCAGATATTGCTTCTTTTTTAATTTCAATAACAATTCTCATTCCATCTTTGTCAGACTCATCACGTAAAGCAGTAATTCCATCAATTCTTTTGTCTTTTACTAATTCTGCTATTTTTTCAATCAAACGTGACTTATTTACTTGATAAGGTATTTCATCGAAAATAATTGATTCTTTTTTATTTTTCTTATTTCTTTCGATTTTGTTACGTGCTCGAATATAAATTTTCCCTTTTCCTGTGCTATAAGCTTCTTCAATTCCTGATTTTCCGTTGATCAATCCAGCGGTAGGAAAATCTGGTCCTGGGATATGTTTAATTAGTTCTTGCAACGTAATATCATTGTTGTCAATATAAGCTAAACAACCATTAATTACTTCGTTTAAATTATGAGGGGGGATATTTGTTGCCATACCTACAGCTATACCTGATGAACCATTTATTAAAAGATTAGGTATTCTTGCCGGGAGTATTTCTGGGATCTCTTCAGTTCCATCATAATTCGGTAAAAATTCAACAGTATTTTTTTCTAAATCAGTTAGTAGTTCATGGGCTATTCGAGACATGCGAATTTCTGTATATCTCATTGCTGCAGCAGAATCCCCATCTACAGAGCCAAAGTTTCCTTGACCATCTATGAGCATATAACGTAATGAAAATTTTTGAGCCATGCGTACTATCGCATCATATACAGCCGAATCTCCATGAGGATGATATTTTCCTATAACATCACCTACTACTCGAGCAGATTTTTTGTATGTTTTGTTCCAATCATTATTTAATACATACATAGCAAAAAGTATTCTTCGATGAACAGGTTTTAATCCATCTCGAACATCCGGTAAAGCTCGGCCAACTATTACAGACATAGAATAGTCTAAGTAAGAGCTTTTTAACTCTTCTTCAATATTGACCTGTATAATTTCTCGTGCAGGGTCTTTCATGGGAACTATTATCTCTTTATCAAAACAATCAAATTAAGTAGAAAAGTATAACATAATTAAACTACTAGATGCATATAAAGAAAGCTATTCTTATTGATAAATCTTTGTATAAATAATATTTATATAATAAAAAATATTTTTTTATATTGTTTATTTGAAATGAAAGTATTATTATAAAATAATAATTGTTATTTTATGTTAAAAAATATTAATAACTAATTATTACTATAATAGTTTATTAATTTGACTTTAAGTTTATTAATTTGACTTTAAAATGAGATCTCAATATATGAAAGATGAAGAAAAAAATTTAATAGAAAATTTATTTCATCGTTTAAAAAGTACTGAATTAAATTCTTCTGAAAAAGATATTTCAGCCGATGAATTAATTCAAAAATTAGTCAAAAAGCAACCATCTTCTTCATATTATATGGCACAGACAATATTGATACAAGAAACAGCCATAAAAAAAATGAGTGCAAAAATTGAAGAATTAAAGAAAAGAATAAACATATTAAATAATATAGAAGGACAAAATAAAAAACCAAGTTTCTTATCAAATTTTTTTAAGAAAAATTCGGATACTCAAAAAGTATCTCATGATAATAATTTATGGAAATACAAAGAAAATCCTTCAAACTTAAATAATTCTATTCATCCACATACTATGTCTTCAACAACGCAAACACTTCCCGCAGCTAATAATAGTATTAGTAGTAGAAGTAGTGGGTTTCTTAGTAATGCTTTACAAACAGCAACAGGTGTAGCTGGGGGTATGATTTTAGGCAATATGTTAATGAATGTTTTTAATCATTCTAAACCAGAAGAAGAGATATTTGATACTATTCATCACGAATCTACAGACAATTTTACTAATGTAGAAGAAAATATGTTTAATCATTCTGCCAACAATAATTTAGTTGATTATGAATACAGTGAATCAGATATCAATTCAAATGAATTAAATTCAGATTATATAGATAATGATATTTATAATGCAGATAATGACGAAAGCAATGATGATAATTTTATTTAAAAATATATCATTATCGATAATCATATAATAGATGTTGAAATCATTACAAAATAAAGCCAGCATAATTTTTTTTGCTGACTTTAAATTTTTTTTTAGCAATTCTTACTTAAATATTCAGAAACACCTTCTAAAGAAGGTTTCATGCCTTTTTTTCCTTTTTCCCAATTAGCTGGACATACTTCTCCGTATTTATTATGAAAATTTATAGCATCTACCATACGTATCATTTCTTTTATATTGCGTCCAAATGGTAGATCATTTATGACTTGATGACGTATGATCCAATCAGAATCAATTAAAAATGAAGCTCGTAGTGCTACTCCAAGATCTGGATGTTCAATACCATAAGATTTTTGAATACTATGTTTTATATCAGATACCATGGGAAAATTTATTTTTCCAATACCACCATTTTTAGGCAAAGTTTTTTGCCATGCTTGATGAACAAAAACACTATCAATTGATACACCTACAATTTTTACATTTCTTTTTTGAAATTCTGAATAAAGTTTATTAAATTCTATGATTTCAGATGGACATACAAAAGTAAAATCCATCGGCCAGAAAAATAGTATAATTGATTGACCATTAGAATATTTTTTAAGATCAAATTTTTCAACAATTTTATTATTTTCTAAAACTGCTGGGGCTATAAAATTGGGTGCATTTTGAGTGACTAAAACCATTTTTTTTCCTATAATCGTATACTTAGTTATTTAATAAGAATAAAAAATTTTTATTCTTTATTGCAATTTTGTTAAAAATGGAAGTGGACAATGAATATAATTTTATCTTGGAAAGATGTTTTATCTCAAGAAAAAAAAAAGATATTTTATTAATATAATTAAATTTATTAAAAAAAGTCGCTTAAAAAAAACCATTTATCCTAATCAAAAAGATATATTTAATGCTTTTTTATTAACTAAGTTTAATGATATTAAAGTAGTTATTATCGGACAAGATCCATATTTTTCTAAAAATCAAGCGCATGGTTTGTCATTTTCTGTACCTAAAGGTGTTACTATACCACCTTCTTTAAAGAATATATATAAAGAGTTAAATGCTGATTTTAAAAAAAAATATAAATTTAATCATGGATGTCTTGAAAGTTGGGCTTGTCAAGGTGTTTTTTTATTAAATACTATTCTAACAGTAGAATCAGGAAAACCAAGATCACATAGTAGTATAGGATGGAACATTTTTACTGACAAAGTCATTTCTCTTATTGACTCATATAGACATGCAATTATTTTTTTATTGTGGGGAAATGATGCTAAAAAAAAATCTAATTTGATTAATATCAATAATCATTATATTTTACAAGCATCGCATCCTTCTCCATTATCAGCACATCGAGGGTTTTTTGGATGTAAACATTTTTCTTTAACTAATGAGATTTTACTTAAAAATAAAAAAAAACCAATTGATTGGTTTTTGATTTAAAAATAGAAAAAAATTTTCTATTTTTAAATACTATAAAACATAATTTCAATTAATATAATTATATTTAAGGGATATAAAAATATTATTCTTTAGGAATTGTAACAATTGCTTTTCTTAATAATATTTTATTAAAAGTAAATCCTTTTTTTATTACAGAAATAATATGATTGGGTGATGTTTTTTCAGATGATTCTGTGAAAATAGGAGTATGAGTTTCAGGATTAAAAATTTGATTTTTTTTACCTTCAATTTTTACTCCTAATTTAAATAAAATATTTAACAAAGATTGTAATGTTAGTTCAATTCCTTGTATTAGAGGTTGATCTTTTATATTCAATTCGTTAGATGATGTTAAGATATCTTCTAATGAATCTATTATTGGAATCGTTTTTTTTAAAAAGTTTTCAACTTCTATATTTTTTATTGTTTTTATTTTTTCTTCTGTATTTTTTTTTATATTTTCTATATTAGCTAATTTTCTTAATTCAATATCATGTATTCTTTTTTGATTGCGTAGTAATTGCAATTTTAAATCTTCTATTTTATTATTTTGAACTGTAATTAAATCATTTATATTTTCTGATTTTTCTTCTATATTATTTTTTTTTGAAAAGTTTTTATCACACATTTGGTTTTCTTGATTATTCATAAATTTTTCCATTTTACATATTAATTATTGAGTTATCATAAAGTTTTTCATTAATTTTTTAAGACTATTAATGATTATATAATATACATTATTTTTTAGGAGTTTTTATGCATGAAGCAACATTTCACTTGTATTGGTATTGTTGGACGTCCGCGTTATGAAAGTGCTTTGATAACACATAAGATACTTTATAAGTGGTTAATAAAAAATGGTTATAAGGTTTTCATTGAACACTCTATTGCTAGAGAATTAAAATTGAATAATCCCAATACTGCAACATTAATAGAAATTGGTCAATCTTGTGATCTAGCCATCGTTATAGGAGGAGATGGAAATTTGCTATGTACAGCTCGTATTTTATCGTTCTATAATGTTAAAATTATTGGAATTAATCGAGGCAACTTAGGTTTTTTAACTGATTTAAATCCTGATACTAGTTTAAAAAAATTATCAGAAGTTTTATCAGGACAATATTTATTAGAAAATCGTTTTTTATTAGATGCTCAAGTCTGTCAAAAAAAAATAATTTCTAGATCTAGCATAGCTATCAATGAAGTAGTTTTACATGCCAAACATTTAGCTCATATGATAGAATTTGAGGTATATATTGATAATAAATTCTCTTTTGCTCAGCGTGCAGATGGATTAATTGTATCAACTCCTACTGGTTCTACTGGTTATTCACTTTCAGCTGGTGGGCCAATTATAGCAACATCTTTAGATGCTATTGTACTAGTACCCATGTTTCCACACAGTTTATCTGCTCGCCCCTTAGTAATTCATAGCGATAGTATAATTTGTTTAAAATTTTCTAACATTCAAGATAACTTAAAAATAAGTTGTGACAGTCAAAAGGTTTTAAAAATCGAAAAAAATGAATGTGTATTTATCCGAAAGAGTTGTTATTATTTAAATCTTATTCATCCTAAAAGTTATAATTATTTTGAGACTTTAACTTCTAAACTTAATTGGTCAAAAAAATTTTTTTAGATGTTTAAAACATCACTAAATTAAAATATATTAAAAATAAAAACTTTCTCTTTAATAGAGGAAGATATTAGTAAAATTTATTCACTTTTACGTAAACTGTAATAGGGAAGTATAATGAATAATTATATAAAAATACTATTAATAGTGATTTTTTTTCCAATTGTTCATGTTTAGATAAAAAAACATATCGTTCTATTTCTTTACAAGAAATATATTTTAATCAAAATTTTTTTGAACAAAAATTATGTTGATATGACAAGAAAACAAATAATTTTTATTTTTGGCATGCCCATTATTGAGGATTTTTTTGATGATGTATATCATTACTATTTATATGATTATATAGGTAACGATTTTTCTCGAAAAAAATCTTAAACATATATTTTAAAAAAAATAAAGTTTCACGTTTTAATATCAAATAGTTTTTATAAAACTAATTTTTTTGGAGCTGGCGGGATTTGAACCCGCGTCCAAAATTTCTAGAAATAAAGTACTACATGCGTAGTTTTTTCTTTTTTTATTCATTTCCTAATTTGAAAAAACACATTTTAGGAACATAGTTTGAAAATTTATTCCGTGTCATCATCAAACTTGATTTTCACGTTTTTCTCTTTTTTAACCTTCCTGTATTCTCGTCCTAAGAGAAAAAGGCTAAGAAGGAAGGGCTTTATACAGTTTTTTAAGCTGCTAAAGCGTAGTTCTGTTTATTATTTGCAGCTATTTTTTTACGGCTTTTATCGAGGCAAACCGTTCCTCGGCATGCACTTTATTTTTTTGATAATTTTGTCAAATCCAAAAACAGCCCCTTTTTTATACTGAGATTCTAGTATACAAAAAAAAATAAAATTGTCTATTAATTATTTAAACATAAACTTTACACATGGAGATTCATTGTGAGTATTATTAAAAAAATAGAACAGCAAATTAAAAATAATATTATTTTAATTTACATGAAAGGTACGCCTCAGTCTCCTAGTTGTGGTTTTTCTGCACAGGCAGTACAAGCTTTATCTGTTTGTGGAGAAAAATTTGCTTATATAGATGTTTTAGAAAATATAGACATTAGAAATGAATTACCAAAATATGCAAATTGGCCAACATTCCCTCAATTGTGGATAGATGGTGAGTTGATCGGTGGTTGTAGTATTATACTTGAAATGTTAGAAAATGGTGAATTACAAAAATTAATATCTAATACAATGAAAAAATATAAATAGTTTTAAAAACTTTTAAACATAAATAATTTTTATAGAAAAATGGATATGACAGTTTATCTAAGAATATAAAATTCTTACTTTTTTTATTCTTAATGTCATATCTTTTTTCTTATATTTAATATAAATTTAAATGTGTTTTTTTTTTTTTATATTTACAGGCCATCCGCCCAAACGTTTCCATCGATTTACTAATTCACAAAAAAGATCAGCAGTTTGTAAACTATCATAAAGTGCGGAATGAGCTTGATTGTTGTCAAATGATAAACCAATGGCTTTGCACGCTTTAGCTAGCACCGTTTGACCAACTACTAATCCACTTAATGCTGCTGTATCAAATGTAACAAAGGGATGAAAGGGATTGTTTTGTATTTTTTCTCGTTGTATTAGAGCCATTAAAAAATTATGATCAAAATTAGCATTATGTGCTACAACAATTCCTCGACTACATCCTTTTATTTTAATTCCTTTACGTACCATATCTAATATTGATTCAATTGCTATTTTTTCACTAATAGCACCACGTAATGGATTAAAAGGATCTATTTTATTAAATGCTATTGCATCAGAGTTGATTATAGAACCTTTAAATGGTTCTACATGAAAATGTAATTTATCTTCTTTATGTAACCATCCTAATTCATCCATTTTTAATGTTATTATTGCAATTTCTAATACTGCATCAGTTTTTGGATTGAATCCCGCTGTTTCAATATCTATAACAACTGGATAAAAAGTACGAAACCGATCGCTTAATAAATTTAACTCTTGAGTTATAGACATCAAAATCTCATTTTTAAAACGCGTTGTGTTTGATTTAGTTAGTTTTTATTTTTTAATTTTAATATTTTATCAAAAATTAAAAGTAAATTAATATATAGAGAATTTTTTTATTGTGATATTTTTAGAAACATAAAATACTTATAAAAATAGAGTATTTTAATATAAAAAAAGACTACTTTTTATATTTATGATAATTTTAATTTTGAATACTTGTTGAATATATATTATGATTTTTCTTAATTATTTGACAAGTGTACTATAATTTATAAGAATATTTAAGATTAAATTATTAATTTAATCTCTTAACAACAATTTATACTACAATATTAGTATTATATTATATTAGGAAAATAAAATGAGTTATATTCTTCCTTCTTTACCTTATTCATATAATGCTTTAGAACCTTTTTTTGATGAAAAAACTATGATTATTCATCATACTAAACATCATCAAAATTACGTTAACAACACTAATGCTATTTTAAAAAATACTGCTTTTTCTTCATTATCTATTGAAGAATTAATGTCCATTTTTAATGAAATTATTTTAGAAAATAAAAATGCATTACGTAATAATGCAGGGGGACATATAAATCATAGTTTTTTTTGGAACAGTTTAAAATTAGGTACAATATTAACAAACGATATAAAAAGAGAAATAGAAAAACAATTTAGTACTATTGAACATTTCAAAGAAAAATTTGAAGAAGTAGCACTGAATCATTTTGGATCTGGTTGGGTATGGTTAGTCAATCAAAACGGTGTCTTATCTATAGTATCTACTGTTAATCAAGATAATCCTTTAATGGGAAAATCAATATCTAATACTTATGGTTATCCTATTATTGGTTTAGATATTTGGGAACATGCTTATTATTTAAAATATCAAAATAGAAGATTAGATTATATTAAATCTTTTTGGAATGTTGTAGATTGGGAAAAAGCAACTAATCGTTTACAAAAATAATTAATCATTAATTATATATGTAAAAATTTTTTATATTTTTAATTTTCATAAAAAAATACTTTCATTTTTAAAAACATATAATTTATATTATATGTTTTTAATATATTTTATTAAACTAGAATGATTATTTTAAGAACAAAGGATTTTGTTTGAATATAATTAAAATGATTGTCGGATTATCTAATCCTCAAAAAGAATATTATAATACTCGTCATAACGTGGGTTCTTGGTATATACATTCTTTAGCAAAACGTTTTTTTGTAACTTTAAAAGAAGAAAAAAAATTTTTTGGTTTTACCTCTTCTTTTATGAGAGATTCTCATTATATTAGATTACTTGTACCTAATATATTTATGAACATAAACGGTAATTCAGTACTAAAAATGGCATCTTTTTATAATATTCATTTAAGTGAAATATTAATAATTCATGATGATTTAGAACTAAAACCCGGAGTATCAAAATTAAAATATAGTTACGGACATAGCGGACATAATGGATTAAGAAATGTTATTAATGTATTTAATACAAAAATCAATTTTCATCGGTTTAGAATTGGTATTGGTCGTCCAATCAACAAAGATCAAGTATCTTCTTTTGTATTATCCCCTCCTACAAAAATAGAGAAAATTTTGATCAAAAAATCTATTTTAGATGCTATAGAGAAAACTTGTACGCTATATATTTTTAATCGTAATTAAGTAAAAAGTTCTTCTATTTCTCAAGGTATATAAGACATGAGTTTCAAATGTGGTATTATAGGATTGCCCAATGTTGGTAAATCTACTTTATTCAATATTTTAACTAAAGGAAATTCAGCAGTTGCTAATTTTCCTTTTTGCACTATTAAACCAAACGTAGGAATTGTTTCAGTTATTGATATACGTATCGATAATTTAGCTAAAATTATTTCTCCAAAAAAAATAATAAATGCATTTATAGAATTTATAGATATTGCAGGTTTGGTCAAAGGAGCATCTAAAGGTGAGGGATTAGGTAATCAATTTTTAAATAATATACGAGAAACAGATGCGATAGTCCATGTTGTTCGTTGTTTTAAAAATGATAATATTACTCATGTTTATAATCAAGTTCAACCCTCTTCAGATGTAGATATTATTAATACTGAACTTATATTATCTGATTTTGATCTTTGTGAAAAAACTATAGTACAATTACAAAAAAAAATGAAATTAACAGATGTAAAAGAAATAGAAAAAAAAATAGATGTTTTAAAAAAATGTATCAATCATTTAACACAGTGTTTAATGTTAAAAACTCTTTATTTAAATGCAGATGAGAAAAAAACCATTAGTTATTTACGTTTTTTGACTTTAAAACCAACAATGTATGTTGCAAATATTAACGATACAAAAGAATCTTATTATTTTTTAAATGAATTAAATAAAATTGCTGATAAAGAAGACTCTATAGTTGTGCCAATTGATGCAAATCTAGAATTAGATCTAGTAAAAATGAAAGATGAAGAACAAAAATCTTTCATGAAAGCTTTTAATATAAAAAATTTAGGTTTGCAGAGTATTATTTCTTCTGGATACAAGTTACTTAATTTGATAACTTTTTTTACTGTTGGTGTGAAAGAAATTCATGCTTGGCCGATTCCCCAAGGCAGTACTAGTATTCAAGCAGCTCATAAAATACATAGTGATTTTAGTAAAGGTTTTATTAGAGCTGAAATTATTACGTATAAAGACTTTATTAAGTATAAAAGTGAATCTAAAATTAAAGAAATGGGAAAACTTAGAATAGAAGGAAAAAATTATTGCATTCAAGACGGTGATATTGTTCATTTTTTATTTCACATTTAAAAAATAATTGATTTTTGAAAAATTATTATATATATTGTTTTTTTAGAGAGGAAAATACCGTTCATCCTCTCTAACTTTAATTTATCTTTCTAATAAAATTTGTTTTAATTTACTAAAAACAGGATTGATATTATAAGACAATAATGGCAAATCAATTCTTCTTTTTAGCTCATCAGGTAATGAAATATGATTTTTTAGTATTCTTTCTACAGTATTTTTAAACTTAGCCGGATGTGCTGTGCCTAAGAATAAACCAAATTCATCTTCTTGTAATTGATCTTTTAATAATCGATATGCTATTGCAGCATGTGGTTCAGAAACGTATCCTAATTTCAACAGTTCCTTAAGTGTTTCTTCGGTTGAGTAATCTGATACACTGCCAAATCTGAGTTCTTTCAAATTCCAACTTTTTCGATAAAATAATTCTTCAATACGACTCCAATTGTTAGGTTGACTAATATCCATAGCATTAGAAATTGTAGAAACAGTTTTTTTAGGATACCATTTTCCATTATCAAGAAATCTTGGAACTGTATCATTGGCATTAGTGCATGCTATAAATGATTTAATTGGTAAACCAAGAGATTTAGATAATAATCCGGCAGTTAGATTGCCAAAATTACCACATGGAACTGCTATAACTAAGTTTTTTCTTTGTTTTTCTGAAATCAAAGAAAAAGCCTCGAAATAATAACATATTTGTGCTAATAGTCTACTTATATTAATAGAATTGGCAGAATTTAATCCTATTGATTCTTTAAGAATTTTGTCATTAAAAGCTTCTTTTACTAATTTTTGACAATCATCAAAACTACCATTGATTGATACAGTTTTAATATTTTTACCTAAAGTACAAAATAGTTTTTCTTGTAATTCGCTAATTTTTCCTTTTGGATATAAAATAATTACTTGAACATTTTTCATTCCATAAAATGCATGCGCTACTGCAGCTCCTGTATCACCTGATGTGGCGGTTAAAATAGTAACAGATTCGTTTTTTTTGTTAAATAATAGTATCATTTGAGCCATGAAACGCGCTCCAAAATCTTTAAAAGCCAATGTCGGACCGTGAAATAGTTCGAAACAGTGTATATTTTCCGTAATTTTAACTGTTAACGGATGTTTAAAATAAAATGCTTTTTTAACATGTTCATGTAGTTTTTCTTTAGATATTTCATTATGAATAAATTTAGAGAGTATTTCAGTACTACGAGTAATAAAATCCATTTTTAATATTTTTGACAATTCTGTAGGTGTAATTACAGGTAATTCTACTGGAAAAAATAATCCTTGTTGTTTTCCTAAACCTAATTTTACAGCTGTTTCGAAGTTTACTTGTTCGCTATTATCTTTTAAGTTATAAAGTTTCATTGTTTTATCCTATTTTACGTGCACCTTGTAAATCTAAAAAACAAATATGAACAAATCCTGTTTTATTTTGTAAATAATTTTCTTTTAACCATAAAGATACTTTTTTAGCAATACTTATATTATCGGAAATAGCAAAAATAGCTGGTCCTGAACCAGATATTCCACAGCTTATAGCCCCCATTTTCTTAATTATTTCTTTAGCTTTTAAAAATTTAGGTAATAATTTAATACGATATGGTTCTGCAATAAAATCTTTCATTAATCTTGCTGCTAAATGAGGTTGTTGACTATATGAGGCATGAATAAAACCAGCTAAATAACGACTATGTTTAATACAAATTTCTTTCTTATATGTTTTCGGTAGTATATTTCTTGCTTCTGCAGTAGAAACTTTAATACCTGGCCAAGCTATTATCCAAAACCAATTTTTAAAAATAGGAATATTTTGGCTTATTACATCAGATTCTTCTAATATTAATTGCAATCCCCCAAGATATGAGGGAGCAACATTATCATAGTGTATACTTCCTGATATTTCGCCCTCTATTTCCCCCATAAGAAATAATAATTCTTTTTTATTAAAAGGTTTTTTACAAAATTCATTCATAGCAACTAAAGTGGCGACGACTGAACAAGCACTAGAACCTAATCCTGAACCAATAGGCATATTTTTTTCTAGAATAATAGAAACTGGAATATTTTTTTTTATAGCTTTACAAAACTTTAACCAACACTTCCAAATAATATTTTGTTCAGTGTTTTTAGGTAATTTATCCGCAAAAACACCTTTGTTGATCAATTCAAATTCTTTTGATAATTTTACTGTGACAAAATCTCCTAATAAGGTGCCATTTATAGGTATAATTGCCGCACCTAAAATATCAAATCCAACTCCAACGTTACCAATAGAAGCTGGTGCATAAATTTTAATCATTACTATGCTCCTGACGTTTATGATAGTGTGCGCAGCAAGTCAGAAAATACTCCAGACGCCGTAACATTGTTTCCGGCACCATAACCTCTTAATACAAGGGGAATTGGTTGATAATAATTAGTATAAAATGCTAGTGCATTTTCACCATTTTTAACTTTATACAATGGATCATTAATATTAACGTCTTCAAGTTTTATAAAACATTTTCCATCCCGTTCTATTGTCGCAATAAATCTTAGTACATTTCCTACATCACGTGCTTTATTAATTCTTTTTAAAAAATACGAATCTAATTCTTTTAGTTTTAATAAAAATATGTCAAAGTTTTTATATTGTTTAAATATTTCTGGTAATAAAGGTTCAATTTTAATATCTTTTAATTCTATATTATATCCCGATTCACGTGCCAAAATTAGTAATTTTCTAGCAACATCTATCCCGGATAGATCATCACAAGGATTGGGTTCCGTAAAACCTAATTCTTTAGCTTCTCTAGTAGCCTCTGATAATAAAATACCTTCTTCTAGTCTACCAAAAATAAAAGATAAAGAACCAGATAATATACCTTTAAAACGTAGCAAGGTATCACCTGTTCTAAATAGATTTTGTAGTGTTTCTATAACTGGTAATCCAGCTCCTACGTTAGTTTCATATAGAAATTTTTTATTTGTTTGAGAAATAGCACTTCTAATTTTTTTATAGTAAGTCCATTCACTAGTATTGGCTTTTTTATTTGAAGTGACTACATGAAAATCATGATAAAGAAAGTTTATATATTGATCTGATAATAGTTGATCAGATGTACAATCTACAATTACTGAATTTGAAAAACAATTTTTTTTGATTAAGTTGTTTAATATTTCATAATTGAATTCTTTACCTAATTTTTGAAAATTATTTTTCCAATTAGATAAATTAATAATTTCATTAAAAAATAGTATTTTTTTAGAATTAGCAATAGCACAAATTCTAATTTCTATGTTTTTTTTATCTAAAAATTCTTTTTGTCTTAATATTTGATTTAGTAGTGTAGTACCAACTCCACCTATTCCAATTAAAAAAACATGAATAATTTTTTTATTGCAAAATAATCTGTTATGAACATTGCGAACAGCTTGTAAAATATTTTTCGTATCTATAACTAGTGAAATAGAATGTTCTGAAGATCCTTGTGCTATAGCAAGAATATTAATTTTTGATCTACCTAAAGAAGAAAAAATTTTTGATGCTATATTATGTTTTTTATAAATATTGGAGCCAACTACTGAAAGAATAGATAAACGATTTGTTATTCTAAAGGGGTTTAATAACGAATCTTTTAATTCCAATTGAAATTCTTTATTCAATAAATATAGAATTTTTTCAATTTTATTTTCTAAAACACAAAAATTAATTTTGTTTTCTGAAGATGATTGAGTAATTAATAATATTTTAATATTATCTCTTGATAATACAGTAAATATGCGTGGAATTATATTGCCTACATCTTTTATATAATATCCGGATATATTAAACATTGCTATATTATCAAGATGAGTGACACCTTTTAAAAATTTTTTTTCAGAATTATTTTTTTGACAAATTAAAGTTCCGATGGATTGAATATTTTCAGTATTCTTAATAAAACACGGAATATTAAATTGAGAAATGGGTTCTATAGTGCGAGGGTGTAAAACTTTAGCTCCAAAATAAGATAGTTCCATAGCTTCTTGATATGATATCGATTTTAATAAATGAGCATTAGAAACTTGTCTTGGATCACAAGTAAAAACTCCATCAACATCTGTCCAAATTTCACAGCAATTTGCATTTAAACAAGCAGCTAATACTGCAGCAGAATAGTCAGAACCATTACGTCCTAACACTACTAATTCTTTTTCTTCGTTACCACAAATAAAACCAGCCATTAAAATAATAGAATCTTTATCAAAATGTATATTATTAATGCGTTTTTTAGATGCGGATATATCAACACTAGAATCTAGGTAATTGTCACCTATGGATAAAAAAGTTTCAACGGGATTAATAACAGTAACTTTATGATTTTTTGATTGTAAAATACTTTTCATTATAAAAACTGAAAGTATTTCTCCACGAGAAATTATAATGGCACGGATACTATCCGGACATTGTTTTAATAATGCTATTCCATGTACTATATTTTTCAATTCATCAAACTCTGTTTTTATTTTTTTTTCTATTTTTTGATAAGGAAAATTAGATTGTATATTTGAAAGATCGTTTATTAATTGAATGAATATAGTTTCTGCAATTTTTATTGTTTCTAAAATTTCATCGTTTTTAATTGTTTTTTCTATAATAGTAACTAAATAATTAGTAATTTTAGCAGGTGCAGAAAGTACTACTGCAATTTGATCAGTTTGAATATTTTTTTCTATAATATTTGATACGTGCAAAAATTTTTCTGCATTAGCTAGTGAAGTACCACCAAACTTTAATAGTTTCATACTTTATAATTCCTCATATTTATGTCATAAAAAACCCGCCCTAAGTTTATGAGCGGGTTTTTTTAAAAAAAATAATTTTTGCCCACATCATGACTAGTTATAATAATTAGAATAGCTATTCTAGTGAAGAGGCTATAAATAGACATTAATATTTTTTATCAAAATACTTTAAAGTAATAATTTTGTTGATTTTATCATAAATTAGGTATATTTATATTTCTCAAAATGATTATTAATTTTCAATCAATTAATTTTTATAACATAATGATCATTATTAGTGCAATAGCAAAAAAAATAAATATTTTTTTTATTGTATATTAGAATGTAGTTCTTAACTATACTGTATATTTTTAAAAAAGATCAGTTTATTATTTTAAATTTTAATATTGTTTAATTAACATGAAGCATCTAGATAATATTATGAATCATACTATTAAAGCTATCATTTCTGAACAAGAACTTGATACCCGTGTTCGAGAATTAGGTCAAGAAATTACTCAAAAATATAAAAACAGTAAAAATAAAATGATATTAGTTGCTTTACTACGTGGTTCTTTTGTTTTTATAGCAGATTTATGTCGTAGAATTGAAATTAAACATGAAGTAGATTTTATGACTACTTCGAGTTATGGAAGGGGTATAATATCTAGTGGTGATGTAAAAATTATAAAAGATTTAGATGTAGATATTTATAATAAAAATGTTTTAATCGTAGAAGATATCATTGATTCAGGGAAAACCTTAAGTAAGGTATTGGGGATTTTAAAACTTAGAAACCCAAAGTCATTATCAATTTGTACTCTTCTAGATAAACCAGAGTGTCGTGAAGTTGATATTAGTGTTGATTTTATAGGATTTTCTATTTCAGATGATTTTTTTATAGTAGGTTATGGTATTGATTATGCTCAATCTTATCGATATTTACCATATATAGGAAAAGTGATTTTTAAGAAATAAAATGTTTTATATGGTTGAAAATATTTTTTTATTATCAAGTAAACGAGTTTTTCCTAACCATACAGATGCAATAAGAATTATGTTTTTACTATTTTTAGATGGAGTTTTTAATGTACGACAATCATATATATTAAATATGTCAATAGAAAATCCTTTTTTTATTAATAAATTTTTAGATAAATTAATAATTTCTTGTCTAATACTATTATCTTCTTTAATCAGGTTTTCACATGTTTTTTTTATAATTTTATATAAATAAGGTGCTATTTTCTTTTCTTTAGAATTTAAATTGTTATTTCTTGAACTTAGAGCAAGTCCATTTTTTAGTCTTATTGTAGGTAAACTGATTATTTGTATCATATAATTTAATTCTTTCACAAGAATTTTGATTATTAATAGTTGTTGATAATCTTTTTCTCCAAAAAAAGAAAAATCTGGTTGTATTAAGTTAAATAATTTCGAAATAATTGTTGTAACACCTTTAAAATGTCCAGGTCTTGCTGCTCCTTCTAAAATATTGGATAATTTTGGTACTTCAACAAATGTTTGATTTTTTATATCGTTCGGATAAATATCATTAATATTAGGAGAAAAAACAATATCTACATTATATTGTTTTAATATTTCACAATCTTCCTTGAAAGTTCTAGGGTATTTTTTTAGATCCAATAAGCAATTAAATTGCATTGGATTAACAAAAATACTTACTATGACGATATCTGAATATTTTTGTGCTAATAAAATTAGTTTTATATGGCCATCATGTAAATTCCCCATTGTTGGTACTAGCCCTATTTTTTTATCAGTTTTTTTGATAAGTATTATTTCTTTTCGTAAAATATGAATTTTGTTAATTATATACACCATCACTCCAATAATTTTAAAAACAATGTTTCATGTGAGGATAAATACCTTGTTTAACCTCATTTATGTATTTTTGAACAGCTTCTTGAATACTATTGCTTTCAGCAAGAAAGTTTTTTACAAAAGTGGGTTTTTCTCCTTCGGTAATACCCAATAAATCTTGCATAACAAGAATTTGTCCATCAGTGTATTTACCTGCTCCTATTCCAATAACTGGAATAGATAAATTTTCAGTTATTTTTTTTGCTAATTTTTCTGGGATACATTCTACTACAAGCATTTTAATCCCGGCTTCTTCTAATAACAATGCTTCATCTATTAATTTATTTGCTTCATTATCATTCTTTCCTTGAATTTTGTAACCGCTTAAATAATTAACAGATTGAGGCGTCAAACCTATATGACCACACACTAGTATAGATCTGCTAGATAATTCTTTAATAATGGGAATCAACCATTTACCACCTTCTAATTTTACCATATTTGCACCAGATCTCATAACTTTTGCTGTATTTTTAAGCGTTGTTATAGTGTCAAAATAAGACATAAAAGGTAAATCAGATACTAAAAAGGTATTTGGAGCTCCTTTTCTAACTGATTTAGTGTGATATTCAATATCTTTAATTTTTACTGGTATTGTAGAGCTATGACCTTGTATAGTCATACCAAGAGAATCCCCTACAAGAATAACAGGAATACCTTGATTGAAAAATAGTCTAGCAAAGCTAAAATCATAAGCTGTAATAGCTGCGATTTTTTTTTTGTTTTTTTTCCAATCTTCTAATTGAGCAATAGTTATATCTGGCATATTTACCTCAAGTAATTTTACTATTAAAATAATATATTAAAATAAGAAAGGATACTCGAAGTAATTTTTTTGAATTCATCGAATATCCTTATTTAAGAATTTTAATCTATAAAACTAACCAGTCATTTGTTTTTCTCTAATTTCTGCTAACGTTTTACAATCAATACAGAGATTAGCAGTAGGTCTAGCTTCTAGACGACGAATCCCAATTTCAATCCCACAAGAATTACAGTAACCAAATTTTTTTTCTTGAATTTTTTTTAAAGTTATTTCAATTTTTTTAATTAATTTACGACTTCTATCACGATTTCTTAATTCTAAACTAAATTCCTCTTCTTGAGTGGCTCTATCAATAGGATCTGGAAAATTAGTAGCTTTCTCTTGCATATAGAGTAAAGTATGATTGATTTCATTTTTTAATTGATTCTTCCATGTCTTGAGAATTTTGTGAAAATGTAATATTTGATCGTGATTCATGTATTTTTCATCTATTTTCTTTTGATAAGGTTTTAGACCGGCAATAGCAAGAACGTTTAAAGATGAAGTTTTTTTATTTTTTTCCTTTTCCATATATATCTCCAAAATCACATTATGTCTAAATCTTTAATAAAAAGACATTTATTATGTTTTTGTATAATTGTAAATTTAGAAAAATATTTTAAGATAAATTATATTAATATTTTTAAAAAATTTTTATACTTAAATAAAAAATTTTAGATAATTTTTATCAAGAATAATTTATATATATATATATATCATATATGTGATGTTTTTTTATTTCAAACACAAGGCAATTATTATAGTAAATAATTTTAACATAAACTATAGTTAAATATATTTTTTATCAATATCTACAATAGGATTCTTATGAAATGGTAAAAAAAGACATTAAAAGATTTGCTTTAGGAATTGAATACGATGGAAGTTTTTATCATGGATGGCAACGTCAAAAAAAAGTACCTAGTATTCAAGAGGAAATAGAAAAAGCTTTATCTATAATTGCAAATCATAGTATTAATATAACATGTGCAGGTCGAACTGATGCTGGAGTGCATAGTATAGGACAAGTAGTTCATTTTAATACTACAGCAGTACGAACAAAATTATCTTGGACAATGGGAACTAATAGTTATTTGTCTCAATATATTTCTGTAATATGGGTAAAAAAAGTTCCGCAATCTTTTCATGCTCGATACAGCGCTATAGCTCGTTCTTATCGTTATATTATATATAATAATAGTATTCGTTCTGCTATTTTTCAGAACAAAACAAATCATGTTTATAAAAAATTAGACGTGAGTAAAATGCAATTTGAAGCTCAATTTCTATTAGGAGAACATGATTTTACATCCTTTCGAGCGCTTGGTTGTCAATCTCATTCTCCTTGGAGAAAAATTACAAAATTGAATATTTTTCGTTTCAAGCATTGGGTAATAATTGATATTGTTGCTAACTCTTTTTTACATCATATGGTCAGAAATATTGTTGGATCTTTAATTGAAATTGGGGTTTCTAAAAAAAAAGAATTTTGGATTCAAGAATTATTACAAAAAAAAGATAGAAATTATGCAGGGGCTACTGCTCCAGCTAAAGGTTTGTATTTAATATTTGTAGAATATCCCTTGCACTTTAATTTACCTAATAAAAATATAGTTCTTTTTTCAAAAAACAGTAAAAATTAAATTGTTTTTTATAAGTCAAATTGATTAAAAAAATTATAGGTTTTTAAATATATATAAACATAAAAAACAATATTTATAAAAATATTTTTTTAATTCTTTTTTATAGACTTTATTTATATATTAAGATAGATCAGTTAATTGATGGTAAAGTATGCAATTTTCCTACTTCAATATATAGACGTATAATAAACTTAGAACTAGGTAATTTGTATTCCCCGAAAAAAATGTCAAGACTTTTAGAAAATACAATGTGTAAAAAATTAGATACTATCATGTTAATTAGAGAATCTAATATAAAAGATAATAGTATAGAGTTTGCAGGACGTTCTTTTGATTTTTCTGATATTAAAGAAAGTGAATTTTATACACGATTATTTTTTAAGAAAAATATTTTAAGAGAAATTAAAAATATTGAAAATAATCGCAATTTTAGTTTTTTTCGTTTAAAACCTAAATTAATTACTATATTAAAATCTCCTGAAGGAAAAAACGTTTGTTTGTTTTTCGTAATAGATATTCAGAAATTTTAGTCAAAACACTATTAGCAATTGAAGACAAGTATTTTTATCAACATAATGGTATTAATATATCTTCTATATGTAGAGATTTTTTAAAAAATATAATAGCTGGTCGCACAATTCAAGGTGGGAGTATCCTTGCTCAGCAATTAGTAAAAAATCTTTTTTTAACACAGACTTGTTCAATTTTAAGAAAAATTTATGAAATATACATCGCTTTAATTTTGAATTGGTTTTATATAAAAGATCGTATTCTAGAATTATATTTAAATGAAGTTTATTTAAGACAAGATAGTAATAAACAAACTCGAGGATTTCCACTTGCTAGTATTTATTATTTTTGTCGACCAATAGATGAATTAAATTTAGAACAATACGCTTTATTAGTTAGAATGGTAAAGGGAGCGTTTTTATATAATTCTTGGACATATCCTATAACTGCATTAAAAAGAAGAAATATAGTTTTATGGTCACTATACCATCAAAAATATATTACAGAAAAAACATATCAAGATTTATACAATTGTTTTTTAAATATACTACCCAAAGGTAATTTTATTACATCTCATCCTTCCTTTGTAGAACTTGTATGTAAAGAATTAAAAAAAATAGTTAGTAATAAAATGAAATACTTTTCAGGTATAAAGGTATTTACAACTCTTAATCCTATCTCAGAAAAATCAGTAGAAAAAGCTGTAGAAATAAGTATATCTATATCAAAAAAACAAAAAATATTTAGAAATTTCTATGATAGTAGTAGATAGATCTACTGGGGAGATTCGAGCTCTTATTGGAAGTGCTAAAACTAAATTTAATAGTGATAATCGTTCTTTAAAAGTTTGTCGTTCTATTGATTCTTTATCTAAACCAGTAACATATTTAACTGCTTTATCACAACCAAATCAATATTATTTAAATACGTGGATTTCTGATGAACCTATTTCAACTAAATTAAATAATGGTAAATATTGGATAACTCAGAATAACAATTATCATTTTAGCGGAAAAGCAGTGTTATTAGATTCTTCAATGCAATTAATTAATATATCAACAGTTAATTTAAGCATGAAAATAGGTATAAAAAAACTAGTTAATATTTGGAAACATTTCGATATATATAAAAATCAGCTTGCTCTTTTTCTATCAATCTCTTTAGGAGATATTAATTTAATACAGATTAAAACGGTAGAAGTATTTCAAACTATTGCTAGCAGTGGTTATAAAACATTATTAAAGTCAGTTAGATCAATGGTTTCTAATAAAGGTAAGATTTTGCATCAAAACGTGCCTCAATCACAATATTTAGAATCCCTAAAAGCTTCTTATTTCACATTATATGTCATGTAAAAACTAGTAAATTGTGGAATAGTAAAATCATTAGGAGAAATTTTTAAAAATTTTTATTTGGCTAGCAAGATTGGCACAATAAATAATTTAGTTAATAATTGGTTCGTAGGTATTGATAGTAAACAAATTATTATTATTTGGATAGGAAGAGATAGTAATCAAACAACTAAGTTATACACTGCTTCTGGTGCCATGCAAATATATCGAAGATATCTTGAATGTAATAATCCTACACCGCTATTATTAATGCCTCCAAAAAATATTAATATATTTTATGCCGATAAAGTAGGAAGATTATTTTGTGAAAAAACGATAAATATAATCGAGTATTACTAAAATAGTCTATAAAAAATCAAAAAATTTGCAATTATATTAGATTACGGAGATATAATTTAGCATTACTTAAAAAAAATAAAAAAGCTTTTTTATTTTGTTTGAGAAAAATTTTTAAAATAAAAAATTAATTTTAATTATATATTATTAAGACTAATTATAGAAAATTTGTTTTATATGAATTTTATATTTTGACATTTAAGATTAACCTAATAAAAATATATTCATAATATTTTATCAATTCATTCAAATAATATAAAAATTTTAAATGTGAGAATTATACTATGTTAATTAAATTTTTAACTAAAATATTTGGCAATCGTAATAGTCGTATTTTAAATAATCTAAAAAAAATAGTGTGTTCTATTAACCAATTAGAAGAACGTTTTGAACAATTATCAGATAAAAATTTAAAGGAACAAAAAAACCTTTTTCGTTCAAGATTGAGAAATGGTGAAACTTTAGATAATTTATTACCAGAAGCTTTTGCCACAGTTAGAGAAGCAAGTAAACGTGTTTTTAGCATGCGTCATTTTGATGTTCAAATTCTAGGGGGGATAGTTTTAAACAAACAATGTATTGCAGAAATGCGTACAGGTGAAGGAAAAACCTTAACATCGACTTTACCGGCTTATTTGAATGCATTAAGTGGAAAAGGTGTTCATATAGTAACTATGAATGATTATTTAGCTCGTAGAGATGCAGAGAAAAATACTCCATTGTTTGAATTTCTTGGTTTAACAGTAGGTTTAAATTTACCGGAAATGTCTTTTTTATCTAAACAAGAAGCTTATTTGGCTGATATTACTTATGGTACAAACAACGAATATGGATTTGATTATTTACGTGATAACATGGTTTCTTCTCCTAAAGAAAGAGTTCAAAGAGAATTAAATTATGCTCTAGTAGATGAAGTAGATTCTATTTTAATCGATGAAGCCAGAACACCTTTAATTATTTCAGGACCTTCAGAAGATAGTTCTGAATTATATAAAGAAATTAATAAAATTGTTCCGTTTTTAATTTCCCAAAAAAAAGAAGATTCAGATGTTTTTCGTGGAACAGGACATTTTTCTATTGATGAAAAATCTAAACAGGTGTATTTAACAGAAAGAGGATTGATTACAGTTGAAAAAATATTGTTTGATAAAAAATTAATGAATACAGGAGAATCTTTATATTCTTCAAATAACATTATTTTAATGCATCATATTCTATCCGCTCTTCGTGCTCACACTTTGTTTATGCGAGATGTGGATTATATTGTTAAGGATAATAGTGTAATTATTGTTGATGAACACACAGGTCGAACTATGCCCGGACGGAGATGGTCTGATGGATTACACCAAGCCATTGAAGCAAAAGAGAATGTTACAATAAAAAATGAAAATCAAACGCTAGCATCTATTACTTTTCAAAATTATTTTCGTTTATATAACAAAATAGCAGGTATGACAGGTACTGCTATAACTGAATCATTTGAATTTAGTTCTATCTACAACCTTGATACTGTTGTAATCCCAACAAATAGACCAATGATCCGAAAGGATATGTCTGATTTAGTATATATTACTAAAAAAGAAAAATTTAATGCTATTATCAAAGATATACAAGAATGTCTAAAATTAAATCAACCCGTTTTAGTTGGTACAGTTTCTATTGAAAAATCAGAGATCATTTCGAAAAAATTAGTACAATTAAATATTAATCATAGTGTTTTAAATGCTAAATTTCATGCTAAAGAAGCTGAAATTATAGCCCAGGCAGGAAAGTCTCGATCAATTACAATTGCGACTAATATGGCCGGTCGTGGTACAGATATAGTATTGGGTGGTAACTTAGAGGTAGAATTAAATAGAAGTAAAAATTTAACTTTAAAAGAACTCGAAAAAATTAAAAAAAAATGGCAAAAAGAACATGATTTTGTCGTTTCTATTGGAGGATTACACATAATTGGTACTGAACGTCATGAATCACGTCGTATTGATAATCAATTGAGAGGACGTGCCGGTCGTCAAGGAGATAGCGGTTCTTCACGTTTTTATCTTTCGATGGAAGATTCTTTAATGCGAATTTTTGCCTCTGATAAAATAATCAATATCATGAGGAAATTAGGACTTTCTTCAAATCAAGCGATTGAGCATCCTTGGGTAACAAAAGCTATAGAAAACGCTCAAAAAAAAGTAGAAAATCGAAACTTTGATATTAGAAAACAGTTATTAGAATATGATGACGTTATTGATGAACAGCGTCGTGCAATTTATTTTCAAAGAAATAAAATACTTGATGCAAAAAATATTAAAATAATCATTGATGAAATATTAAAAGATGTTGTAACAAAAACTATTTTGTTATATATACCTAAGGGTACAATCAAAGATAAGTGGAATATTATTGATTTAGAAAAAAAATTAAATCTTGATTTTTATTTAAACATACCTATTTTACATTGGTTAAACAAAGAACCTAATTTAAAGGATACAGAACTTATAAAAAAAATTATTAAGTTCACAGAAATTAATTATGAAAGTAAAGAACGTTTGATTGGTGTAAATAACATGCGGGTAATTGAAAAATCAATTATGTTGCAAACATTAGATTCTCTATGGAAAGAACATTTATCTTCTATAGACTATTTAAGACAAGGTATTCATTTAAGAGGTTATGCTCAAAAAGATCCTAAACAAGAATATAAACGAGAATCTTTTAATATGTTTTCTAACATGTTAGAATTACTGAAATATGAAGTGATATCATTCCTGAGTAAGATTAATTTATCTTATGCAAAAAAATATATAGATTTTAATAAAAACTCAATACTTGCACATAGTAATATTAAAATAAGTCGGAATCAAGTTTGTATATGTGGTTCAGGAAAAAAATACAAGCACTGTCATGGTAGTTTCTAACAAGTTTTTATTAGGAGTTGTTTTCATGAATTATAAAGCAGCTATTGGGATTCTAATAAAAAAAAATGAAGTTTATATCACTAGAGGAAAATATAAAACAAATACATGGGAATTTCCAGGTGGAAAGGTTAAAAAAAATGAAACCATAGTAGAAGCATTGAAAAGAGAATTATTAGAAGAAGTTGGGATTATAGTCTTAAAATGTATATTTTTCAAATATGTTGAACATATTGATTGTAATAAAAAAATAAAATTATATTTTTTTTTGATAAAAAAATGGAAAGGTCGACCTTATAGCAAAGAGGGATATTTTTATGTTTGGAAATTTTTATATGATTTGAAATCATCCGACTTTCCATCTGCGAATTTAAATATTATAAATGATCTTAAAAAGATCAGTTTAAAAATGTGAGTTTTAGGAAAATTTTAAAATGAAAAATGAATTAAACATAGAGTTTATATTAATAAAATTTTGTTAAATAGTTCTTTTTCATATTCTTTATTTTTTTCTTTTGATGTTCTTTTGCTAAAAATGAATAAAAAATATTGAAATAATGAACGTATAAATCTATTTTTTTTATTTCTTTTTTATTATAAATGATATCATCTGATATAGAAATTCTTTTTTCTCTAGTGGCTTGTAATGTAATAATCTTGCTAGCTTCTTCGAAGTTAATTTGATCTCTTTTGATGATTCTTTGAATTTGATTTTTTACAGGTGTATCAATTAGAAGAATACGATTTGCGTGTTTTTCTAATTTTTTTTCAACGAGTAATGGTACTACCCATATACACCAAGAAGATTTTATTAGTTTGATATGATTTATAGTTTCTTTGTGAATTTTAGGATGTAATAAATTTTCCAACCATAAACGGTATTCCCTGTTGTTAAAAATATATTTTCGCAGTAACGGTAGATTAATTGATTTGTCTATATTGAATATTTTTTCTCCAAATTTTTTTTTAATAGAAAATGATATTCGATCATCATACTTGATTATTTTTTTTGCGATTATATCACTATCAATAACATTAATACCTATTTTTTTGAAACCATTAGAAACAGTAGTTTTTCCACTACCAATGCCACCAGTAAGCGCTACAATATAAGTCATCATGTTTATTTTTTATACTATTTTTTCAGTAATATTTCAATGAAATATAAAATACTATTTTTTTGAATTTCTATATCTGTATTATATATTTAAAACAGGATAATAACTTCATGCGAATTGAAGAAGACATTAAATTAGGTTTTAAAGATGTATTAATTAGACCAAAACGTTCTACATTAAAAAGTCGTTCTCAAGTTGATCTTATTCGTAGTTTTTCTTTTAAACATTCTTCTAGTTTTTGGTCTGGCATTCCTATTATTGCAGCAAACATGGATACAATAGGAACATTTCGAATGGTACAGTCTTTATCAACATTTAATATACTTACAGCAGTTCATAAATATTATTCTTTTCAAGAATGGAAAAGTTTTATTAATTCATCTTCTCAAGATGTATTAAATCATGTAATTGTATCAATTGGAACTTCTAATGCAGATTTTTTGAAGATTAAAAAGATTTTTTCATTATCTTCTGATCTAAAATTTATTTGTATTGATGTTGCAAATGGTTATTCTGAACACGTTGTTTCTTTTTTAAAGTCAGTAAGATTTTTTTTTCCAGACAAAATCATTTGTACTGGTAATGTGGTAACCGGAGAAATGGTTGAGGAATTAATACTAGCCGGAGCAGATATAGTTAAAGTTGGTATTGGACCAGGATCAGTATGTACTACACGAGTTAAAACTGGAGTTGGTTATCCTCAACTGTCAGCTATCATAGAGTGTGCCGATGCAGCACATGGATTAGGTGGACAGATTATCAGTGATGGAGGATGCACCGTTTCAGGAGATATTGCAAAAGCTTTTGGGGGGGGAGCAGACTTTGTTATGTTAGGGGGGATGCTTTCAGGTCATAATGAGTGTGAAGGAGAGATAATAGAAGAAAAATCAAAAAAGTACATGTTGTTTTATGGAATGAGTTCTATTTCTGCAATGAATCGTTATACGGGGCACATTGCAAGGTATCGTGCATCTGAAGGAAAGACAGTTAAAATACCTTTTCGTGGAAGTATAGATGCCACTATACGTGATATTTTAGGGGGATTGCGTTCTTCATGTACGTATGTGGGAGCGGAAAAATTAAAAGAGTTAACTAAAAGAACTACATTTATTCGTGTGACTGAACAAGAAAACTGTATCTTTAATACCTTTAAATAATAGACAATTATTATATTTTTTTTGATAAAATCAATAAAATTAAGTATATATACTTAATTTTATTGATTTTTTTTAGATGTTTATGATTAATATTTTAATACTGACTATAATATATATATTTATTAAAAAATAAATAAATTATAAAAATTTTTTCAGGTTGAATGTTAATTTAATCATTAAATACTTATAATATATAAGGAATTTTTGCCATGTCAGAACGCTCATATGATGACGTGGATCCAATTGAAACTAGTGATTGGATGCAAGCTATTGAATCTGTTATTCTTAAAGAAGGTCGTGAAAGAGCTTATTTTTTAATCGAACAAATTTTAAAAAAATCTAAAATAAATAAAGTAGAATTTTTTAGGTGTTTTTTTTCTAGTGATTATATTAATACTATTTGCAGTGAAGATGAGGTTGAATATCCTGGAAATCTTGTTTTAGAAAAACGCATACGTTCAGCTATTCGTTGGAATGCTATAATGATGGTATTACGTGCGTCAAAAAAAAATCTAGAATTAGGGGGTCATTTATCATCTTTCCAATCATCTGCCACAATATACGAAGTTTGTTTTAATCATTTTTTTCGAGCTAGTAATAATCAAGATGGAGGTGATTTAGTTTATTTTCAAGGTCATATTTCTCCAGGTATTTATGCTAGATCTTTTTTGGAAGGGCGCTTATCTGAAGAACAGATTGATAATTTTAGACAAGAAGTTGATGGAAAAGGTTTATCTTCTTATCCTCATCCTAAATTAATGCCAAATTTTTGGCAGTTTCCGACTGTATCTATGGGTCTCGGTCCTCTTTGTGCTATTTACCAAGCAAAATTTTTAAAATATTTACAAAATAGAGAATTAAAAAATACTTCAAAACAAATAGTTTATGCTTTTTTAGGTGATGGTGAAATGGATGAACCCGAATCGAAAGGTGCAATTTCTATAGCTGTACGTGAAAAACTAGATAATTTAATATTTGTTATTAACTGTAATTTACAAAGATTAGATGGACCAGTAGTAGGAAATGGGAAAATTGTAAATGAATTAGAAAGCTTTTTTTATGGTGCGGGATGGAAAGTAATCAAAGTAATATGGGGAAGTAGATGGGATTATTTATTGAAAAAAGATAAAACTGGAAAATTAATTCAGTTGATGAATGAAACAATTGATGGTGATTATCAAACGTTTAAGTCTAAAGATGGTGCATATGTTCGTAAATATTTTTTTGGTAAATATCAAGAAACATTAGAATTAGTAAAAAATATGACAGATGAAGAAATATGGCAATTAAATAGAGGAGGACACGATCCAAAAAAAATGTTTAATGCTTTAAAAAAAGCAAAAGAAACAAAAGATAAACCTACAGTTATTTTGGCACACACCGTTAAAGGATACGGGATGGGGATTATTGCAGAAGGTAAAAATATTGCTCATCAAATAAAAAAAATTAACATTAATGGCATAATACATATTCGAGATCGTTTTAATATTCCTGTATCAGATGATGATATACACAAATTACCATATGTTACTTTTAAAAAAAATTCTGAAGAATATTGCTATATACATTCACAACGAAAAAAATTAGGTGGTTATATTCCTTTCCGGTTATCTAATTTTACTGATAAATTAACTTTACCGAAGTTAATAGATTTTAAATCACTTTTAGAAAAGCAAAGTAAAGAAATTTCTACAACTATGGCTTTTGTGCGTGTTTTAAATATAATTTTAAAAAATAATTCCATAAAAAGATTGATAGTTCCTATCATTGCAGATGAAGCGCGTACTTTTGGAATGGAAGGATTATTTAGAAAAATAGGCATTTATAGTTCTAGTGGTCAAAAATATATTCCTCAGGATCGAGAACAATTAGCATATTATAAAGAAGAAAAAAGTGGTCAAATATTACAAGAGGGAATCAATGAACTTGGTGCAGCTTCATCTTGGTTAGCTGCTGCTACATCCTATAGTACTAATAATTTTCCAATGATTCCTTTTTATATTTATTATTCAATATTTGGTTTTCAAAGAATAGGAGATTTATTTTGGGCGGCCGGTGATCAGCAAGCAAGAGGTTTTTTAATCGGGGGGACTTCTGGAAGAACTACTTTAAATGGTGAAGGATTACAGCATGAGGATGGACATAGTCATATACAATCTTTAACCGTTCCTAACTGTATATCTTATGATCCTTCTTTTGCATATGAGGTGGCTGTAATTATACAAGATGGATTGAGACGCATGTATGGTCCATCTCAAGAAAACATATATTATTATATTACTACAATTAATGAAAATTATCATATGCCTTCTATGCCTCAAGGTGTAGAAGAAGGTATTTGCAAAGGCATTTACAAATTAAAAACCTTGCATAGTTCTGGACCTAAAGTACAATTAATGGGTTCTGGTGCCATTTTACGTTCTATTTGTGAAGCAGCAGAAATTTTGCTAAAAGATTATTTTATTACAACAGATATATATAGTGTTACTTCTTTTACAGAGTTAGCTAGAAATGGTGAAGATTGTGAACGTTGGAATATGCTAAATCCTAATAAAAAAAATAAAATAGCATATATCAAACAAGTCATGAATAGCAATCCTGCTGTTGCTGCTACTGATTATATGAAATTATTTGCAGAACAAATTCGTCATTACATTCCATCGAAAGAATATTATGTATTAGGAACAGATGGTTTTGGTCGGTCAGATAGTCGTGATAAACTACGTAATCATTTTGAAGTAAGTGCTCATTATATTGTGATAGCCACTTTAAGCTTATTAGTAAAATTAAATCATATTAAGACAAAAGTAGTAGAAGATGCAATTATTAAATTTAATATAAATGTTGATAAAATTAATCCGCGCTTAGCTTGAGAGGTAAAAAAAAAAGTGGATATTGAAGTAAAAATGCCTGATATTGGTTTAGATGAAGTAGAAGTAATAGAAATATTAGTAAAAGTTAATCAGAAAGTAGATTCAGAACAAGAACTAATAACTGTAGAAGGAGATAAAGCTTCTATGGAAATACCATCACCTATATCAGGTACTGTAAAAGATATTTATATAAAAATTGGTGATAAGATTAAATCTTTTAGTTTAATCATGCTTTTAGAAGCAGAGAAAAATTTTTTAAAAGAAGAAACTAAAAATATAGATAATATTAATTTCGAACAAGATTGTAAAAAAAATATTCTTGTTCATGCGACCCCACTTGTAAGACGTTTAGCAAGAAAACTAAATATTGATTTATCTAAAGTTATAGGTACTGGTCGTAAAAATAGAATTTTAAAAGAAGATTTAGAATTGCATCAAAGTACTAATACAATATGTGTTCTAGAAGAAACTGATAAAATTAACATACGTTCTTCTAATAAAGAAAAAGTAGAAGAAATGAAATTAAGTACTCTTCAAAAAATTACTGGTAATAATTTATATCAAAATTGGATCAATATACCTCATGTTACACAGTTCGATGAAGTAGATATTACTATATTAGAAAAATTTCGTCAAAAATACAATCGCGAAAACAAAAATCAAACAAACACAAGTAATAATATTACAATATTAATTTTTGTAATAAAAGTAGTTGCGTATGCATTAGAAAAATTTCCTATTTTTAATAGTTCATTAAGCCTTGACAAGAAAAAAATCATTTTAAAAAATTATATTAATATAGGATTTGCCGTAGATGTACACAATGCTTTATTTGTACCTGTATTAAAAAATGTAAATAAAAAAAATATTGAACAATTATCTTCTGAATTAATATTACTATCAGAAAAAGCACGAAAAAAGAAGCTCAATGCATTAGATATGACAGATGGATGTTTTACAATATCTAATCTAGGTGGAATTGGAGGTAGTTGGTTTTCTCCAATTATTAATTCACCTGAAGTTGCAATTCTTGGTATCTCAAAATCTCAGGTAAAACCATTATGGAATGGAAAAGAATTTATTCCATCTCTTATGTTACCACTATCTTTATCTTATGATCATAGAGTAATTAATGGCGCTGATGGAGCACGTTTTATTACATTAATTAAAAAATTACTATCAGATATACATTTTTTAATTATGTAATTTTTATATATTCAATGTTAATTATGCAAATACATTTTTATTTAAGTGGAGTTTACTAGAGGTTATAATGTATCAAAAAATTCATGCACAAGTTGTAATTATTGGATCAGGTCCAGCAGGTTATTCCGCAGCTTTTCGTTCCGCCGATCTAGGTTTAGATACTGTTTTAATAGAACGTTATGATAAATTAGGTGGTGTTTGTTTAAATGTAGGTTGTATTCCTTCAAAAGCATTGTTACACATAGCGAAAGTAATTAAAGAAGCAAAAGAATTAGATATAACAGGTGTTTCATTCAATCAACCACTGATTGATATAGAAAAAATTAAACTTTGGAAAGAAAATATCATAAATAAACTAACTAATAGTTTATCTAATATGAGAAAAAAAAGAAAAATAAGAATTTTCCAAGGAAATGCTATTTTTGATACTGATAAAAGTATTATAGTTCAGAGTAAAGAAGATAAATTTACTGTTTTTTTCGACAACGCAATTATTGCAACGGGTTCTAAACCAATTAAAATCCCTTCTATACCTTATGATGATCAAAGAATTTGGGATTCAAGTGATGCTTTATCATTAAGAATGATACCAAATCGCTTTTTAATTGTTGGAGGTGGTATTATTGGTTTAGAAATGGCAACAATATATAGTGCTTTAGGTTCTAAAGTAGATATCATTGATCGATTTAAACATTTCATGCCTGCATTAGATAAAGATATTACTGATCTATACATAAAATCTATTAATCAAAGATTTAATTTAATGTTAAATACTCATATAGATAATATTGAATCAAGAGAAACTGGATTACTAGTAAACATGATAACAAATGATTTTGATAAAAAAAATATATCTTATGATGCCATATTAGTAGCAATAGGAAGAACTCCTAACCTTGATTTATTAGGATTGGAAAAAATAGGATTAAAAATAAATAATTTTGGTTTTATTCAAGTAGATGATCAGTTGAGAACTAATATTCCTCATATTTATGCTATTGGTGATGTTACTGGGACTCCTATGTTAGCTCATAAAGGTGTACATGAAGGTCACATTGCAGCAGAAGTTATATTTGGTAAAAAACACTATTTTGAACCTAAGGTAATTCCGTCAATAGCATACACTGAACCGGAAATTGCTTGGGTTGGTTTAAATGAAAAACAAGCTAAGAAAGAAAAAATAGATTATGAAATAGCTATTTTCCCTTGGAGCGCATCTGGTAGAGCCATTGTTTCAAATTGTCAAATAGGAATGACAAAGTTACTTTTTAATAAAAAAGATAGTAAGATTATTGGTGGTTCTATAATAGGAACAAATGCTGGTGAGTTAATTGGTGAAGTTGCACTTGCGATTGAAATGGGATGCGACGCTGAAGATCTTGCACTAACTATTCATGCTCATCCTACTTTGTATGAATCAATTGGTCTATCTGCAGAAATTTTTCAAGGTACAGTAACAGATTTATTAAATGTTAAATGTAATAAATAATTTTGGATTGTTTTAAAAAATGTTGTTTTAATTCAATTAATAAAATATTCTTAGAACNNGTTCTAAGAATATTTTATTAATCAGTCTAAATAGTTTAATAAATATATGACATTTAATTAAAAAATTATTAAGCACTTGTTTTAATTAAATACCTATGAACTAGAATCTATCATAGACATATTCTTGCCGTAGTATATTTCTCGCATTTCTCTCCATAGTAAATTAATAATATAAGTATGTTCTTCTTTTTTTAAATCTTCTAAATGAATATTAAATAAATAATTTTTTAAATTAAATTCTTTTAATAACATTCGAGTATGAAAAATATTTTCTTGATAAACATTAACATCAACCATATCATACATTGTTTTTATATCATTAGACATAAAATTTTGAATAGAATTAATTTTATGATCAATGAAATGTTTAATACCATGAATATCTCGAGTAAATCCTCTAACACGATATTCAATAGTTACAATATCAGATTCTAATTGATGTATAAGATAATTTAATGCATTCAACGGTGATATAATTCCACATGTTGAAACTTCAATATCAGCACGAAAAGTGCAAATTCCACTTTGAGGATGACTTTCTGGATATGTATGGACACAAATATGACTTTTATCTAAATGAGCTAGTACAGAAGACGACACGATATTACTTTTTAAAACATTAATTTTATCTAGATTCATCGGTTCTTCACATACTAAAATAGTTACACTTGCACCCTGGGGTTCATAATCTTGATGAAATATATTTAACACATTAGCGCCAATAATTGAACAAGTTTTTTTTAAAATTTTAGTCAATCGAACAGCGTTATATTGTTCATCAATATAAGAAATATAACTATTTCGTGAATCATTAGTATTCGCATAGCAAATATCATAGATACAAAAACTTAGGCTTTTAGTTAAATTATTAAAGCCATATAATTTTAGTTTTTGCAATTTAATTACTCTCCTATAAAAGGATTTTTAACTTTTATCTAATGCGTTAAGAATATATTGAGGCAAATAAAAACTACTTACATGAATTTTAGCATTATAGTAATTTAAAGCTAGTTTTGTATTTTTTATGTTTGATTGGAGAATTTTCAGATCTTTTTTTCGAGATTTTATATTGTCAGTTCCCCATGCAAAAATCATCATACCACCATAATAAGTGGGAATATTTGCATGATAAAATTTTACATCATGAAAATATTTTTTTAAATTTTTATAAGTAAGAATAGTTTCATTTTTTTGAAGAAAAAAAACACCATTTTGCGCTACAAAAATACCATTTTTATTAAGACAATTTTTACAGTTAAAGTAAAATTCTGATCGAAATAAATTTTTTCCACAACCAATAGGATCTGTAGAATCTGATATTATTAAATCAAATTTTTCTCTTGTTTTTTTTACAAAATTCAAACCATCATCAATAATCAATTTTAAACGAGAATCATAATAAGCATTACAACTATGATTAGGGAAATATTTTTTACATAAGTTAATAATATTAATATCGATTTCAACCATCGTAATATTTTCAATATTTCTATGTTTACATACTTCGCGAAGGATACCTCCATCCCCTCCTCCTATAATTAATACATTTTTTATCTCTCCATGTGCGAATATCGGTACATGAGCAAGCATTTCATGGTATATAAATTCATCGTATTCAGTTGTTTGAACAATGTCATCAATTGCCATAACTTTTCCGAAAATAGAATTTTGAAAAATTACTACTTTGTGATATGTGGTTCGTTCTTCATATAGAAATTCATCAATTAAAAAGTATTGTCCAAGATGACAATAAAGTTTTTCATGCCATGTTTTTTTTTGATCCATGGTTATATTTATATATCCTATAAAATTTAATAATCTAGATTATTTTGGGATTAATAAAAATCACGAGTATTATGAAATAACAGATTTTATTTTTAGAGTTTTTAAAAGAAGGATAATGATTTTTACAAAAATAAATTATTTTTTTAAAATTAATCTAATGTTTTATAAGAATATTTTGTAAAAAATAATAAAACTCATTAAAAAATCATCTGAACAAAATTTATTTAAAATAATATAAGAATGTTATTTTTTGATTAAATAGATTAGATAACTTTTATATATTTATTATATTTTCTAAAATGATTTCAACCAATTTAGATGACTGAAATGATGCAACTGAAATATTTTTTTTAAAATTTAACGTAGCATTATTATCTGATAAATCAGAAATAGCTTTTACGACAATAAGAGGAGTGTTAAATTTATAACAAACTTGAGCTATTGCTGCTGATTCCATTTCTACTGCTATTGCAGAAGGAAATTTATTATTTAGTTTTTTTATGCATGAATTTTTTCTAATAAACGAGTCTCCACTAATAATTAATCCTGTTTGAAATGTTAATTCATATTGAATAAATTTTTTTTTAAAAATATTCCATATTTTTTTGTTAGTGGTGAAATACTTTGGATATTTAGGTACTTGACCTAAAGAATAACCAAAATTTGTTAAATCTACATCGTAATAACATATTTTTTCTGGAATGATAAGATCTCCAATCTTTAATAATGAGTTTAGACTACCGGCAGAACCAGTATTAATAATAATATCTGGTTTATATAAATTAATAAGAAGAGTAGTTGAAATGCTAGCAGAAACTTTTCCTATTCCTGATTTAATTAAAAAAATATCGTTATTTTTAAATTTACCTATGTAAATTGTATAATTACCATTCTTTTTTTCTATACATGTATTTATTAATTTTTTAAGTGTTTCAATTTCTTTTTTTATAGCGCCTATTATTGCAATTTTCATTTTAATATAACGTATATTGAATGATAGAACATAATGTTAGTATCGCATTTATATTGCATTAGATACTAAATGAAGAACCGCATCCGCATGTATTTCTCGCATTTGGATTAGATACGATGAATTTAGAACCTTCTAAATTTTCTAAATAATCTATTTTCCCACCATGTATATATTGCAAACTAATCGCATCAATAATCAATGAAATATCTGACTGAGTGATTATAATATCGTCTTCATTAATTTTTTCATCAAAAACAAACTGATATTGAAAGCCGCTACATCCACCACCATTTATATAAATTCTTAATTTTAAATCATAATTTTTTTTTATTTTAATAAGATTTTTTATCTTTTTAATTGCGTTATCAGTAACATTAAGATATTTTTTAGGAGTGTTTTTCATTTTTGTTTTGTTCTCAGAAACACATTGAAAATATTGTATGTATATTTTTTATTTTAATTTTATCATAAAAAAATATTTTTTAAACATTTTATATATTTATTTTTTAGATAGATTAAATCCGTGCGCCGATAGATAATTTAGTCCTTATTGGCGCAGGTTATTAAAGATAATAATATTATTAATTAGTATTAATAATTTAATTTTTTTAAAAAATTAATCTGATCTTTTACGTAGAAAAGATGGAATATCTAGATATTCTGCTTCTTTATTAGTTTTATCTTCTGATTTGCTAATTTCTTTTTTTATAGTTTTTTTTTCTATTTTATTTGGAGATACATTTAAATATTGATAGCGATAATCCATTAAAATTTCTCTAGATGATTTATTTTTTATTTGATTAATTTCTGAATTTTTTTCCATCCCAATACCTGTAGCAACAACAGTTACTCGAAGAGTGTCATTCATGTCAGGATCTAAAGAAGTACCTATAACAACTGTTGCATTATCTGAAGAAAAAGATCTAATCGTATTTCCTACTGTTTCAAATTCGTCTAATTTTAAATCAAAACCAGCGGTAATATTAACTAAAACACCACGTGCACCTGATAAATCTATATCTTCTAATAAGGGGCTAGATATAGCTATTTCTGCAGCTTCTTCTGCGCGATTTTCTCCAGAAGATATACCCGTTCCCATCATTGCATATCCCATTTCTAGCATAACAGTACGTACATCAGCAAAATCTACATTCATTAAACCAGGTCTTGTAATCAGTTCAGCAATACCTTGTACTGCTCCCTTTAAAATATTATTAGCGGCACTAAAAGCATCAAGTAAAGAAATACCTCTACTAAGAACTTTTAATAATTTGTCATTAGGAATTGTAATTAAAGAATCTACATATTTAGATAATTCAATCACGCCTTGTTCAGCTACAATCATTCTTTTTTTACCTTCAAAATTAAAAGGTTTGGTTACTACAGCAACAGTTAAAATACCTAATTCTTTTGCAATTTCTGCTACTACGGGAGCAGCTCCAGTTCCAGTACCCCCTCCCATTCCAGCCGCTATAAAAACCATGTCAGAACCATCCAAGGCAGATTTTAATATTTCTTTATCTTCTTCTGCTGATGTTCGTCCAATTTCTGGATTAGCTCCAGCTCCCAATCCTTTAGTGATATTATTACCTATTTGTATAGTTTGACCTACTTCTATTTTTCTTAGTGCTTGTGCATCAGTATTAATAGCAAAAAATTCCACACCTTCGATACGTTCTCTCACCATGTGTTCTACTGCGTTTCCACCACCACCTCCGACACCGATCACTTTAATTATTGCGTTATTACTTAATTCTGCAGGTTCCAACATAATTTGTTTCCATTATATATCTATATTTTATAAAATTTTGAGTGTAATTTTTTTTAAAATTCTTTTTTAAACCAATTGTTAATTTGTTTAAAAAATTTTTCAAGAAAAGAATATTGTTTTTTTTTCTTTTTAACATTTGTGTAATATTCTTTTCCATAATGCAACAAACCAACTACTGTTGAGTAATCTGGTTCAGTTATTTTTTCTATTAATCCTGAAATATTTAAAGGTTTAGCAATTCGCACTTTTTTATGAAATACTTTTTCTGCACATTCTGTTAAGCATGAGATTTTTGATCCACCCCCAGTAAGTACTATGCCACTTAGTAATTCGTGTTTTTCTCCTTTTTGATGAAGCCTTTTTTGTATATAAAGAATTTTGTTTTTTACTAAAGATAATAATTCAATATATCTTGATTCAATTACTTCTATTAAAGCATCTTGTTGTAAAGTTTTTTGAAAATTTCCGGTAACACTAGAATAATCAATATTTTTTGATGCACCTAAAGAAGGTTTTATTGCAGATCCATATTGGATTTTCATTTTTTCCGCATTATAATAAGAAGTGCTAAAAGCATATGAGATATCGCTAGTGACAATATTTCCTGCATATGGAATAACTTCGCTATACTGTATAGAACCATTAATATAAATAGTAAAATCTATTGTTCCTCCACCTATATCAATCATGCAAACTCCAAGTTTACACTCATCTTCTGTTAAAACGGCTTTACTAGAAGCAAGACCTGAAAAAATGACTTGATCAACTTTTAAATCACATTTTTCTACGGCTTTAATAATATTCTTAGCTACATTTTGATGACAAGTAATTAAATGTACTTTTACTTGCATACGTACTCCAGATAAACCTATAGGATTTTTTATTCCAGATTGTTGATCAATTGAATATTCCTGTGGTATTACATGTAATATATGGTGTTCATTAAGAATTTGAACAGATTTTGCAATGTGTATTACAGTTTCTAGATCTTCTTTTGTTACTTCATCTTCAGAAATTGGAACCATACCTATTTCATTATGACAATTGATATGTTTATTAGATAGAGATAAATATACAGAAGTAATTTGACAATCTGACATAATTTCAGCTTTGTTGATAGATTCCTTGATAGATGCAACTATTGTATCTAAATTATTAATTCTTCCTTTATCTATTCCTTTAGATAAAGCAGTTCCGAATCCAATTATTTTAATTGTATCGTCTATTAATACTTCTCCCACCAAAGTTACTACTTTAGTAGTACCAATTTCTAATCCGACTACTAATTTTCTATCTTTTGATATGATCATATTTCTTGGGCCTGTACTTTATTTCCTTAATTATCATTTTTAACAAAGTAAATTTTTTATTTTTTTGTTTTTATACAACATAAAAATTCAGTTGAAAAAAGAATTATGTATACTTTTTTCTTATTTGAAAATTTTACTTAGTTATATCTAAAATTGATAATACTAGCTCATCAAATGATATCCCCATTTTTTTTGCTGATATAGGTACTAAACTTCTATTTGTCATTCCCGGTATAGTATTTACTTCTAGCAACCAAAATTGATTGTGATTATCTAATATAGTATCAATTCTTCCACATCCACTGCATCCTAGTATTTTCCATGCCAAAAAAGCTATTCTTTTTAGTTCTTTTTCTTTCTGTATAGGTAGCCCACTTGGACATATATATTTAGTAGAAGAATCTGTATATTTAGCATTATAATCATAGAAACGATGTTCAGTGGAAATATAAATAGAAGGTAATATATTTTCGCCAAGAATAGAGATCGTGTATTCTTTACCCTTTATAAATTTTTCAATAAGAATATTTTCATCGTAGATAGAAGCAAGATTGATGGCATCATTAATTTGTGTGATACAAGAAACTAATGTCATACCTATACTTGAACCTTGATTATTTGGCTTGATTAAGACAGGCAATCCTAATTTTAATATTTTTTTAATTATAAGAGAACTCAATGCAGTTGTATTTTTTTTTTTTTTTTGAATATAAACATCGGGTGCTGTTCTAAGACCAGAAGATTTCCATAATAATTTAGTTCGAAATTTATCTATGGCAATTGAAGATGCCATAATCCCACTTCCTGTATAAGGAATATTTAAATATTGAAGAACCCCTTGAATGCTACCATCTTCACCACCTTTTCCATGTAATGCAATATATGCTTTATCAAAACCTTCTTTTTTTAAATTTATTATAGAATAATCACGTGTATCAATCGGATATGCATTTAATCCAGATTGTAATAAACTCATAAGAACTGCATATCCTGATTTTATTGAAATTTTTCTTTCGGAAGATGTTCCTCCTAATAAAACTGCTATTTTTTTATTCATAATATCACTTTTTTGTTGTTTTTTATCAAAAATTTATGTACTATTTTATCTATATTTCCAGCACCTTGTATCAAAATAATATCGTTACCATTCAAGTAAGGCACAAGAGTATCTAATATTAAATTATGATCAGAAATAAAGTCTGTATAATTTTTACCTAGTTTTTTTATATCAAGATAAAGTGAAAAACTATCTCCTCCAGAAATAAACTTTTCGTTTGCAGAATATACATTCAATATTAAAAGAACATCAACTGTAGATAAAATTTTTACAAAATCATTATATAAATTATATGTTCTCGTATATCGATGAGGTTGAAATATCATTATTAAGTTTTTTTTAGGCCATCCAGTTCTTATTGTTTTAATAGTTTCAGATAACTCAGTGGGATGATGTCCATAATCATCTATTAACATAGTACTAATATTATGATTAATGTTGTTTTTTATTAAAAAATATCCAAGGCATTCAAATCTTCTGCAAGTACCTTGAAAATTTTTTAACGATGCAATTATATCGTGATTTTTTATACCTTCATGTATTGCGAGCGCGACAGCAGCTGCAGCATTTAGTGCATTGTGTTTACCAGGAATATTTAATGTTATATTTAATTTAGTTTTATTTTTTATAATTAATTTAAAATGTCCTACAAAAAAATATTGTTTATAAAATTCGATACGAATATCTGCATTTTTATTAAATCCGTACGTAATAATTTTACATTTTATATTAGGTAAAATATCGCAAATAGCAGAATTATCTGTACATACTATAGCTGTACCATATAATGGAATTTTTTTCAAAAAATTCAAAAAGGTTTTTTTTAATTTTTTAAAACTATTATTATAATTTTCCATATGATCAGGTTCTATATTTGTTACAATAGCTATTTTAGGATTTAAATATAAAAAAGAAGCATCACTTTCATCTGCTTCTACAATAAAGTAACGAGAGTGACCAAGTTGTGCGTGGGCATTGATTGATTTTATTAAACCACCATTAATACAAGTGGGACTCAAGCCATTATTAATAAATATATCTGTAATTATTGAAGTAGTAGTAGTTTTTCCATGAGTTCCAGAAATAGCTATTCCAAATTTATATTTCATTAATATTTGTAGCATTTCTGCTCTTAATAATACAGGAATTTTGAGTTTTTTAGCAGCAATAATTTCTTTGTTAGTTGATAAAATAGCACTAGATTTAATTATGTAATCGATATTATAAATATTTTTTTCAGCATGTTGAAAATATATATTTGCTCCTAGATTAATTAATTGTTCAGTAATGGTATTCTTTAATAAATCAGATCCACTAATTTTATAGCCTAATTTTAATAAAATTAAAGCTATACCTCCCATACCAGACCCACCGATACCAATCAAATGAATGTTTTTTTTTTGAATAAAAAAAAATTATTTTTTATATTTTTTATGTTCATACTATTATCTTTTACATTTATATTTTTTTAGAAATTATACTTTTTAGTGATATTATTAATAATATTAGAAATTTTTATTGTTGAATCACGAACGCCTAAAGAATAAGCCTTTTCTGCCATGACAAATAACTTTTCTCTATTTAATGAATCAAGCATGTTAACTATCAATGAAGTTTTAAAACGGGATTGATCGATTATTTTTGCAGCACCAATTTTCTCTAAATCTTGTGCATTATAATGCTGTTGTTTATCCTTATGTGGATAAGGTATAAATATAGCGGCTAATCCTACTATAGATATCTCACTTACAGTTAAAGCTCCGGAACGACAAATAACTATATCCGCCCATTCATATGCTAAAGCTATATTGTTTATAAAACAATGAATAAGCTGTTTTTTTAATCCATATTTTTCATATTTTCTTTTAGTTTTCTGAAACTCATAATTTCCCGTTTGATGCCAAATAATAATTTTTTCTTGTAATATAAATGAAACTTTTGGTAAAACATAATTTAGAATTGAAGCTCCTTGACTACCTCCTATAACTAATACTCGTAAAGGACCTTTTCTATTTTGAAAGCGATTTGTAGGTAAAGGAATATTTATAATACTCTGACAAACTGGATTGCCTACGACTTCTGCATTTGTTAAAGCTCCAGGAGATGCTTGTATGTTTTTTGTAGATATTTTCGAAAGCCATCGATTAGTAATACCTGCGATTTTATTTTGTTCATGTAATATAAATGGAATTCTAGAACTCCAAGCAGCTATCCCCCCTGGGCCAGAAACGTACCCTCCCATTCCTAAAATGATATTTGGAGACCAATTTTTTATTATTTTTTTAATTTGATAATAAGAACGTAATATGTATATTGGAGAACAAATTAAATTTTTTAAACTAGCATTACGTAATCCTTTAATTTTAATAAAATGAATTTTAATACCGTATTGAGGTATTATTTGTGATTCTATTTTATTTTTTGTTCCTATCCAATTTACACTCCATCCTTTTGTAATCAAATAACGTGCTATAGTTAGTCCTGGAAAGACGTGACCACCACTACCTCCTGCCATAATTATTATTTTCTTAGAAATCATTTAGGTCCTCTAGGAAATGCTTGTGATTTTCTTAATTTTGTTTCGAAATCTATTCTTAATAAAAAAAAAATAGCTATTGAATTAATAATTAAACTAGAACCACCATAACTAATAAATGGCAAAGTTAACCCTTTAGTTGGTAAAAGACCAGTAACAGCACCAACATTAATTAATGTTTGAAAGCTAAACCAAATACCAATAGAACATGCAAGGAATCCTGAAAATTTTTTTTTGTCTTCTAAAGCTCTTTGTCCAATAAACATAGCTCTAAAAGAAATGGTAAAAATTATTGATAATATTAAAAAAGAACCAATGTATCCTAACTCTTCTCCTATAATAGAAAATATAAAATCACTATGCGCATCAGGTAAATAATTTAGTTTTTGTATTGAATTACCCAATCCTTTTCCTAAAATACCACCACGTCCTAATGCCATCAATGATTGCGTTAATTGATATCCATTGCCAAATGGATCTTTCCAAGGATCCCAAAAAGACAATATTCTTTGAATACGATAGGGTTCTAATAATATTAATAAAATTATTATTAATATAGTAATAATAATAATTATAAAAAATTGTCCTATTTTAGCACCAGAAAGGAACAAAATTGATAAAGTTGTAAAAAGAAGAACTATCACAGTTCCTAAATCAGGTTCGATCAATAAAAGAATTGATTCTATTATTACAATACTAATAGGTTTAAAAAAACCCCAGAAATTATTCTGTACTTCATTGGATTTGCGTGATAGATAACTAGATATATAGCAAAAAGAAGAAAATTTACATATTTCAGATGGTTGTATGTGTAAAAAACCTAGACTGATCCATCGATAAGATCCGTGTATTGAATCTCCCACTAATAATACAATAAATAGCAATGAAATTGAAATTATTAGTATAGAATTACTACTTTTTTCCCAAAAAATAATTGGTGTACGCAAAAAAATAAAAGATAATAAAAATATTAAAAAAAAATAAAATATTTCTCTTTTTACGAAAAAAAAAGGATCATGATATAAGCTTTGACCTATTGGTATAGATGCAGAGAGCACCATAACTAATCCAATGGATAATAAACTTAAAGTCAACCATACTAATGTGCGGTCATATAGTATTGTTTCAAAAACTTTTGCATCATCTATTATATCAACATTTTTTTTTATAAACATTTCAAGAATTTATTTCCTTTGTTAATTTTATAAAAAGATTACCTCTCTCTTCAAAGTTAGAAAATTGATCTAAACTGCTACATCCAGGAGATAAAAGTACACTATCACCCAATTTTGCTTCTTTGGAAATTAAGATCATTGCTTGTTCTAAAGTTTCAATATAAGTAGATTTTTCTTTGCATATTTTTAAAAGTTTAATACCATCTTTTCCAAAACAATAAATTTTTATATTTAGTTTTCTGAAATAAATTTTTAATATATTAAAATTTGCAGATTTGCTGTCTCCTCCTAATAATAACCGTATTTTTCCTTTGGTATTTAGCGATTCTAAAGCAATTTTAGTACTATTGACGTTAGTAGATTTAGAATCATTTATCCAATCTATTCCTTTATCTTTTTTGATTATTTGAAATCGATGTGGTAAATTTAAAAAATTTTTAAGCGCATCTATTGCACAATTTCTAGGAAATTTCATTGCATCAGAAATTGCTAAAGAGACTAATGCATTATCATAATTATGACGACCATATAATAATGTTTTACAAGTATTCAATATTTTTTCATTTTTATAGTATAAAATAGAACATTTTTTTTTATCATAGATATGATAATCACTTTTTTTTGTACCAAAACTAATTTTATTTTTGTTTTTGATTAGATTTTTTACATTGTCTTTAGAATTAAAGATGCAAATTTTTGCCTGATTGTAAATAGATAGTTTAATTTTCTTGTATTGTTGAAATCCATTTGGATATCGATTAATATGATCTTCACTAATATTGAGAACAATAGCTATTTTTGATTTTAAAGTAAATACATTTTCTAGTTGAAAACTAGATAATTCTACAATGTATAAATCAGCTTTTTTATAAAGCAGTTTTAATACAGGAGTACCAATATTTCCACCTAAAAAAGCTTTATAACCTGCATTTTTTGCAATTTTTTCAACCATTGTAGCCACAGTACTTTTTCCATTAGTACCTGTGATTGAAATAATAGGTAAATTTACTTCTCTAGCGAATAATTCAATATCATTAATAATTTCAATTCCTAATAAACGAGCTTGGACTAAAATTGGTTTAAATGAAGAAATTCCTGGACTTATGATAATTAAATCCGATTCTAAAATCCACTTATGTTCTAAACTACCTAGATGATATTTAATATTTTTAGGAAGTTTGAAAAAATGAATAGGATGTCTAGATTCATCAATAATTTTAGGCTTAATTCCTTTTTTTAAAAAAAAATTAACACAGGATATTCCCGTTAATCCAATTCCTAAAATCAATATTTTTTTACCAAAATAACTATATGACATTAACACACCTGTAAGGATATAAGGCTTATTAAAAGTAATATGAATGAGATAATCCAGAATCTTATAATGATTAAAGGTTCTAATATTCCTTTTATTTCATAATGATGATGAATTGGTGCCATTTTAAAAATTCTTTTTTTTCTAAATTTAAATGATACAACTTGTAAGATAACAGATATAGTTTCCAAAACAAAAATACCACCCATTATTAATAACAATAGCTCTTGATGTAACAATATTGCTATAGTTCCCAAACAACCACCTAATGACAATGATCCAACATCTCCCATAAATATTTTAGCTGGATAGGTGTTAAACCATAGAAAGCCTAATCCTGATCCAATAATAGCAGTACACAATATAGCTAACTCTCCTGAGTTTTTTACATAAGTAATATGTAAGTAATTAGAACTATTAATATTTTCACTTAAAAAAGATATTAATGTAAAACCACATGTTGTAAAAACAACGGGCATGATAGCTAAACCATCCAATCCATCTGTTAGATTGACTGCATTACTAGCACCAACAATAATAAAATAAGATAGAAATATATATAAATAATTTATTTCAAAAGAATTTTGTGCATAAAAAGGGACTATTAAATGAGTAGGAATAATGTTTGAATTATTACTATAAATAGTATAAATTAGTCCAAAAGCAACTATAGATAACCAGAAATATTTCCATTTTAATTCTAATCCTTGAGTATTTTTATATTTTATTTTTTTATAATCATCTATTAAACCTATTAAACCATATCCAATTAAAATAGTGATAACATACCAAATATAAAGATTAGATAAATTACAATATAGAATTGTTGAAAAAAATATAGAGAGTATAATAAACACCCCCCCCATAGTAGGCGTATCTTTTTTTAAGAGATGTGTTTTTGGTCCGTTTTGTCGTATTATTTGATATTTTTGTAAATTTTGAAGATATTTTATGAAATATGAACCCATCAATAAACTAATAAAAAAAGAGGTTAATAAGCTTAATATGGCACGATATGAAATATGAGAAATAAAACTTAAATGAGAATTGAAATATTTATTAAACAAAATCAACATTTTTTTTACTCTCCTCGATAAGGTATTCTACTACTTCCTCCATTTTTGCATCACGAGATCCTTTAACTAAGATTGTAATTTTGTTTTTCTCCAAAAATATCTTTTTCAGATAGCGATTTAATGTTTTTTTATCAAAAAAATGTTTTCCATTATTAAAAATTTTAGTAATTTCATGACTTATTTTTCCAATACTAAAAATTTTATTAATTTTAGATAAATTAGCAGTATTACCTATCATTTGATGATATAAAATACTTTTTTCTCCTAATTCAGCCATATCTCCTGTAACTAATATTTTATAACCTGGCATTTTCTCTAATACTTTTATTGCTGAAATCATAGAAGAAACATTAGCATTATAAGTATCATCAATTAAAATTTTACAAGGATTTGCTAATATAATAGATTCTAATCTTTTTGATATAATAGGAGTGTTGAATAATCCTGTTTTTATTTTTTTTAAAGGTATTTTTAAAGAAAAAGAAAGAGCGCTAGCAGCTAATGCATTAGAGACATTTTGATGACCTAAGAAAGGTAGTGAAATATTTATTTTTCCACATGGTGTATGCATAGTAAAAGAAGTACTATTTAAATTAATTTTAATATTACTCGAAAAAAAATCGCTATATTTTTTTTTTTTAATAGAAAAATATAAAATATTTTTTTTTCTTATATTTTTTTTCCATTGCGAAAGATGATTGCTATCTAAATTGATAATAACTGTACCATTCGATTTAAGACCAGAAAATATTTCTGATTTTGCTTTAGATACTCCTAATAAAGATTTAAATCCTTGCAAATGAGCGTAGTGAATGTTGTTAATTAATATAACATCTGGTTGAGTAATATTACTTGTGTAAGAAATTTCCCCTGGTTTATTTGCTCCTAGTTCAATTACAGCATATTTATTTTGATGTGTTAACTGTAACAAAGTCATAGGAACACCAATATTATTATTTAAATTATCAATAGTAGATATTGTATTTCCATTTTGTTTAAGTATAGATGCAGTCATTTCTTTTACTGAAGTTTTTCCACAAGAACCAGTGATGGCTAATACTTTTGCATTTGTTTTCTTGCGAATCCAAGCAGCAATTTTTCCTAAAGCAATCGATGTATTATCTACTAAAACATAAGAAACATAACAGACTATATTTTTTTGTGTTATAATACTAGAACAGCCTTTTTTAATTGCATCTTGTATGAATATATGCGCATCAAATCTTTTTCCTATTAAAGCAACAAACAAACAACCCGGAACAATTTTTTGAGTATCAATAATAATTTTATCTATAAACAAGTCTTTTCCATATAATTTTCCATTAGTAATTAAAGCAATTTTTTTTAACGATAAAGTAATCATATATTTTTTTCCAATAATTTTAAAACGATCATTTTATCTGAATAATATATACATCTATCTCGAATTATTTGCTGTTCTTCATGTCCTTTTCCAGCTATAAGAATAACATGATTATATTGTGCTTTTAAGAAAACATAAGATATTGCCTCTTGTCTGTTTTTTATAATTAATATTTTTTTCTTTTTTTTACATCCGCTTAAAATATCTTCAATAATTGTCATTTCTTTTTCATTTCTAGGATTGTCATTAGTAATAATAACTTTATTAGCTATTTTTTCTGCTATAGCTCCCATTATAGAACGTTTTTTTTTATCTCTTTCTCCTCCGCATCCAAATATGCACCATATGTATTTTTTATAATGTAAACGAATAGCATTCAGTGTATTTTTTAATGCATCAGGTGTATGAGCATAATCAATAATAAAAATAGGTTTTTTAGCAACTATAAATGTTTGCATTCGACCTGTTATAGGTGTTATTTTATTAGATGTGGTAATTAGGCTACATAAACTATGACCTAATTCCAAAAGACAAGCTAATGATAATAGTATGTTTTTAACATTAAAAGTACCAATTAAAGAAGATGATATTTTTCCTATTCCCCAACTTGATTCAAACGTAATATAAATCAAATTATTATAATGTTCAATATTAGTAGCATTAATCCATTTTGTAGAATATTTTTTTTGTGCAGTATTTTTAATAGTAACTGCTATTGTATAATAGTTGAATAGTTTTTTTAACCATATTTTTCCATATTTGTCATCAGCATTTAATATGATTTTTTTAACTTTATGTGTGCTAAATAACAACCATTTTGCTGATGCATATTTTTCCATACTTTCATGATAATCTAAATGATCTTGTGTGAGATTTGTAAATATAGCAATGTCAAAAGGAACTTCTTTAACACGGTTTTGTATTAATCCATGTGATGACACTTCCATAGTTACTAATTTAGTTTGTTTTTCTGATATTTTAGATAAAAAAGAATGAATAAAAATAGAAGAAGAGGTTGTGTTTTGTGTAGGACATAAAGCATTATAAAAACCATTCCCTAAAGTACCCATTGTTGCAGTTTTATTGCCTAATATTTCACTCCATTGATTAATTAATTGTGTTACAGTTGTTTTTCCATTAGTACCAGTCACGCCAACAATTTTTAATCCTTTTTTTGGTTTTTTATAAAATCGGCTCGCAAGCATTGAGACGTTTTCCGACAGTTTAAAAAAATATATTATAAGAATGTTATGAATATATTTAAATATTCCATGCTCCCCTTTTTTTTTGGTTTCGTATAGTATTGCAGATACTTTTTTACAGATAGCTTCATAAATAAAATTGCGTCCATCTTTTTTTGTTCCTGGTATTGCTATGAATAAATCTCCTTTTTTTAATGTTCGACTATCTGTATTTAAATTTAATATATATATTTTTGGAGCATTTTTTATCCATGGTAATAAAAAATATTTTAAGCAAATTTTATTCATTTATTTCCTTTTAATTTGATTTATAATTACTTATTGATTATAAATCATCTGGTTGAATATTCCTTTTTTGTAATATTAATGTCATTATCTTACTAAAGACAGGAGCAGACACTGCACCTCCATAGTATTTTTTTCCTTTAGGATTATCAATAACAATTATTAATGAAAATCTTGGTTCACTAGCTGGTGCAATTCCTGCCGTATAAGCTATATATTTTTTTATATACTGCCCTCTTAATCCTACTTTTTTTGCAGTACCAGTTTTAACTGCAATGCGATATCCTTTAACTGCTGCTTGTACACCGCCTCCACCTGGTTTAGCAACACTTTCCATCATATTAATTACATTTTGTACATATTTTTTGGGAAAAACTCTTTCTCCATATACAGGATAATTGACTTTTGTAATTGAAAGAGGGCGATAGATTCCATAACTGCCAATCGTGGCGTATAATCGCGCTAACTGAAGAGGAGTAACCATAAGTCCATAGCCAAATGAAAAAGTAGCTTTTTCTAAATTAGACCAAATTTTTTTTTTAGGCAAAACACCATTATTTTCTCCAATTAATCCTAATTTAGTTGGCTGTCCTAATCCAAATTTAATATAACTGTCAACTAATTTTAGGATCGGTATAGAAGATGCTATTTTTGATACTCCTACATTGCTCGATTTTTGCAATATTCCAGTTATACTAAGCTGATCATGATATGAAACATCTTTTATTTGATGTTTTTTTATGAAATAAGGTTTAGTGTTTATTATTGAGTCTTTTTTAATTATTCCAAGTTTTAATGCTTCTATAATTACTATTGGTTTTATTGTGGAACCAGGTTCAAAAATATCTGTGATAGCTTTATTACGAATATTGTTTTTTAAGCTATTATTTATGTTATTAGGATTATATGAAGGACTATTTGCCATTGCTAGAACTTCTCCAGTTTTAATATCAATTAATACTGCACTACCAGAATCAGCTTTGTTTTTTTTAACTCCCTCGTTTAATTTTTGATATACAATAGTTTGCAATTTTTTGTCTACACTCAGTGTTAAGCTATTAGATACGCATTTATTAACTAAAGATATATTTTCAATAATTTGTCCTTTATTATCTCTTCTTATTTTTCGTTTTCCAGGTTTTCCTGTTAGGAGTTTATTAAAACTTTTTTCTACACCTTCAATGCCTATTCCATCTATGTTTGTTATTCCTATTAGTTGAGCTGCAATTTTTCCAGAAGGGTAATATCTTTTAGATTCTTCTAATAAAAAAATTCCAGGTAACTTTAATTGTTTGATATATTCTCCAATTTCAGGAGTAATTTGACGGGCTAAATAAATAAATTTTGATTGTATATGATTATTAATAGTGAAAATGATTTTTTTTAATGGAATAGAAAGTATTTCAGATAAAGCTTTCCATCTTAGATCATTTTGAATATTTTTTTTATTAGTAATTTTCGAGGGATCTGCACAAATCGCATTCACTGATACAGTTACTGCAAAAGGATATCCTGATCGATCATGAATAATTCCTCTTGTACTGAGTAAAGACTGTATTCTTGATGTCCTACGATCTCCTTCAAGAATAAGTAGATTAGAATTAATTATTTGTAAAAAAATTATGCGTAGTGTTAAAATAATTAAAGATACAAAAATAAAACTACATAATATAAAAAACCGCTTATGCATGTATGTTGTTTTTTTTATTTTTTCTTTAAAAAAATTGGTTTTCTCTTTTCTGTGCATTTTCTACGTAATATCCATCAATTTACATTTCTTTGTTAAAGCAAGATTATTCTCTTTTAAGTCGATATTATTTTATTTGTGTTGTAGAATCTATGGATAAAGCGTTTTTTTCAATTATTAAATTTCTCCACTCATCATTTTTTTTTTTTTTTTTAAAAGCAATTGTTCTTCTTGAGTAATCAATAGACGAGTTTTGTAAACTGTAATAACAATGAAATTAGCAGATAATATAATTGCTATTAATAAAATCAAATGCATTTTTCCATATAAAATAAAATCATTTTTAATTATTGTTAGTAAATCATAACGTTTATTCTTCATGTTTATTTTTGTATTTCTGCTATACGAAGTATTGAGCTACGAGCTCTAGGATTGTTATTAATTTCATTTTGAGTGGGTAATATTCGATTAATAATTTTCAATTTACATTTTTTTAACTGATTTAATTGTTTTTCTGTAATAGGTATCCCATATGGTACTATTGCTTTTCTACTATGTTTAATCATAAATTTTTTTACTATTCTATCTTCTAAAGAATGAAAACTAATAACAGATAAACGTCCTCCTGGTTTCAATATTTTTATTGCACTTTCTAAAGCTTTTTTTATTTCTTCTAATTCTTGATTGATATAAATCCTAATAGCTTGAAAAGTTCTTCTAGCTGGATGTTTAAATGTATTTTTTTGTGGTATAGCTCGTCTAACAATATCAGATAATTCTACAGTTCTGGTTATCTTTTTTATTTTGTTTCTATTGTTAATAGCATAAGCAATTTTTTTTGCAAAACGCTCCTCTCCAAAATTTTTTAAAATATAAGCAATGTCGTTAACATTACTTTTAAATAGCCAATCTGAAGCAGAAATTCCATAATTAGGATTCATTCTCATGTCTAAAGGACCATCTTGTTTAAATGAAAAACCTCTTTTATAATTATCAAGTTGTAGTGAAGAGACGCCTAAATCAAATATAATTCCGTTAACTTTTCCTATTATATTATTATTTTGAGCATAATTTAATAACATTGAAAATGTTTGATTAATTATATGAAAACGTGAATCTGTAATAGCATCACCTATAGAGAAAGCAGTTGGATCTCTATCAATAGAATATAGTTTTCCATCTTTCCCTATTTTTTTTAAGATTTCATTTGAATGTCCACCATTACCAAATGTACTATCGATATAAATACCATTTTTTTTAATTTTTAAAGAATCAATTAATTCTTTTTTCATTACTGGAATGTGTTTGAGTGTGTGATTCATTGTGAAATATATATGATATAAAATAAGAAGAAAGCACATGGTCATTCTAATAACATGACCATGTTTTATTTTTTTATTAAGGAAAAATTGTTTTTTTGCAGATTATTAATTTAGATTTAAATATTTTAATAAATATAAATTGTTACAAAAAATTATCCACGAGAAATTCCAACAATTCCAGATCGAGTTACCTCGACTACTTCTGATATATTACGTATTATTTTAAGAAAAGAATCAAGTTTTTTTGTAGTTCCAGATAATTGCAGTATATATGTCGTAGAGGTAATATCTACAATTTGTCCTCGAAATACTTCAGTAACATGTTTAACATCATCTTTTCTATAATTGTTTATTTGCACTTTTAATAACATAATTTCACGTTCTATATGAGAAGATTGTCCAATTTCTACTACTCTTAATACGTCTATTAGTTTATGCAGTTGTTTTTCAATTTGTTCAATAGTCTTTTCGTTTCCCACTGTTTGTATAGTCATTTTTGATAAAGTAGGATCTTCAGTTGGTGCTATTGTTATAGTTTCTATATTATATCCTCTTTGTGAAAAGAGTCCTATTACGCGTGACAATGCACCTGATTCGTTTTCTAATAGAATAGATAAAATTCTTCGCATATTATTTTTAGGAAACCTCTTTTTTCCTTAACCACATTTCATTCATACCACCACCTTGAATCTGCATAGGATAAACGTGCTCAGAATTATCTATTTCGACGTCTACAAAAACTAAATGACCATTAGATACTGCATTTAATGCTAGTATTAATTTTTCTTCTAATTCCGTAGGTTTGGTAATTTTTATACCAATATGTCCATAAGATTCTGCTAATTTTACAAAATCTGGAAGTGAATCCATATAGGAATGAGAGTGTCTTCCCGAATAAATCATATCTTGCCACTGTTTAACCATACCTAAAGAAGAATTATTAAGATTTAGTACTAACACTGCCAAATTGTATTGTCTTGCTGTAGATAGTTCTTGAATATTCATTTGAATACTACCATCTCCAGTTATACAAATTACAGTTTCTTCAGGTAAAGCTAATTTAACACCCAATGCTGCGGGAAGTCCAAATCCCATAGTACCTAAACCACCTGAATTAATCCAATGTCTAGGTTTGTTAAAGGGATAATACAACGCAGTAAACATTTGATGTTGACCAACATCTGACGTGATATAAGACGTTCCTTTTGTTAATTTAAAAAGTGTTTTGATTACCGTTTGTGGTTTTATTTTTATGCTTGTTTCATCGTATTCTAGACTATTAGTTTTTTTCCATTTTTCAATAGAATTCCACCAATTTTTTAAACATGGAATTTTTTTTTCTTGTTTAAGTAATTCTAACATTTTTTTTAGAATATATTTTGCATCACCAACAATAGGTATATTAGCTGAAACAGTTTTAGAAATAGAAGTAGGATCAATATCAATATGTAAAATAGTAGCACTAGGACAATATTTATTTAAGTTATTTGTAGTTCGGTCATCAAATCGAACACCTATTCCAAAAATTACATCGGCATGATGCATGGCCATATTAGCTTCATAAGTACCATGCATTCCTAACATGGAAATGTTTTGAGGATGATTACCTGGAAATGCACCTAGTCCCATTAAAGAGCTGGTAACAGGACAGTTTGTTTTTTCTGCAAAGATAAGTAGTTCTTCATTACTGTCAGAACTAATGATACCACCACCTACATAAATTACAGGTTTTTGAGCTTTTAATAATGTATCAAGTGCTTTTTTAATTTGTCCTATATGCCCCTTGGTTGTTGGATTATAAGAACGTATGTAAATATTTTCCGGCCATTTATAAGAGTGTTTATTTTCTTTTTTTAAGATATCTTTTGGTAAATCAATCACTACAGGTCCTGGTCGTCCACTTGATGCTAGCCAGAAAGCTTTTTTAAAAATTACTGCTATATCTTCAGTTTTTTTAACTAAAAAACTATGTTTAACTACTGGGCGAGAAATACCAATCATATCACATTCTTGAAAAGCATCATAACCGATCAATGAAGAAGCCACTTGACCTGAGATTACAACCATAGGAATGGAATCCATATATGCAGTAGCAATACCAGTAATGGCATTAGTAGCACCTGGACCAGAAGTAACTAGTACTACTCCTGTTTTTCCAGTAGAACGAGCATAACCGTCAGCCATATGAGTTGCAGCTTGTTCATGACGGACTAGAATATGTTCGATTCCGCCAACAGTTTTTAGAGCATCATAAATATCTAGTACAGCGCCACCAGGATAACCAAATATATGCTTTATTCCCTGATTAATTAACGATCGAACGACCATTTCGGCTCCTGATAATATTTCCATTTTTTCCTCCAGGATACTAATTTAGTAGGTTTTATTTCCTAGTTCGCTATCTATCAGTTTATCCTGTATTTTATCTAGATAAAATTAGCGTCATGTAATTTGATAAATTTTTATTATTACAATAATATCAGATATTATCAATCAATATAAAGTATTAAGTATAATTTATGTTGTTTGATATTTAAATACAAAATTAGTAAAAATTGTTTTTTTTAATTAAAAATCGTTTAAATTCAGGTGAAGTCCATGTTAAAAAAACGTCTTTTTTTTGAGTGATAAGACAAACAGCTAATTTTTCTTTTAATGCTAATTTTTTAGCGTTTTTAAAACCTAATATCAACAATCCCGTATCCCAGCCATCCGCTTCTAAAGCTGTTTGAGCAATAACACTTACTGATACTAAATTATGAGTAACAGGTTTTCCGTTACTAGGATCAATCAAGTGTGGAATGCATTTTCCTTGAAGATAGTAATAATTACGATATATACCGGCTGTGCTAATGGAATTGTTTTTTAAACGTACAAGTAAATGTATTGATTGTTTTTTATCAGTTGGTTTTTGAATGGCAATTATTTTCGCTTTTTTATTTTTTTCTGTTTTAACTAACACAGTTCCTCCGACTGATATTGTATAATTCTTTATTCCTTTTTTTTTAAGTATATATGATAAATGATCTGCAGCAAAACCTTCCCCAAGAGTGGAAAGATTAATTTTTATGCCGTTGATATCCTTTTCTAGATAAACTCCTGAAGAATTTTTAATAAGCTTTAAGTGTTGGCTGCCTGAAAGAGTTACATAATAATTAATTTTTTTTTGAGAAGGATAACTAATAGGTTTTTCTTTAGTACCAAATCCCCATATATCAATTAATGAACCAATTGTAATATCTAATTTTCCATGAGTTTTTTTATTGATTTTTAGTGCTGTTGCAATCACACGATAAAATTTTTTATTAATTATTTGAGGTTGATTTTTTTTTCTTTTATTAAATTTTGATACTATAGAATTTTTTTTCCAAGACGAAAGCATGTTTTCATCTTGATTTAAATATTTTTGCATTAAATTTTTTATATATACTTTATTTTTTAAATTGGGAATTTTAACTTGCCAATATGTTCCCATGGTTTTTCCTGTTAATATTATAATATTTTGTTTTTCTTTATTAACCGGTTTATTGTAAAAATTAGCTATACTAAATATAGTACAAATAAAAATACTGATAATGATATTAAAAAATACAAATAACATACTTTTCCTAATTATATAGATATTAAGTAAAAAATTATAAAACATATTTTTTTATACAAAAATTTTTAATTTCGATTTTTTTTGAATGTAAACATTTATTTTTTTTAACTAATCAATATTAGTATAAATTTTCATATCTAGATATTAACGAGCAATGGAGTTAAAGAGAGATGGCGTGTATAATAAAAATTCATCCTATTACGGAAAATATTATAATAGTTTTATTTACAGATTAGATTGTAATTATGAGAAAGAAATAATGAAAAGAATAGCTATGGTATTAAGCGAAGTAATCCTAATGTTGACGCTATTACTAAGTTTTGGAATGTCTTGGAGTAGTGTTATTCCTTCTGAAAAAAATAGCAATGTTTCAAGAGCAGTCGCTCCTAGTTTGGCTCCAATGTTAGAAAAAGTTATGCCTTCAGTAATTAGTATTAATATTGAAGGAAGTACTATTGTTCGTACTTCTCGTCTACCCCATCAATTTCAACCTTTTTTTGGTGATAATTCTCCATTTTGTCAGGGTAATTCACCATTTCGACATTCTCCATTTTGTCGAGTGAATCCGGATTCTGATGATACAAATGAAAAATTTCACGCATTAGGTTCTGGTGTGATCATTAATGCTGATAAAGGATATGCAGTAACAAATAATCATGTTGTTGAAAATGCAAATAAAATTCAGGTTCAATTAAGTGACGGACGTCGTTATGAAGCCCAAATAATTGGAAAAGATCCGCGTTCTGATATTGCATTGATACAATTAAAAAATGCAAATAACTTAAGTGAAATAAAAATTGCTGATTCTGATTCTTTAAGAGTAGGAGACTATACTGTAGCTATTGGTAATCCATATGGTCTTGGGGAAACTGTTACTTCTGGTATTATTTCTGCATTAGGACGCAGTGGTTTAAATATTGAACATTATGAAAATTTCATTCAAACTGATGCAGCAATTAATAGAGGTAATTCTGGTGGAGCATTAGTTAATTTAAATGGTGAATTGATAGGAATTAACACAGCCATTTTGGCACCAGAGGGTGGAAATATTGGCATAGGATTTGCTATTCCAGGTAATATGGTAAAAAATTTGACTGCACAAATGGTTCAATTTGGACAGGTAAGAAGAGGAGAATTGGGCATAATAGGTATGGAATTAAATTCAGATTTAGCACAAGTTATGAAAATAAATGCACAAAAAGGTGCTTTTGTCAGTCAGGTATTGCCTGATTCTTCCGCATTTGAAGCGGGTATCAAAGCTGGTGATATTATTATTTCTTTAAATAAAAAACCTATTTCCAGTTTTTCAGCATTGCGTGCTGAAGTTGGATCTTTACCAGTGACAACTAAAATGGAATTAGGAATATTTAGAGAAGGAAAAATCAAAAATGTAATTGTTGAATTGAAGCATTCTTTAAAAAATAATTTAAATTCAGAAAAAAACTATATAGGAATTGAAGGTGCAGATTTAAGTAATTATTTTTTAAATGGACAAAAAGGTATAAAAGTAGAAAATGTTAAATCAAATACTTCAGCATCAAAAATAGGTCTGAAAAAAGATGATATTATTATTGGAATAAATCAACAATCAGTTGGTAATTTAGAAGAATTAAAAATAATTTTAGATGCTAAACCCGCAATATTAGTTTTTAGTGTCAAAAGGGGAAGTGATAGTATATACTTAGTAAGTAAATAATTATAAGAATAGTCCCGCCCGAAAAAACGGGCGGTTTTTTTATCTGACATTTCTTAATAATTTATTGATTTCTGTTTTACTTAATGTTTTTGAGTCTACCTTTTTTACGATAACGGCTGCATAGAGATTATAATTCCTATTTTTAGAGGGTAAACTACCGGAAACTACTACGGAATTAGTTGGTACTTTTCCATAAAAAATTTCCCCAGTTTCTCTATCATAAATTTTAGTACTTTGTCCAATAAAAACACCCATAGAAATTACACATCCTTTTTCTATAATAACTCCTTCTACTATCTCAGAACGGGCACCAATAAAACAATTATCTTCAATAATCGTAGGATTATTTTGTAATGGTTCTAAAACACCCCCTATACCTACTCCACCAGATATATGTACATTTTTACCGATTTGAGCACAAGATCCTATTGTAGCCCAGGTATCAACCATTGTACCTTTATCAATATATGCACCTATATTTATATAAGAAGGCATAATTACTGTATTATAATTAAGAAATGCTCCATATCTTATTGTTGCTGGTGGTACTATGCGAATTTTTTCTTTTTTAAATTTTTGGTCGTCATATTTTGCATATTTTAATGGAATTTTGTCATAATAATTAGTATGACTACCTTTTATAAGATTATTTTCTTTTATATAGATGTATAAAAGAACTGCTTTTTTTAACCATGTGTGGGTAATCCAGGTATTATCTTTTTTTTCTGAAATTCTTATGGTACCATTATTCAATAATTCAATAATGTGAAGAATAGTTTTAAAAATATTGTTATCGATGTTATTAAGATCTATTTCATTTTTTTTTTCATAGACCTCTTCAATTATTTTTTTAAGTTCTTTCATTTTGAATTTCACCTAATTTATTAATGAAAAAGAAGATTATTTTTATAAAAAAGTTAATTGTTATTAATTAATTTTTCTGAAATCGTCTCATTTTTTTGCCATGTCAAAATATCACACCCATACTCTGTAACAAGTATAGTATGTTCATATTGCGCTGACAAAGAACGATCTTTAGTTTTTATAGTCCATCCATCTTTCATACATCTTACTTGAGCATTTCCAGCATTAATCATTGGTTCAACAGTAAAAATCATTCCTTTTTTTAAAATAATGTTGTTTTCTTTGTTTTTATAATGTAAAACATGTGGTTCTTCGTGAAAATTACGACCAATTCCATGTCCACAATATTCTTTTACAACAGAAAAATTATTACCTTCAACATAGTTTTGAATAATTTCTCCAATTTTATATAATTTAATACCTGGTTTAATTAATTTTAAGGATCGATATAGGCTTTCTTGAGCAACTGCACATAAACGTTTAGATAAAATACTTGTTTTTCCTATACAAAACATTTTTGAAGCATCACCATGATAATTATTTTTGATAATAGAAACATCTATATTGACTATATCGCCTTCTTTTAACATTTGTCCTTTGTTTGGAATTCCATGACAGACTACATCATTAATAGAAATACAAATTGATTTTGGAAATCCATGATATCCTAAACATGCCGAAATAGCTTTTTTTTCATAAACAATATAATCATGACAAATTTGGTTAATTTCTTCTGTACTTATATTAGGCTGAAGATATTTTTCGATCATTTCTAACACTTCAGCAGTTAATTTTCCAGATTTACGCATTTTTTTAATTTCTGATTCTGTTTTAATTATAAAACTCATAATATTAGCCGTTTTTTCATATCATTTTTAAATTCAAAATATATATAAATTATACATTTAAAATGTTTTCTTTTTTGAATTTTATTATTTTTTATATAAAATATATAAATAATTGTTAATATTATTCGTATCAAAAATATGATATAAATTATTTTATATGTTATATAAAATCATATAAAACAAAAATAAAAAATTAATATATTGATCTTTATTTTTAATTTAAGATAATACTTATACAATATTTTTTTTAAAAGGTAAAAAATTATGGAAATAGTATCAATGAGAGATATGTTAAAAGCAGGAGTTCATTTCGGTCATCAAACGCGTTATTGGAACCCAAAAATGAAGCCTTTTATTTTTGGCATTCGTAATAGAGTACATATTATTAATTTAGAAAAAACTCTTCCAATGTTTAATTTTGCCCTTAGTGAATTAAAAAAAATTTCTTCTAAAAAAGGCAGGATATTATTTGTTGGCACTAAAAGAGCAGCAAGAAACGGAATAAAAGAAGCTGCTATTAATTGTGAACAATTTTATGTAAATCATCGTTGGTTAGGGGGAATGTTAACAAATTGGAAAACTGTTCGACAGTCTATTAAACGCTTGAAAGATTTAGAGATAGAATCTAAAGATGGTACTTTTTCTAAATTAACTAAAAAAGAAGCTTTAATAAGATCAAGAGAATTATCTAAACTAGAAAATAGTTTGGGTGGTATAAAAAACATGGGAGGATTACCTGATTGTCTATTTGTTATCGATGCTGCACATGAGAATATTGCTATAAGAGAAGCTAATAATTTAGGTATTCCTGTATTTGCTATAGTTGATACTAATTCCAATCCTGATGGTATAGACTATATTATACCTGGTAATGATGATGCTATTAGATCCGTAAATTTATATTTAAAATCTGTATCTTTGAGTATTTCTCGGATAAATAATCAAAATTTATCAAATGAAGTATTTATACAGACTGAAAATATCATAGATATATAAATATAAAAGTTTTATCGAAGTTTAAATAAATTGATTAAAAAGGTAAAAAGGAAAGTAATATGACTTCTATTGATAATATCACCGCTTCTCTTATTAGAGAGCTTAGATCTCGTACAGGAGTAGGTTTTTTGGAATGCAAACGAGCATTAGTAGAAGAAAATGGGAATATAGAATTATCTATTGATAATTTAAGAAAATCTGGAAAGTTAAGTGCTGAAAAAAAAATAAATAATATTACAAATCAAGGTAAGATTTTTGCACAAACTCAAAATAATGTTGGTGTTCTTCTTGAATTGAATTGTGAAACTGATTTTGTAGCTAAAGATGATGCATTTATTTTTTTCGGAGAAGATATTATACTAACAGCATTAGAAAAAAATATAAAAGATATTAATCAATTAAAATCTATGTTCGAAGAAAAAAGAACGGACTTAGTTTTAAAAGTAGGTGAAAATATTAATATACGTCGTTTCCAATTTCTTGAAGGTGAAAACATTTCTTACTATGTTCATGGAGTTCGAATCGGTGTATTAGTTGATGCTAATTTTTCCAATAAAAAAATACTTAAAAGTATCGCAATGCATATTGCTGCAAGTAAACCAGAATATTTACATCCAAAAAATGTGACTAATACCGTATTTGAAAGAGAATATCAAATTCAATTAGAACTAGCAAAGAATCTTCAAAAACCCGCTAATGTATTAAAAAAAATTATTGAAGGAAAAATGAATAAATTTGTTAATAATATCTCTTTAACAAGCCAGAGTTTTATTATAGATCCTACGAAGAAAGTAGGAGATGTACTGAATGAGTATAATGGATGTATTAAATCATTTATTAGATTTGAATTAGGTGAAATTATTCTTCAATAACTGTTATAGTTTAAAGCTATATTAATATAAAATATATTTAGGTTGAGAAATATGTCTACTAATAAGAAATTTATATATCGACGTATTTTATTAAAAATAAGTGGAGAAGTTTTGCAAGGTATTAATGAATTTGGTATTGATGTAAATTCTTTAAAAAGAATTGCAAAAGAAATTAAATCCGTAGTAGATATCGGTATTCAGGTAGGTTTAGTCATTGGAAGTGGAAATTTATTCCGCGGTTCAAAATTATCTAAATTAGGTTTAAATCGAGTAGCTGCTGATCATATAGGTATATTATCTACTGTTATAAACAGTTTAGCAATGAGAGATACGATACATTCAATTTCTTCTATTAAGACGTGTTTGATGTCTGCAATACCATTAAATGGTATTTGTGAAATATACAGTTGTCAAAAAGCAATAAGTTTATTATCTAATAATTTTATTATTATATTTGCTGCAGGTATAGGTAATCCCTTTTTTACAACCGATTCTGCTGCTTGTTTGCGGGGCATTGAAACAGAAGCCGATATAATTTTGAAAGGCACTAAAGTTAATGGAGTATATTCAAACGATCCTAAAAAAGATGCGAATGCTATTTTATATAAAGAACTAACATATAAAGATGTTCTTAAAAAAGAATTAAAAGTAATGGATTTATCCGCTTTTATATTAGCTCGAGATTATCGTTTGCCAATTCGAGTTTTTAATATAAATAAACCTGGATCCTTATATCGTATTATTATGGGAAATGACGAAGGTACTCTTATTACTCAATAAATTGTAATTTTAAAAAAGAAATATAATGATATTTATTTCAATATCAATATATCGTATAGGTAATCATGTGATTAATCAGATTAATAAAAAAAGTAATGAACGAATGGAATCTTGTATTCAAAAATTTCAAAATAATGTTAATAACATAAAAACTGGAAGAGCATCACCAACATTGCTTCATAGTATTTATATTGAGTATTTTGGGGCTAAAACTCCTCTACGTCAATTATCTAATATAATAGTAGAAGATGCTCGTACTCTTAGAATCAATGTTTTTGACAATTCTATTACATCTTTAATTAGAAAGTCTATTTTAAATTCAAAACTTGATTTAAATCCTATCGTACATGGTAAAGATATATTAATACCCATACCTGCACTAACAGAAGAAAGAAGAAAAAAACTAATCAAAATTATTCGCAGTGATGCTGAAAGTAGTCGTGTTAGTATTCGCAATATTCGAAGAGACTCAAACGATAAGATAAAACGGCTTTTAAAAGATAAAACAATTAGTGAAGATGATGAACGTATTTCACAAATCAAAATACAAATTATGACAGATGAATACATAAAAAAAATAGATATTATTCTATTTAAAAAAGAACAAGATCTTATGAAGATTTAAAAATTTCCTCTTAAAACGACACACATTTTATGTAATAAAGTATTTGTTATATAAATAAAAAATTTTTTATTTTTAAAAACAAGAATATTTATGAAAAAAATAACCATTTTAGGATCAACTGGTTCTATTGGTACTAGCGTATTGTCCGTTATTCAAAAAAATCTTAATTTATTTAAAGTAATTGCTTTAGTGGCTAATACAAATATTACAACTATGTTGAAACAATGTGAGTTGTTTTCTCCTGACTGGGTGGCTATGAGAGATAAAAAATCTGCTAATATACTCAGAAAAAAATTAAAAAAAAGAAAGATTAAAACACAAGTTCTTTCTGGAGAAAAAGATATTTGCAAATTAGCTTCGTTAGAAGGTACAGATCAAGTAATTTCTGCAATTGTAGGAATGGCTGGTCTATTGCCGACTTTGTCTGCAATATATGCTGGAAAAACAATATTATTAGCCAATAAAGAATCTTTAATTACATGCGGTTATTTATTTATGAAAGCAGTTGCTTTCAGTGGGGCTAAGATTTTTCCTATTGATAGTGAACATAATGCTATTTTCCAAGTTTTACCTCTAGAAATTCAAAAAAATTTAGGTATTGCTCCATTAAAAAAAAATGGTGTAAAATACATCTTATTAACTGGTTCAGGAGGTCCTTTTTATAATTTTTCTGCATCTGAGTTGTCTAACGTAACTCCATTGCAAGCATGTTCTCATCCTAATTGGGTAATGGGAAGAAAAATTTCTGTGGATTCAGCAACGATGATGAATAAAGGTTTAGAATATGCTGAAGCTAGATGGTTATTTAACGCTTTAGAATCAGAAATTAAAATTTTAATTCATCCTGAATCAATTATTCATTCTATGGTTCAATATTATGATGGTACTTTATTGGCTCAATTATCAGTTCCAGACATAAGAATTGCTATTTCATATGTAATGTCTTGGCCTAATCGTGTGCATTCTGGAGCTAGTCTTTTAAATTTTTCAAAAATAAATCATTTATCTTTTTTTGAACCTGATTTTGCTCAATTTCCATGTCTAAAATTGGCTATCGATTCTTTTTCTCAAGGTCAAGCCGCTATGACTACTTTAAATGCTGCTAATGAAATTGCTGTTTCAGCTTTTCTTGATTCTAAAATTTCTTTTACTAAAATTTATGAAGTAAATATTGAAATATTAATGTCTTCTTGTTTTTCAGAACCTAACTCTATTGAAGATGTTTTAGAAATTGATAGGAAAGCAAGAATATTAGCTAAAAATAAAGTATCATCTTTAGTATTTTAAATGTGTATTATTAAACAATGCACTAATCAATTATTTTTATTCAGAATTTTAAATAAAATTCTATTTTTAAGAGAAATCTATACGTATTATGTGGTATACATCTTCATTAAAATATAAAGACAAGTTTAAAGAAGAAAATCCTCGTCATGTAGCAATTATTATGGATGGAAATGGACGATGGGCTAATAAAAAAGGAAAAATGCGTATTTTAGGTCATAAAGAAGGTTTTAAAGCAGTAAAAAAAGCAGTAAAATTTTCTATTATGAACAATTTAAAAATATTAACATTATACGCTTTTAGTAGTGAAAATTGGAATCGTCCAGTATTTGAAATCAAATCTTTAATGGAGTTATTTTTTTTTGCATTAGATAGTGAAATTAATAATTTCAAAAAATTTAATATTAGATTAAAAGTTATTGGAGATATAACACATTTTAATAAAAAATTACAAAAACGTATTCATCAAGTAGAAAAAATAACTTTAAATAATAATGGTTTAATATTAAACATAGCAGCTAATTATGGTGGAAGATGGGACATAATTCAAAGTGTTAAAAAAATAGTTAAAAAAGTTCAAAACGGCGTTTTACAAACAGAAAAAATTGAAGAAAAAACAATTACTCAATATTTATCAACTAGCGAACTCCTACCCGTAGATTTAGTTATTAGAACAGGTGGAGAAAAAAGAATTAGTAATTTTTTATTATGGCAGATAGCTTATTCTGAGTTATATTTTACCGATGTTTTATGGCCAGATTTTAATGACTGTTCTTTTCAAAATGCTATAGATTCTTTTATATCTCGAGAACGTCGTTTTGGAGGATTTAAAAAAATATAAATAATAGTATTATTTTATAAAGATGTTTTATATGAATAAAATTTAAATTGTATCTAAAAGTCATTTATTTAATTTATAATTAAAAAAAATTATTTTTTTAAATTTTATTTTTACTTTTTATTTTCTTCTAAATAGTAAGTTTTTGTTTTAAATAAACTTTACATCAGATGAAATCTATTGTAGGGAAAATTTTAATAATAATGTCAATTAAAAAATTTTTTATAGCTTTTTTAATATTTTGTAGTGTAGAAGTTTATGGGAAAAATATATGGATCGTAAAAGATATTCAGTTTAAAGGATTAAAAAATTTTTCAGAAAAAGAAGCATTAAAAAATATTGTTTTTAATATTGGAAGTAAATTTTCTGAATATGATGTAAAAAATAGTATACGGTCTTTATTTGAAACTGGTAAATATAAAGATATTGAAGTAACTTATTCTGGACAAACTATAATATTTAATGTGCAAGAAAAACCTATTATTTCTAATATCATCATTTCTGGTAATAACATTATTAATACTTCCGTTTTAAATACATATTTAAGGAAATTAAATATTGTCAAAGGCAGTGTATTTAGTTCTTTTTTAGAGAATATATTTATAAAAACAATACAAGATGTTTACTATAATCTTGGTAGATATAAATCAAATATTAAAATATTAAAAAATTTTTCGGAAAATAACACTGTTCATCTAGAAATAATTATTGATGAAGGTCAATCAATAAAAATTAATAGTATAAAAATTTTTGGAAACAAAGATATTTCTGAAGATAAAATCTTGTCAATTTTTAAGTTGAAAAATCATCATTCTTGGTGGAATTTTTTAGATAAAAGTCTTTATTCTCCAAAGAAATTAGATCAAGATTTAGAAAACTTAAATAATTTTTACTTAAATAAAGGGTATTTTTATTTCAATATTGATGCTAAAAGATTAGATCTTTCTGGAAATAAAAATTATCTAGATATTATCATAAATATTTCCGAAGGAAAAAAATATAGAATTTCAAATTTTTTTATTAATGGAAATTTATTTCCATATGAAAAAAGAATTACAGATTTTGTTAAAATCAATTATTATGAATTATATAATAAAGATAAAATCAACTATATAGTAAATGAAATAACAAGATTTTTATCTGAGAATGGTTATATTAATGCTAAAATTATTGTGGAACCAAAAATTGATCATGAAAAGAAAACAATAGTTTTAAATTTTAATATTGATATAAATAAACGTTATTTTGTAAAAAGAATTAATTTTATAGGAAATGAATTAACTCAAGATAAAGTTTTACGTCGTGAAATCAAGCAAATGGAAGGTGAATACTTTAATATTAAGTTAGTTGAGCTTAGTAAAAAATTATTAGAAAGAACTAAATATTTTAGCAATGTTAAAGTAATAAAAAATATACATTCTAAAGAATCTAATCAAGTAGATATTACTTACCAAGTACAAGAGCAACCTACTGGTTCTATAAACTTTGGATTGGGATATGGAATAGATAGCGGAATAAGTTTTAATACTTCTTTTTCTCAAGAAAATATATTAGGTTCTGGAAATTCTTTAAAAGTAAGTGCTATTAAAAATAATAATCAAAAATACATAGATTTGTCAACGAATTATCCTTATTTCATGTCTAATAATATAGATTTAAATAATAGATTTTTTTATAACGATTTTAAATATAATTTTAATAGTATTTCAAATCTTATCAAAAACACTTATGGTTTCGAGGCTAATTTAGGATTTTTGATCAATAATACTAACAAAGTAAATTTTGGTTTTGGATATACTCATAATGGTATTAATAATCAAAAAAAGGTAGTCAAAAATTCTTCATCAATAAAAAAAATATTAGATGTACAATTATTAAAAAATAGTTTAGTAGATGACTTTACTATGAATTATTCTTGGATATATGATAGTTTAGAATATCTTTACTTTCCTATTTCTGGTAACAAAACATATATTAGTGGAAAGAACACAATCCCCGGTTCTGATAATAATTTTTACAAATTAATATTAGATAGCGAAGAATATATTCCATTAAATAAAGGGAAAAAATTCATATTTTTAAGCCATATTAATATGGGTATAGGAAATAGTTTTACTAAAGCAAATGAATTTCCTTTTTATGAAAATTTTAATATCAGTAGTATGAATAATATTCGCGGTTTTCGTCCTAATACCATTGGTCCTAAAAAAATCTATAATAATGATTTAGAAAAATGTATTGGATTTAAAAATAAAAATATATGTGAATCTTTTGATTCTGTTGGCGGAAATGCTACTTTGATAACTAATTTAGAACTTATTACCCCTCTTCCTTTTTTAGAAAGTAAATATTCGCAATTTCTTCGAACTTCTTTATTTTTGGATGCGGGTAATATTTGGGATACACAATCCAATAGTACGAAAAGTGCTGATTCTCTAAAATTCTCAGACAGTAGTATTTTGAATGATATTTATTCATCAGTTGGTCTATCCTTACAATGGTTTTCTCCTATTGGTCCATTAGTATTTTCTTATTCTTTTCCTATTCAGACAAATAAAAATTATCAATTAGAACCATTTCAATTGCATCTTGGTAAAAATTGGTAATTTTTAAATAAACTCATATTTTTTTTTGAATTAGAAATAGAGTAAATATTTTGAATACTATAAATAATACTTTGAATATTAAAAAAATCTTTAAAATTTTGCCTCATCGTTATCCTTTTTTGCTTATTGATCGAGTTTTAAACTTTAAAAATTTTGAATTTTTAAATGCAATAAAAAATTGCACTATAAATGAGCCTTATTTTCAAGGTCACTTTGTAAAAGAGCCTATTTTTCCTGGTGTATTAATTATTGAAGCTATGGCTCAAGCAGCAAGTATTTTAATATATAAAAGTATAGGTCAATTACATATAAATAAATTATATTATTTTGTAGGTATAGATAGCACTCGTTTTAAAAAAACTGTTATTCCTGGGGATCAAATATTTATACAAGTAAATATTTGGAAGTTTAATAAACATATTTTAATTTTTAAGAATACAGCTTTAGTAAATGAAAATATTGTTTGTAAATCTAAAATAATTTTTGCCAAAAAATCTTGTTCAAAATATAAATAGATATTTATGTATAAATTTCGGGAAAACATATGAATAAACCAAAATTTATTCATCTTCATGTACACAGTGATTATTCAATTATTGATGGATTATCTAAACCTGAAGATTTAGTTAAAAAAGCAGCATTTTTGGGCATGCCAGCCATTGCAATAACAGACTATAATAATTTATACGGAGTAATTAAGTTTTATAATACAGCTCATAAATTAGGTTTAAAACCCATTATTGGTGTTACAGTAAATTTTTTTTCTGAATTAGTAAATAATGAATTGACAAAATTAACTTTATTAGCTTCTACCCAAGAAGGATATAGAAATTTAATTTTACTAATTTCCAGAGCGTATCAAAAAGGGTATATCAATAATTATAATGTAACTATTAAAAAAAAATGGCTATTAACACTTAATAAAGGATTAATATTACTTTCCGGAGGTTGTCAAGGTGAAATCGGAAAAATTTTACTTTATGATAGTAAATCATCTTTAATATCTACTTGTTTATCTTTTTATCAAAAAAATTTTCCGGATTCTTACTATCTAGAACTATTCCGTACTAATCGAGATAATGAAGAAAGATATTTACATTTAGCCGTAGATTTATCTTTATCTACAGGAATTCCAGTTGTGGCTACTAATGATGTATGTTTTTTAAG
>NZ_CP034876.1:563862-641856 GCF_005081705.1 Buchnera aphidicola (Hyperomyzus lactucae)
TCAAGTAAATTTTGATGCCATTTTTGTGCAGATTTTATCATGTTCACAGGAATTTCATTATAAGTAAATGTTAAACCTTGATCAGAATCTTGCCAATAAATAGCTTTCATTTTAATTAAATCTATTATACCAATAAAAGTATCTTCTGAACCAATTGCTAATTGAAGAGGAACAGGATTAGTACCTAAACGTTTTTTAATTTGTTTTACTACTTTTAAAAAATTAGCTCCCATACGATCCATTTTATTTATAAATGCTATACGAGGTACTTTATATTTATTCGCTTGACGCCATACAGTTTCAGACTGTGGTTGCACTCCACCTACTGCACAATACACCATGACAGCACCGTCTAATACACGCATTGAGCGTTCTACTTCTATAGTAAAATCAACATGTCCAGGTGTATCAATAATATTAATTCTATGAGGTTTAAATTGATTAGCCATTCCACTCCAAAATGCTGTAGTGGCTGCTGATGTAATAGTAATTCCTCTTTCTTGTTCTTGCTCCATCCAATCCATAGTAGCGGCCCCATCATGAACTTCACCAATTTTATGATTAATACCTGTATAAAAGAGGATTCTTTCAGTAGTAGTTGTCTTGCCTGCATCTATGTGAGCACTGATTCCAATATTACGATATTGAGAAATAGGTGTTGTACGAGACATTATCTTTCTCTCTCATTTTTAGGTTTTTAAAAGATTAGACCTCATGAGCCCAATGAAGATTCTTGCCTCAGTATATGTAAAATAATAAAAAAATTTTAAACTGTTATAATATTACCAGCGATAATGAGCAAATGCTTTATTAGCTTCTGCCATTCGATGGACTTCTTCTCTTTTTTTAACTGCTGTTCCTTTGTTTTCTAATGCATCATATAGTTCATTTGATAAGCGTAAAGACATGGATTTATCTGCACGTTTGCGAGCAGATTCAACGATCCAACGCATAGCTAAAGCATTTCTTCGAACTGGACGAACTTCAACAGGAACTTGATATGTTGATCCTCCAACTCGACGAGATTTTACTTCTACTGTTGGACGTACATGTTCTAGGGCCATCTCAAAAGCCTCTAATTCTTTCTTGTCGGTACGTTTAGATAAAGTTTTTAAAGCAGTATAAACAATGACTTCAGCAATAGATTTTTTACCATCTATCATAAGAATATTGATAAATTTGGCTAATAATTCCGAAGAAAACTTTGGATCTGGTAAAATTTTTCGAATGCTAACAATACGACGACGTGGCATAAAAACTCCATTTAATTTTAAAATATGTAAATCAAATAATGATAATTATAATTTAAACAAATCATTTTTTATACTTTTGGTTTTTTAACTCCGTATTTAGAACGACCTTGTTTCCGATCTTTCACACCAGCACAATCTAATGAACCTCTAACAATATGATATCGAACTCCGGGTAAATCTTTAACCCGACCACCTCGAATTAAAATAACAGAATGTTCTTGTAAATTATGACCTTCACCTCCTATATAAGCAGTCACTTCAAAACCATTAGTTAATCTTACACGACATACTTTACGTAAAGCTGAATTCGGTTTTTTAGGTGTAGTAGTATAAACTCTAGTACAAACACCTCTCTTTTGAGGACTTTTCCCTAAAGCCGGGACATTGCTTTTATAAACTTTCCGTAAACGAGATTTACGGACCAATTGATTTACTGTGGCCATAAAAACTCCTATTTTTTAATTGATTTTTTAAAAAAATATCAACATAATGTCAATTACACATAAAATATTTTACTATTATGAAGAATTTTAAGATAGGACTATAAATATATAACTTAGTACTTTTACCAAGTCATCTGTTTTTTATGTTTAAGTGTTAATGAAACGAAATGTATATAACTTATAAGAACAAATTCACTCGAAATGTTTTTATGAATACCTCGAGCATAAACATCTTCTTTTATAAGATATAATTTTACTGGAGACAGAACTATACTTTTTAAAAAAATATTATCTGCTAATGCAATCAGTACACCATCTTGTAGTGCTAAAAAATCATCTGATTTTTTCAACATGCTGATGAGGAAAGAAATATTTGTCTCAAAAGGAGATTTCATCAAAGTATGCAACATATTTATACACCCTAAAAATTGATAATTGCATCGTAACTATCTAGTTTTAAACGCAAATTATACGACTCTAATATATCTACATTTAATATAAAATTTTTATTATAATTTAAACCTCGTTCGATTAATGATGATTTACAACAATAAAAATCTTTAATATTATAAAAAGATAGTATAGAAAAAGAAGAGGTATAATTACGTGCTAAAATGTTCTCTGACTGATAACTTTTAATTAATTGTAAAACGCCATCACCAATAAAAAATACAGCTATTTTTTTAAATATTGCAGAAATACTTAAAATAGCATCTAATCCTTCTCTACCAAAACTAGTACCATGTGGAGAATGAGAAAAAATAAAAGCAATCATTTTCATTAAAATACGCACACTTGATTAAAATTGTATTATACGATCACATATTTTTATGGAATTTGCTAATTCCAACAGTCCTGTTATTTGAAAAGAAGGTGCTAAATTACCCTTTTTGACATTCATGTTTAATATTTTTTCATTTTCTATAATACCTCTTCTAAGAGCCGCGCTATTACAAACGTATAGATTGACTTTATGTTTTTTATTTAAATTTTGCCATGCTTTGATTAAATCAAATTCATCAGTTGCTGGTGTGATCATATTATTAGCATTAAGAACTCCATCACAATAAAAAAAAACACTATGTAATATATTTTTTGTTTCTACTAAAGCTTTGCAAAACAAAAAAGCGGTACTTGCATTTTGTGTACCATAAGCAGCACCTGTTACTAATATTGTATAATTCATTTTTTAAAATATTACACCGAAAGATTTTTATTAATACCATTCTTTTAAAATTGATCAATATCAGTATACTACACTGTATTAACTACATCTAATAATTCTATATCAAAGATTAAAGTAGAATTACCAGGAATTCCATTCACCTCTCTTTCTCCATATCCTAAATGAGGCGGTATGACTAACTTAATCTTACCTCCTTTTTTTATATACTTTACACCTTCTTGCCAACCTAATATCACATCTTTTAATATAAATGATATAGGTTTGCCTCTTTTATAAGAATTATCAAATTCTACTCCATTAGTAAATTTTCCTTGATAATGAACAGTAATTTTTGTATTATTTGTCAAAGTCTCTCCTTCTCCTTCTTTTTCTACAAGATATAAAAGACCACTAGATGTTTTTTCTACTCCTTTTACTTTAGAAAAGTTTTTCATGTACAATTCTCCTTGAATAAAATTTTCTTTTATGTTTTTCCCGAATTGAACCTTGGTCGCATTATTTAATTTTTCTTCTAGATTTTTTAAAATTGTAGAAATTTCATGATGCGATAATTTTAAATGGCCAGATATAGCATCTTCAATTCCTTTTAAAAGACTATATTTATCGAAGTTTATTCCTATTTTTTTTTGTTTTTCAAAAGATTGATTTACATAATTACCTAATGAAACACCTAGAGAATAACCTAATTTTTCATTGTTATTTTTAAATGTAAATATATTTTTTACGTTGGAATGAGATTCTGAGTAAATATTAGATAAAGGCACTGAAAAAGATTTTGGAACACATAATATTATAAATAACAATATTATTCTTTTGAAGGGAAAAAAAATCATTTATTACTCCAAAAATACATAAAAGATTATATCTTTAATAATGCAAAATCATTCTTTCTGTATACATGTAAGTTTAAATATTATTAAAATATTCTTACTTTAATTACTGCAAAAGATGTAAAACCGCAATCTTCAAAAGAATTCTTTAAGAATTAAATTATATTGTATATATCAAGATCATGAAATATAGTATTTTTTACTAGAATGTTAAATGATATAGTATTCTTGATTTATATAAAAAAATTTTCTATTTTTTAATTGATAAAGTTAGTCATTCAGTAAAAATATTTTTAAAATAAACACCTTTCTAAAGCACGATGAAAACGTTTCATACCTTCTATAATGTCAATTTTACTAATAATTAGTGATGGTGCTAAACGAATAACATTGTTTCCGGCTGTCAGAAAAATAACACCTTCTAGGAATGAAAATTTTAATATTTCACGTATTTTATAAGAATATTTTGATTTTAATACAATGCCGATTAATAAACCTCGTCCTCTTATTTCTTCAAAAATATTAAAATGCTTATTAATAATATTTAACTCAAAAACTATTTGTTTAAATTTTTTTTCTACTCCAGATAAAACTTTTTCTGTGTTAACAATATCAATAACAGATTCTGCTATCGCACAAGCAAGAGGATTTCCGCCATATGTAGTACCATGTATTCCGACTTTAATTACAGATGCAATTTCATCTGTAGCCAGCATCGCGCTAATTGGAAAACCTCCACCTAATGATTTAGCAAGAGTTAAAATATCTGGAGTAACACCATAATGTTCATAAGAGAATAATTTTCCAGTTCTGCCTATTCCAGTTTGGATCTCATCAAATATTAAAATAATATTATGTTGATTACAGAGCAAACGTAATTCTTTTATGAAAGATTTAGTTGCTGGTATTATTCCTCCTTCTCCTTGAATTAGTTCTACTACTATTGCACAAACATGTTCATTAATTAAATTTTTTACAGTATTAATATCATTAAATGAAGCATGTATTATTCCTGAAGGTTTAGGACCAAAACTATCAGAATATTTTGATTGTCCACCAACGGAAACAGTAAAAAATGTACGTCCATGAAATGAATTATAAAAAGAAATAATTTTATTTTTTTTTAAATTGTATCTTTTACATGAATAATAACGCGCTAATTTAAAAGCGGCTTCATTGGCTTCTGCTCCAGAATTTGCAAAAAAAACTTTCGATGCAAAACTAAATGAAGTTAATTTTTTAGCTAATTTTAAAGTTGGTTCATTTGTAAAAAAATTACTTACATGCCATAACATTTTACTTTGTTTTTTTAATGCTTTATTTAATAAAGAATGACAGTGTCCTAATGATGTTACTGCAATACCACCAGAAAAATCAATGTATTCTTTACCGTCTTGATCCCAGATACGACTACCTTTTCCTTTTACGGGAATAAAAGAAACTGGATTATAAAATGGTAAAATTAATTTATCAAAATTATCTCGTGTAATTAATGTTTTTTTTGATATCATTAAATTTCCTAAAATATATTTATTATAAAATTTTTTATAAAAATATTTTAAATAATATTTAATATACTGTAAATTTTTTAAAATAAAATATACATCATATTTCACTAAAATTAAACTTATTTTATTAAAAAAACTTAAAATCATTTTTTAAGATGATTTAAAAAATAAAATTATTTTATATAGCATTCATTATAAATAAAATAATAAAATGTATAATAATATATTTAATGATATTTTTATAAATTTTAAAATTTATAATAAGGTAACAAAAATGAAAAACATGAACGAAATAGGACTTACATGGATTAGTTTTTTTTCATATGCATTTACAGGTGCATTAGTTGTTGTAACTGGAATGATTATGGGAAATATTGCTAATTATTTTCATTTAACTATATCTGAAATGAGTAATACGTTTACATTTTTAAATGGTGGAATTTTAATATCGATTTTTCTTAATGCTTGGTTAATAGAAATTATATCATTAAAAAAACAACTTATATTTGGATTTATTCTCACTATCATATCTATGATAGGCATAGTTTTCTGTAATAACGTATTTTTATTTTCCATTAATATGTTTATACTTGGATTAGTTAGTGGTATAACTATGTCTATTGGCACATTTATTATTACTAATTTGTATTCAGGAGCAAAAAGAAGTTCTCAATTATTATTAACTGATTCTTTTTTTAGTATGTCAGGAATGATATTCCCAATTATTACGGCTTTTCTTTTAGAAAAAAAAATTATTTGGTATTGGACTTATATTTGTATAGGAGTAATCTATTTACTGATTTTTATTCTGACAATAAATCTAAATTTTAAGCAATTAAAAACTGATATAAAAAAAATCAATAATACACAAGAAAAGTGGAACTGTAACGTGTTATTATTATCAATGTCAGCACTATTGTATATTTTAGGACAATTAGGATTTATTTCTTGGGTTCCACAGTATATTACTGAATACATGCATATTAATATACAAAAAACAGGTAGTTTAGTAAGTAATTTTTGGATGTCTTATATGATTGGTATGTGGTTTTTTAGTTGTATTATTAAATTTTTCGATTTACACCGTATCTTTATATTTCTTACGAGCATTTCTACAGTACTAATGTATGGTTTTATTCATAGTGAAAGTTTTTTAATGCAGAAATGTATGATTATTAGTTTAGGTTTCTTCTCTAGTGCTATTTATACTATTATAATAACATTGGCATCATTGCAAACAAAATATCCTTGTCCAAAATTAATAAATTTAATTTTGCTATTTGGTACAATAGGAACTTTACTAACTTTTGTTGTTACTAGTCCTATAGTAGAAAAAAAAGGATTATATGCTACTTTAATCAGTTCAAATATATTATATGGTATAGTATTTTTTTTATCTATATTAATTTACATAAATAAAAAGAATAAAAAAATTATGTAAAAGTTTTAAAGAATATTATTCTTCATTTAAAATTTAATATTACATTTACAAATAAACTAGAAAAAATAATTTCTGGTTTATTTAAAATATGGAACTAGTCCTAATGTAGAATGTATTATTTTTAAAGTTTCTTCAGATTTTAATCGAGCCTTCATTGCCCCCTCATGTGCTACTTTTTTTAAATAACATTCATCATTACGATAATCATAATACGATCTTTGTAATTTGGATAAAAATTTGGACAAACAATCGGATACAATATTTTTTAATTCTCTATACATCATACCATCTAATTCTTTTAATAAAATATTCATATCTTTATTAGAAATAGCAGAAAGAATCTCTAATAAATTTGAAATTCCTGGTTTATTTTCTATATTATAATCTATTTTCGATGGTCTTTCTGAATCAGTGACAGCATGCTTTATTTTTAAAGAAACGGATTTTATATCATCTAACAAAAAAATTACATTGTTTTTGTTTGTATCAGATTTAGACATCTTTTTTTGTGGTTCTAATAAAGACATAATTTTAGAACCATATTGATGAATCAAAGGTTTTGGTAATTTAAATATATTTCCATATATCGAATTAAAACGATTGGCTATATTCCGCGTTAATTCTACATGTTGTTTTTGATCTTTTCCTACTGGAACAAAATTAGTTTGGTATAACAAAATATCTGCTGCCATTAAAACTGGATAATTAAACAAACCTAAATTTGTTTGTTTTACATGATTTTTTTCTACATTTCTCTTTACTTTAAATTGTGTCATACGGAGCAGTTCTGAAAATTGACTAAAACAATTTAAAATCCAACTTAATTGACTGTGTTGATAAACATGAGATTGAATAAAAATAATACTTTTTTTTGGATCTACTCCACATGCTAAATAAAATGATAATGTATCTAATGTATTTTTACTTAAACACATATTTTTTTCTTGAGCAGTTAATGCATGTAGATCAGCAATACAGTATAAACAATCATATTTTTTTTGCATTATAGACCAATGTCGCATTGTGCCAATATAATTACCAATAGTTAAATTTCCAGAAGGTTGTACGGCACTAAATAAAATAGGTTTTAAAAATAGCATAGTATATATTCCACATAAAAAATTAATGAATCAATCTTGAATAAGTATGCTCTAATTCTCGTCGAATTTTTTTAATAATTAAATCATAATTAGAATATTTAAATAATCCAGAACCAATTACAAAAACATTAGCTCCAGAAAATGCTATTTCAGCAATATTTTCCAATTTAACCCCCCCATCAACCTCTAACAGAATATCAGAAAAATTAGAATCGATAATTTTTCTTACTTGACGTAATTTATTAAATGTAGATGGTAAAAAAGACTGATTCCCAAATCCTGGATTTACTGACATTAATAAAATCAAGTCTAATTTTTCTAATATATAATCAAGAAAGTTTAGAGGAGTTGCCGGATTGAAAGCCAGTCCTACTTTACATCCATGATCTTTAATTAAATGTACTGTTCGTTCAATGTGATCTGTGGCTTCAGGATGGAAAGTAATAAAAGTAGCTCCAGCTTTAGCAAACTGAGGAATTAAATTATCTACTGGTTTTACCATTAAATGTACATCAATAGGTGCTTTAATATTATAATTACGTAATGATTCTAAGATCATAGGACCCATAGTTAAATTAGGTACGTAATGATTATCCATAACATCAAAATGTATTAAATCACTCCCTGCATCTATTACTTTTTGAGTGTCTTCTCCTAAACGTGCAAAATCAGCAGATAAAATTGATGAAGCTAAAAAAAACTTTTTCATATTAATTTTCCTATCTTTGTTTCACATCCATTAATCTTATATATAATGTACAAAGTAATAATATTAATTATATAACGCCAATAATTCATTAATGTTTTTTCGACTATTTATAGTGCAACCAATAGAACGTTTAGATTTTACAAAATATAAAAAAGCTTTTTGATATAATAAACGTGTTAAAAAAACATCTTGATTTGATATTAGAAAAGGAATAGATCGATTTTTAAAAATAGATTCTATAAGATAGACTAGTTTTTTGTGTTCATAGAAATCAAAATTATTAATATAATATCCAGTAAAATTAGAAGTTTTAGATAAAGGAATATAAGGTGGATCACAGTATACTACTGAATCAGTCGTAATATTTTTTAATGTAACATTATAAGAAGAACATGTAAAAACTGCTTTTTGAGCGTGTTCAGAAAACTGATATAATTCTTTTTGTGGAAAGTATGGTTTTTTATAACGACCAAAAGGTACATTAAACTCTCCTTTTAAATTATATCGACATAATCCATTATAACAATGTCTGTTTAAATATAAAAAAATTAGAGCTTTATCATAGTTATTAGAACTAGTATTAAATATAGTACGATGCATAGAATAAAAATCTAACTTATTAGTACGAGGAGTAAAAAACACTTGTGCATCATCAACAAAATCTAAAACACGTGTTTTAACAATATTAAATAAATTAATAAGATCACTATTAATATCTGCTAAAATATAACTATGATAATTAGTGTTCAAAAACACTGAACCGGCACCTACAAAGGGTTCAATTAGACATTTTCTTTCTGGAAGAATTTTAAGAATATCATCTAATATTAAATACTTTCCCCCTGCCCATTTTAAAAAAGAGCGTTTTTTTTTCATAAAATGTCTGTATTTTTTTATGGATTAATTTAAAGTAAAAGTATCTCTTAAAAGATTTAAAATATTATCTTTACTGTTCATAGTTTTATTTTTATTTTTTTAAAAATATTAATTATAAAAGTTTTTTATATTTAATATAACTCTTACCTTAAAATATCGGATGTATAATTTTTTATTAAAGAATAAAACTATAAGAGCAAAAAACATAATTAAAAATTTAATACTAGTATTAATGATTGTAATTTTTTAGATAATAAAAATTTACTGAGAATCTTTAATCGCAGTTAGAATAATGTTTTTATCTATATTACTGTAAATTTCTGCTTTTCCAATAGTCAATGGTAGGACTAATCTAATTTCTCCTGAAATAACTTTTTTATCTCTCATCATATGAGGAATATACGAAGCAGCTGACATATTTTTAGGTCCTTTTACAGGCAAACCAGTTCTTTTTAAAAGCATCAGTATTCTTTTAAAATCTTTTGTTTTTAAGTATCCTAATAATTCCGCGGTACGTGCAGCCATAACCATACCTGCCGATATTGCTTCACCATGAAGCCAATTACCATAACCTGCATGCACTTCAATAGCATGACCATAGGTATGACCAAGATTTAATAGTGCTCTTAAATTCTTTTCTCTCTCGTCAAGAGCAATTAATTGGGCTTTCAGTTGACAGCATTTTTTTATACAATAAGACATGGCGTTATGATTAAGAGATAAAATAATTTCAATATTTTCTTCTAACCAAGAAAAAAAAGCTTCATCAAAAATAATAGCATATTTAATAACTTCTGCCATACCAGATACTAGTTCGTTATAAGGTAGTGTTTTTAAACAATCGATATCGATAATTACAGAAGATGGTTGCCAAAAACAACCTATCATATTCTTTCCGAGCAAATGATTAACTGATGTTTTTCCACCAATAGAAGCATCTACTTGAGATAGAAGAGTAGTTGGTATTTGAATAAATCGTACACCTCTCTGATAAACAGAAGCCGCAAAACCAGTTAAGTCACCTATGACTCCTCCACCTAATGCAATTAAAGTTGTATCACGTGCATGTTTTTTTTCTAATAAAGCAGAAATAATTAATTCCATTTCATTTAATGTTTTATATTGTTCTCCATCTGATAGAATTACTTGATCTATTTTTATTCCAGATTTTCTTAAATGATAAAAAACTTTATCTTTTAAAAGATTAGCTAGTGTTTTATTAGTTACTAGCATAGCTTGATCTCCTGGTTTTAAAGGCCAAAAGATATTATCTTCTTGAATAATTCCAGATCCTATATTAATAGGATAACTACGGTTTCCTAGAATAACATTTAACTTTTCCAAAATTCTTTACACTCCATAAATTTTTTTATTCTAAGTGTTTCACTATATTTTTTCTAATAAGCGAATGATATTAAAAGCTACAGATTTCGCACTTTTGTCATCAGTTTGCACTGTAATATCTGCTATTTCTTCATATAAAGGATTTCTTTCATGAGCTAAAGTTTCTAATATAATACGATTTGAAGTAGAAACCTGTAATAACGGTCTTTTTTTGTCTCTTTTAGTACGCAATAATTGTTTTTCAATCGTTGTTTCTAAATAGATGACGATGCCTCGAGCTGATAAAAAATTACGAGTTTCTTTAAACTTTACTGATCCTCCTCCGGTAGCAAGAACAATACCTTGTTTGGTAGTTAATTCATCAATAATTTTTTTTTCTCTTGCACGAAAGCCAATTTCACCCTCTACGTCAAAAACCCAATTTATATCAGCACCAGTACGTTTCTCAATCTCTTGATCGGAATCAAAAAATTCCATATTAAGTTGTTGAGACAATTGACGACCAATAGTACTTTTTCCAGCACCCATCGGTCCAACTAGAAAGATATTTCGTTTTTCTGCCATTTTTTTATTACTAAGATAATTCGTTAATAAAACCGATGCTCAGCATATTTTGCTGGCAGGACATAAATACATATTATTAAAATAGAATAAAATCAATTATTTTTTAAAATATATGAAAATATCTTATGGTATTTCTTTAGCAAAAAATAAAATACTTACAAAAATTTTAATGAAATTATTCTAAATTAAAGATTAATAAATCTTTAGAAAAATAATTATTTTTTCATTAATAAATTTGATCCTTTAAATTAATCTTATAAAAATCATTGTACTAAAATACCAAAGATAAATTAAAATTTATTTAAAATATTGAGCACATACATTCAAAATTTATTCTATCAGAATCAGAATAATGTTTTCTATTTTTCTTTTAAAAAGATATATTTTATTGTTAAATACAAAAAAAATAAACTTATAAAGTTTATTTTTTTTATATATTGCTAACTGATACTGAAAAAGATTTAATCAAGTAAAAACTTGACTTAGTCTATTTTTTTAGATTAGTATATTATATAAAATATAAAAATATTTTTAGTATAGCATATAAAATAAACATGGTGAGATGTCCGAGAGGCTTAAGGAGCACGCCTGGAAAGCGTGTATATGGAAACGTATCAAGGGTTCGAATCCCTTTCTCACCAAAAAATATATATATCGTTCTAATTAGATATGCAATAATACCTATTATATAGTAGATTCCAAAGCTAATTTAATCATATCATCAAAACTGGATTCTCTATCTTTTGATGAAAGACTTTCTTTTTTTAAAATATGATCAGATACAGTGCATATTGATAATGCTTGAGTTTTAAATTCAGAAGCTACTGCATATATTCCTGAAGTTTCCATATCTACTCCAATAATATTGTATTTTTTTAAAATATGCAGAATTTCTGTATCATCATTATAAAAAGAATCTGTCGTAAAAAAATTACCTATACAAACTTTAATATTCATTTTTTTTGCTACTTGAACTGTATTATGCAGCATATCAAAATCTGCAATCGCCGCAAAATCGTGATTATTAAATCTTATTCTATTCACTTTGGAATCAGTAGAAGCACCCATGCTAATTACTATATCACGTAAATGTATATCATCTCGTACAGCACCACAAGTTCCTATACGAATAATTTTTTTTACATGATATTCGAGAATTAATTCTCTTACATAAAGAGAAGCAGATGGTATTCCAATACCATGACTCATTACTGATATTTTTTTATTTTTAAAATATCCAGTATAAGCTAACATCAAACGAGTATTATTTATTTGAACATAATTATTTAAATATTTTTCAGCAATATATTTAGCTCGTACTGGATCTCCTGGCATAAGAACTGTATCTGAAAAATCATTAATTTTACTATTGATATGAACTGTAGACACTTTTTTTTCCTTTTTAAAAAATGAATTAATAGTTTATAGAACTTTCAAGCATATTTTCACCGTATAACATATCAGATAATAAAAAATATTTTGCAATGGTTTGACCTATATCAGAATAAGTTTTTCGATGACCTAAAAAATTAGTTTTAATACCTGGAGAATAAATTAACACAGGAACGTTTTCTCGTGTATGATCTGTTCCTTTCCATGTTGGATCACATCCATGATCTGCAGTTAAAATTAATAAATCATTTTTTTTGACTAAATCTATTATTTCAGATAATCTTTGATCAAAAAATTCTAAACCTCTAGCATATCCCGAAACATCACGACGATGTCCCCAACTTGAATCAAAATCTACTAAATTAGTAAAAATCATCGTGTTATCTTCTGTGGCTAATTTCATTTCATGAATAGTGGTATTACACAACTCGTTTAAACCAGTAGATTTAATATTTTTACTTATTCCTACACCAGCATAAATATCAGAAACTTTACCAATAGCAATTACTTTTCCTTGTTTTTCTTCTATAAGTTTTTTCATGACTGTTGTAGAAAAAGGCCTAATTGAAAAATCACGTCTATTACCTGTACGTTCGAAATTATATTTATTTTTTCCGATAAAGGGCCTTGCAATTACTCTTGCAACTTTATATTTATATTGATCTAAAATACAACGAATAGTGTTACATAATTTATATAGATCTAGCAAACCAAAAAAATCTTCATGACATGCAATTTGAATAACGGAATCTGATGAAGTATATAAAATTGGCTTTCTCGTCTTGATGTGTTCTTCACCTAAATCTTGTATAATATCAGTTCCTGAAGCATGACAATTGCCAATAAAACCTGTTAATTTAGTAATTTGTAAAATTTTTTCTAATAAATTATCAGGAACACTATTGTATTTTTTATGAAAATAAAACCAATCATCTAAAACTGGTACTCCAGCAATTTCCCAATGCCCTGAAGTAGTGTCTTTTCCTGAAGATATCTCGCTAGCAAAACCATAACTAGCAATAACGTTCAAATTACCATCATATCCTAAAGGATATTCTCCTGTAGATTCTTTGGTCGCATTTATTATTCCTAATTTTACTAAATTAGGAATATATAAAGAACCTTTTCTTTTAATATTAGCTTCGCCTAAAAAACACTTTTCTACTATGTGTCCAAATGTATTTGAACCAACATCATTAAATTTGTAAGCATCAGGACTAGAACCTATGCCAAAAGAATCTAAAACAATTAAAAAAACTCGTTTCATTTTTAAATTTCCACAAAATTAATTAAAAAATATCTTTTAAATTTTTTAAAATATTATTGTTCTCGTACTTTATCGAAAAAAATATCAGTATACTGGATCATGGCTATATTTAGATTGGCAAGACTAGGTGCTAAATATATTAAAGTATTACAGGCATCATATGCTAAATAAGAATTGTTATTTTTTTTAAAATTATCAAAAACATGATTATTTTTAGATCTAATCCAGCGAGCAGAAGCAATATTAACTTTTTCATATATTGCATCTATATTATATTCTATCCTTAATCTTGCTATAACAACATCAAATTGTAATGTTCCAATCGTACCTAAAATTATATTATTATTAAGAACAGGACGAAATACTTGAACAGCACCTTCTTCTGATAACTGAATCAAACCTTTCATTAATTGTTTTTGCTTGAGAGGGTTTTTTAAATAAATACGACGAAATATTTCTGGAGCAAAAGTTGGTATACCAATAAATTTAATTTCTTCTCCTTCTGTAAAAGAATCTCCAATTTTAATTGTTCCATGATTATGTAGTCCTATAACATCACCTGGATAAGCTTTATTTATTAAGATTCTATCTCCAGCTAAAAACGAAAAAGCATCAGAAATGATGATATCTTTTTTTATTCGTACGTGTCTTAATTTCATTCCTTTTGTATATTGTCCTGAAACAATTCTCATAAAAGCTATTCGATCGCGATGTTTTAAATCCATATTAGCCTGAATTTTAAATATAAAACCTGTAAAATTTTTTTCTTCGGGATTCACTCTTCTTATGTTACTTTGACGATATAATGGAGATGGAGCCCATTTTATAAAACCAGTTAGTAGATGATCAATTCCAAAATTTTTAAGTGCACTACCAAAAAAAACAGGTGTTGAAATACCTCGTAAAAATTTTTTATTATCAAATTGTGGATATACATTTACAATCAAATCTAATTCTTGACGAATCTGTACCGCTAGTTCTTTCCCAATATATTGTTCCAATAAAATACTAGACGAGCTAAAAAAATTTTTATCAGTCAATATTTTTCTATTTTTTTTTTTTTATATAAGCAAAAAAATTTATCATATATATGATATACGCCTTTAAAGTTTTTTCCACAACTTATAGGCCAGGTAATTGGAATACAATGCAATTTTAATTTTTTCTCGATTTCATCTAAAATATCTATTGGTTCTCGACTATCGCGATCTAGCTTATTAATAAAAGTAATGATAGGAGTATTATGAATACGCGTAACATCTATTAATTTTTTTGTTTGTTCTTCTATACCTTTAGCAGCATCAATAATCACTAGACAACAATCTACAGCAGTAAGAATACGATATGTATCTTCTGAAAAATCTTTATGACCTGGAGTATCTAATAAATTCATTAAAATATCTTTATAAAAAAACTGCATAACAGAAGTGGTTACAGAAATACCTCGTTCTTTTTCAATACTCATCCAATCTGATTTTGCATATTTTCCATTTTCTCTTCCCTTTATTGTTCCAGGAGCACGAATTGCTTTCGCACAAAATAATATTCTTTCAGTAATAGTAGTTTTTCCAGCATCAGGATGAGAAATAATAGCAAAAGTTCTTCTTTTACTTAATTCCTGTTCATGATTTAAATTAAACATATATACACTCGTTTGAAAATACTTAATTTTAAAAACTCATAAAAATATAATATATTAAAATAATTATTTGTTTTAATTAAAAATATTATTATAAGTTTATTTTAAAGAGCTTTTATAAGTCACCTTGATTTATTTTTAAAAAATAGTAAGATTATAAAAAATTATATATATGATATATACATAATTTTATTAATCTTAAATATTTTAAAATTCTTTACATACATTTAAATCTAATAATATTTTAAATGTTATTATAATATAGATAATAATAGCATATTACATAAATGATAAAACAGAGTTTCTCAATGAAGAAAAAGTTTATATATATTGCATATACAGGTGGAACTATCGGTATGCAAAAATCAAAATATGGATATGTTCCTGTTTCTGGATATCTTCAAAAACAACTTCTAAGAATGCCTGAATTTCATAGTCAAGAAATGCCAAACGTTACGATTAAAGAATATGAACCATTAATTGATTCTGCTAACATGACACCAATAGAATGGCAAATGATTGCTTATGATATCGAAAAAAATTATCATCAATATGATGGATTTGTCATTCTTCATGGAACCGATACTATGGCATACACAGCTTCTGCTCTATCATTTATATTAGAAAATCTAGAAAAGCCTGTAATTGTAACTGGTTCTCAAATTCCTTTATCAGAAATTCGATCTGATGGTCGTCAAAATCTATTAAATTCTCTTTTAATGGCAGCTCATCATCCTATTAATGAAGTTACTTTATTTTTTAACTATAGACTTTATAGAGGAAACAGAACAACTAAATCACATGCTGACGGTTTTGATGCCTTTTCTTCACCTAATTTAGAACCATTATTAGAAGTTGGTGTCAATATTCGCTATCTTTGTAAAGAAAAATTAGAAAAAAATCAAAAAAAACTAAAGGTTTATCAAATAACACCTCAACCTATTAGTATTATTACTATTTATCCAGGAATTTCTAATAAAGTTATTCAAAATTTTTTATTACATCCAGTTAGAGCATTAATTTTATGCACATACGGAATTGGAAATGCTCCTCAAAATAGAGATTTTTTACAAGAGTTGCATATTGCATGTCATCAAAAAAACATTATTATTATTAATTTAACACAGTGTGCATCAGGAAGAGTAGATATGAACGGATATGCAACTGGAAGCTCTCTCATAAAAGTTGGAGTTATTAGTGGTTATGATTTAACAATAGAAGCTGCGTTAACAAAATTGCACTTTTTACTTAGTCAAGATATTTCTAAAGAAAGCATTTGTCTTCAAATGCAAAACAATTTGCGTGGAGAATTAACCCCTCTATAATAAAATTAATAAAAAGAATGCTGTCCATGTAAATGTTCTGTTTTGTCATATACTTTTTTTATTTCGGGAAAAGAAGCTAATAACTTTTTTTCAACTGTCTCTTTTAAAGTCAATCCAATCATAGAACATCCATTACAACCTCCACTAAATTGTATTGTAGCAGTCCCATTTTTATCAAATTTAATTAAATTTACTTGTCCTCCATGACTTGATAACTGGGGATTAATTTCAATATTCAAAAAATATTTTATTTTTTCTTCTAATGAAGACGTTTTTTGAGAAATATTAACTTTGGCATATGGTGCTTTTAATGTTAATTGAGAACCGAGTTTGTCTACTATAAGATCGATTTCTGCATTTTTAAAATAAGAAAGAATATTTTTATTAACATAAACAAAAAATCCATCATATTTTAATTGAATATCTAATTCTTCTATTTCATTTTTAGGACAAAATGCAACTCCACATTCTGCACTAGGAGTGCCGGGGTTAACTATAAAAACACGTATTTGGGTGCCCATTGATTCATTAGATAAGAGTGTTTTGAAATGTTTTTGTGCATTTTTAGAAATAGTTATCATAAAATTTATTTTAATAAATGTTTGTTTAATTAACAATTTTACTAATTTATTTTAAAAAAACAAGAATATTTCACTATAATCTAAATATTTTTTATATAAAATCATATAAAGAGAAATCGAAACAAATGAAAAAATTTTATTGGACTACTATAGGAACAGGAAAAATAAATATAATTCTATTAAGTGGCTGGGGAATTAATTCGAAAATATGGTTGTGTATTATTCAAAAACTCCATTTTTTTTTAAATTTTATTTGATTGATTTGCCTGGATGTGGAATAAATCAACATATGTCTTCTATAAAAATAGAAGAAATAATTGAAATCTTATATAATAAGATGCCTAAAAATTCTATTTGGTTAGGATGGTCTATAGGTGGATTAATTGCAAGTCGTTTTGTATTATCTTATCCAGAACACACTTTAGCTTTAATTACTGTAGCCTCTTCTCCATGTTTTGTAGAAAAAAAAAACTGGCCGGGAATAAAGAAATATACTGCATATAAATTTTATTCTGATTTACAAACAAATTACTTTAAAACAATAAATAATTTTTTCTATTTACAACAAAAATATACAAAAAAATATTTTTATAATTCAAATAAGTTAAAAGAAATAATACTTTCTCAATCCCAACCTAATAGGGAATTTTTAAAAAATGGTTTGGAAATAATTTGTTCTATAGATTTGCGTTTAGAAATGACTTTGATAAAAGTTCCTTTTTTGCGAATATATGGGTCAATAGATGGATTGGTTCCTAAAGAAATTAAAAATATACTTGACAAGATATGGCTTAATACTGATTCAGTTATTATAAAACAAGCTGCTCATATTCCACATGTCTCACATCCAAAAGAATTTTGTTCTATTTTGCTGAATTTTAAAAATTTACTTTAAAATATAAGCGTATGGCCCCAAAACGTTGGGGCCTTAATTAAGTTTTTATAAGATTATATTAAAAAGGAATTTCATCGTCAAAGTCTATTTCTGCAGAAGAATTAATTAAATCCTTATTTGATTTATAGGATTCTGTATTTTTTTCAAAATCTACTTGAGCTGTTTTTTTTGTTTTAACTAAATTGCTATTATGATTTGTTTGTACTGTTTGTAAATGAGAATTACGACTACCCAACATTTGCATAGTTCCACCAATATTCACAACAATTTCTGTAGTATAACGTTCTAAACCATTTTGATCTTGCCATTTTCTAGTTTGTAGTGACCCTTCAATATATACTTGAGAACCTTTTCGAAGATATTCACCAGCAATTTCTGCTAATTTTCCAAATAATACTATTCTATGCCACTCCGTTTTTTCTTTATTTTCTCCAGTATTTTTATCTTTCCAATTTTCAGAAGTTGCTAAAGTCATATTTACTACTGCATTACCATTGGGCATATACCGAACTTCGGGATCTTGCCCTAAATGTCCAATAAGAATAACTTTATTAACACCTCTACTTGCCATAATACAAACTCCATTTTTTGAATTTGATACACAAAAATAATATATTTATATATAAGTAACAAATTATACATGGTAAATATTTTATTTAGTACAATCAAATCTATAAAAATGCTATATTATTTTTTCTTTTCTAAGAAAATATTTATTTTTTTAAAATAATATTAATTATAATGTTTTAAAAATATCAAGATCTATTTATTAAACAGAAATCTTTGACATTTGAAATAGTATTTAATGTATAAAAATATTTTATTAATATAAACATTTAATATACTTTAAAAATAATTATTACTCATCAAAGATAAATAAAAAATTTTTTTATACATATTTAAATATGATTGTAAAACTAAAAAAATACATTGTATTTTATAAAAATATTTACATATAAAAAATGACTTAAATAGATTAGTCCTTAGATAGTGTATTATTGCAATATTAAGATATAATTTCAGAGAAATTCACTAAATAACGGTATATGCAATAAATATGACTAAGAATAAATTGTATTTAAATCAAATTAACAGATTAAAGATTCCACCTCATTCTTTAGAAGCAGAGCAGTCAGTATTAGGTGGTTTAATGTTAGATAATGAACAATGGGATACAGTTTCAGAACATGTGGTTGCTGATGATTTTTTTAGTAAACCTCATCGTTTAATATTTCAAGAAATGCAACAACTTCTTGATCTAGGGTATCCAATTGATTTAATCACTCTATCTGAATCTTTAGAACAAAAGGGAAAATTAGAAAGTGTAGGTAGATTTTCTTATTTAGCAGAACTATCAAAAAATACTCCTAGTACAGCAAATATTACTGCATATGCTGATATAGTTCGAGAACGTGCAATAGTAAGAGAAATGATATTAGTAGCTAACAAAATAGCCAATGCTGGATATGATACACAAGGTCGAAAAAGTGAAGAGCTATTAGATTATGCGGAATCTAGTGTATTTAAAATTGCAGAAAAACGTTTTAAAAAAGATTCAGGACCCAAAAATATCGAACAAATTCTTGATGAAACTGTTGCTAGTATTGAAAAATTATTTTTATCACCTCATGATGGAGTAACAGGAATTAATACAGGATATCAAGACTTAAATAAAAAAACATCAGGTTTACAACGTTCTGAACTCATTATTATCGCCGCTCGACCTTCAATGGGAAAAACAACATTTGCAATGAATTTATGTGAAAATGCTGCTATGTTATATGATAAACCAGTTCTGATATTTAGTTTAGAAATGCCTGGAGAACAAATTATGATGCGCATGTTAGCTTCATTATCTAGAGTTAATCAAGCACGAATTCGAACTGGACAATTGAACGATGAGGATTGGGCACGTATGTCTGGTACAATCAATATTCTTCTGAAAAAAAAGAATATTTATATTGATGATTCTTCAGCATTAACTCCTAGTGAAGTACGTTCAAGAGCACGTCGTATTTACCGTGAAAATAACGGATTAACATTAATTATGGTTGATTATCTTCAGTTAATGAGAGTACCTTCTTTATCTGAAAATAGAACCCTTGAAATTGCAGAAATATCTAGAACTTTAAAAGCATTGGCAAAAGAACTTCAAGTTCCAGTAATAGCATTATCACAACTTAATCGCTCTTTAGAACAAAGATCTGATAAAAGACCAGTAAATTCAGATTTACGTGAATCAGGTTCGTTAGAACAAGATGCTGATTTAATCATGTTTATATACCGTGATGAAATTTATCATGAAAATAGTGATTTTAAAGGAATTGCAGAAATAATAATAGGAAAACAAAGAAATGGTCCAATTGGAACAGTATGTCTAACTTTTAACGGACACTGGTCCAGATTTGATAACTATGCTGGTCCTAAATATGACTAAATATTAAAAGTTTTGTCAATTTACAAATAAAATAAATTATAACTATTAAAAAATATTTTTTTAATTATTTAATAATAACAGAATTGATCTTTTTTTAAATTAATTATTAAATGCTTCAAACTATTTTTATTTATAAAATGAAAATTTTTATGAAAATAAATTTATTAAAATATTTAAAAAAATAAAATAATTAAAATAATATTATTTTATTCATAAATATATTACTGTATAACTAATTTTAGTCAATCAAAAAATATTATCTATTCATAAAAAATATTTAATTAATAAGAAAAAATATATGCATAAAAAAAATAATTTAAAAATAGGTATAATAATGGATTCTATTGAATCAATTAATATTAAAAAAGATTCAAGCTTTGCCATTTTACTAGAAGCTCAAAAAAGAAATCATATAATTCATTATATGGAAATGAATGATCTTTATTTAACTAACGGACATCCACATGCAAGAACACGTTTGATAAAATTAAAAAAAAATACAGAACAATGGTATAAAATTACTGAAGAAAAAGATATTTCTTTAGGTGAGCTAGACGTTATTTTAATGCGGAAAGATCCTCCATTTAATACTGAATTTATTTATTCAACATACATTCTAGAACGTGCAGAAGAAAAAGGTGTATTAGTTATTAATAAGCCTCAAAGCTTGAGAGATTGTAATGAAAAAATGTTTATATCATGGTTTCCTGAAGTAACGACTAATACTTTAGTGACAAGAAATTTTTTTAAGATAAAAGAATTTTGGAAAAAACATCAAGATATTATAATCAAACCATTAGATGGAATGGGAGGTGCTAATATTTTTAGGATTAAAAAAGATGATCCTAATTTTTCAGTAATCGTTGAAACAATGACAGATTATGAAAAAAAATATTGTATGATTCAAAGTTATTTACCAGAAGTAAAATTTGGTGATAAAAGAATTTTAATTGTAGATGGAAAAACTATACCTTGGTGTTTAGCAAGAATTCCACTAATTGGGGAAACGAGAGCTAATTTAGCTGTGGGAGGAAAAGGTAAAATACAAAAACTAAGTAAAAAAGATTGGGAAATAGCTAATTATTTAGCTCCTTTTTTAAAAAAAAGAGGTTTAATTCTCGTCGGATTAGATATTATCGGAAATAAATTAACAGAAATCAATGTTACAAGTCCAACATGCATTTGTGAAATTGAATCAAAAAAAAATATTTCTATTACTGGTATGTTATTAGATTACATCGAAAAAAAAATATTATAACAGAGTATATAAAATGATATTACTTTCATTTGATTTTGGTATAAAAAAAATTGGAGTAGCAGTAGGAGAAAATATTATTAAAAAAGGAAGACCTTTAAAGGTCTTAAATGCTCATAATGGAAATCCAAACTGGGATATTATAAAAAATTTAATTCAATACTGGCAACCTCAATATATTATTGTTGGTTTTCCATTAAATATAAATGGTACAAAACAAGAAATAACTGATAAATCAGAAAAATTTGCTAATTTACTACAATATAAATTTAATATTATTGTAAAAATGCATGATGAACGTTTAACTACTGTAGAAGCTAAATCCATGATTTTTAAACAAGGCGGCTTTAAAGCATTAAAAAAAGAAAAAATTCATTCTTTTGCCGCTGTAATTATATTAGAAAGTTGGCTTAATGAGAATATAGTTTAAAATTTAGTCATATTTTAGATATAAATTTTCAAAAAGAGAAAAAAATGAATTATATTGATGTAAATTTTAAACTTTTAAAAAAAAATATAAAAAATATTATTAGTGAAAACAATCTGGTTATAAAAAAAATTAAAATAATAGCCGTTAGCAAAAACCAAAATGTTGATATTATTAAAAAAGCAATATTATCAGGAATAAATAATTTTGGAGAAAATTACGTACAGGAGAGCATTGTAAAAATAAAAGAACTAAAAAAATATACAAATATAACTTGGCATTTCATTGGTAAAATACAATCTAATAAAACAAAAATAATTGCTCAATATTTTGATTGGTGTCAAACTATTGATCAAGAAAAAACTGCCATTTTATTAAATCAACATCGACCTAAAAACTTTATTCCAATAAACGTATTAATACAAATTAATATTTCTAAAGAATTAAATAAAAATGGTGTAAATAATGTAGAAGACTGTTATGAACTAGCAGAAAAAATCTCTTTAATGCCTCATCTTAATTTAAGAGGAATTATGGCAATGCCTGAAATACAAAAAGATTTTACTAAAAATGAAAATCAATACAAAAAAATAAAAATTATCTTTAATAAATTGAAAAAAAAATACACATCAATAGACACCCTATCATTAGGGACAAGTGATGATATAAAAGAATCATTACTAGCTACAAGTAATATGATAAGAATTGGAAGAAATATTTTTCATAAATAAAATTTTAAAAAACAAGACTTTAAAAAAGATAAAAATATCATGTTTATATCTCCCCAAATAAGTTTATATATTCACATTCCGTGGTGCTTGAAAAAATGCGGATATTGTGATTTTCATTCCTATGTAAGTCAAAGCATTATTCCTGAACAACAATATATTGAACATTTATTAAAAGATTTAGAAAAAGATCTATCTCTAGTTGATTATAGAGAAATAAATACTATTTTTATTGGAGGTGGAACACCTAGTTTGCTCCAAAGTCAATCTATAGAAAAATTACTGAATGGTATAAAAAAAAGAAGTATAGTTTCTAAAATTGCAGAAATTAGTATAGAAGCTAATCCAAAAAAATTAGAATACAAACGTTTTATTAATTATAAAAAATCTGGAATTAATCGTTTTTCTATAGGTGTTCAAACATTTAATTCAAATTTATTAAGAAAAATAGAACGTACATATAATTACAAGGAAATAATAGATGCTATTAAAGCATCACAAAAAAACAATTATAATCTAAATCTAGATTTAATGTATGGTTTACCTGATCAGTTGTTGGAAGATGCATTATCAGATTTACGATATGCCATTCAATATTCTCCATCTCATATATCATGGTATCAACTCACTATAGAACCCAACACTCCTTTTTATGCAAGAAAAATTAAACTACCTAATGAAGATATAATTTTTAAAATGCTAAATAAAGGAGATAGTTTATTAAAAAAAGCAGGATATAAAAAATATGAAATATCTTCTTATTCAAAAGAAAATTACCAGTGTCAACATAATTTAAATTATTGGAATTTTGGAGACTATATAGGAATAGGATGCGGTGCTCATGGAAAAATTACTCAAAAAAATGGAAAAATTATTAGAACGCTTAAAAATAAAAACATGAATGATTTTTTAAATGGTAACTATCTAAATTCTATAAACATTATTTCTGATAAAGAGAAAATATTTGAATATTTTATGAATGTTTTTAGATTATACCAGCCTGTTTTTAAAAAACATTTCAGAGAAAAAACCAATATAAACGAAATGGTTATAGAAAAAAATATTGAAATAGCAATAAAAGAAGGATTTTTAATAAATACAATAGATTATTGGGATACGACAAAAAAGGGAAAATTATTTTTAAATTCATTATTAGAAATTTTTTTAAATTAAATGTAAAATATTATTCTTTTAATTGAAACATTAAATCAAAAATTTTATTACCTTGAAGACATCCTTTCTTTTCAAATTTAGTAATCTCACGAAAGATGGGGCGTTTAATAAACGTATTGTTTTTAGATAAATTTTTATATTTTTCAATGTTTTTAATTTCATCTAATATATAATAAGCATATTCTTCTGAATCAGTAGCAATGTGTAATATACCACTAATAATTAATTTCTTTGCAATTTTTTCTAAAAAACTACTTTTCAAAAGTCTTCTTTTATGATGACGTTTTTTATTCCACGGATCTGGAAAAAAAATTTGTACCTTTGATAAAGTACGATCTGAAATCATAGTATTGATGACTTCAATTGCATCATGATAAATAATCCTTAAATTATTAATTTTAGAAGAATAAGCAAAATGTAAACAAGAACCTATTCCTGATTTATATACTTCTATTCCTAAAAAATTTTTATTAGGAAATTTTACTGCATTTTTAACTAAAGATTTACCTGAACCAAAACCAATTTCTAACACAATTGGAGCCTTATAATTATCAAATATAGATATTAAGCTTAATGGTTTTAACTGAAAATCAATCCCTATTAATGACCAATATTTTTGAATGGCTTGTAATTGAGCTCTAGTAATACGACCTTTTCGACATACAAAACTACGAATCTGACGTAAAAAAGTACCATTATGATTATATTTCGGTATTAAAATGTTGTTTCTCATATTTTTTTATTTTTTATTTAAAATGAATGGAATATTTATAGAATATTACCTAAACAAGATTAGTTTTTTTAAGAAAATATCTATAAAACTTATTTTATTTTTTGTAAAATGGTTAAACTATAATGACAATATATTTTTTTTCACAGCTTGTTCTCAACTGGTACCATGAAAATGGTAGAAAAAACTTACCATGGCAGATAAACAAAACATTGTACACTGTATGGATATCTGAAATTATGTTACAACAAACTAAAGTCAAATCTGTTATTCCATATTTTAAAAAATTTATATTAAATTTTCCAAACATAAAATCTATAAATGATAGCAATGTAGATAAAATTTTACATTTATGGAGCGGTCTTGGATATTATAGTAGAGCCAGAAATATTTATAAATCAGCACAAATAATTAAAAAAAAACATCAAGGAATATTTCCTAGTCATTTTTCAGATGTAATCAAATTACCAGGAATAGGGAGATCTACAGCAGGAGCTATTTTATCTTTATCATTAAATTTTTTTTATCCTATTTTAGACGGAAATGTAAAAAGAATTTTAATCCGCTACAATGGTATCATTGGATATTTGCAAGATAGAACAATAGAAAAAACATTATGGAATATAATTAAAATAATTACTCCAGTACATAATACTGGAAAATTTAATCAAGCCATGATGGATATAGGATCAAAGATTTGTCTCCCTAAACAACCTAAATGTAATGTTTGTCCATTAAATCAAAAGTGTATTGCTAGATTAGAAGAAAACTGGGAAAAGTATCCTATAAAAAAGATAAAAAAAACATGCCCTAAAAGAATATCTTGGTTTATTATCATCGAATTTAAAAATACTTTTTGGGTGGAAAAAAACATCACAAATAAGCTTTGGAATAATTTATTTTGTTTTCCCAGATTTGATAATGAAATTTTAGCTTTAAATTGGATAAAAGAAAAAAAAATTAATACAAAAAAAAATGAAAAAATAACACCTTTTTCTCATACATTTAGTCATTTTATCTTAGATATTCATCCAATTTTAATTAAATTATCTTGTATGTCAAATTTTTATGAAAAAAATAATATAGGTCTTTGGTATAATTTACAAAATCCTCAAAATATAGGATTACCTCGACCAGTACAAAAAATAATTGAAATGTTCAAAAAAAATGCTTTAAAAAGAAAGGAGTATGAGAAACAATGAAACGTATGATTTTTTGCACCTTTTTAAATAAAAAATCTGAAGGTCAAGATTTTCAATGTTATCCAGGTGAATTAGGGAAAAAAATATACAATGAAATTTCTAAGAAAGCATGGAAAAAATGGCTGATAAAACAAACTATTTTGATCAACGAAAACAAGCTTAATATGTTTAAATGTGAAGATCGTAAAAAAATAGAAAAATACATGATATTATTTTTATTTCAAAAATAGTGCTATTTTATATCAAAAAATTCTATTATTATATTTAACAACTTTATGCTAACAAAATATATTAATTATTAAATAAAAAAAATTTTGCACAGTGCTTATATTTGATTCTGGAGCAGGTGGACTATCTGTACTCAAAATAATAAAAAAATTTTTTCCTAATATTCATTATATTTATATATTAGATAATGAAGCATTTCCTTATGGAAATAAAAAAGAAGTCTTTCTTATCGAAAGAAGTATAAAGATCATTAATAAAATTAAAAAAAAATACCCTATTAACATAGTAGTGATAGCTTGTAATACATTGAGTACTTTAGCTTTGTCAGATTTGAGAAAAACATTTAATTTTCCTATTATGGGAATTTTCCCCGCAATAAAAGATGCGGAAAAAATAACAAAAAATAAAATTATTGGTTTAATAGCAACTAAAGCAACAATTAACTCTTCTTATATTAGAAATATAATATACAAAAAATCTGGGGGTAATATTATAAAAACAATAGGTACAAATAAATTAGCTTTAATGGCTGAAAAGAAAATTAGAGGTATTAAAGTTTCAAAAATAGAATTAAAAAATATTTTTAAACCATGGGTTAATTTACAAGTACAACCTGATACAATTATATTAGGCTGTACTCATTTTTTATTATTAAAAAAAGAAATTAAAAAAACTTTAAATAAACAATCTGTTTTTTTTGTTGATTCAACAAAACACACAATATTTCAGATCAAAAATTATTTTCAAAAAATCAATTTTGATCAAAAAATAAAAAGTAATATTTTTTTTTATTCACAAAAAGATAAAGAATTAAAGGAATTAATATTATTTTTACAAAAATATCAATTTAAAAAAATTAAACACATTGATTTAAATTAATACTTTCATAATATAATTTTTGATATTTTTTTAATACATAATCTAATAATTTTCTAAGTAATGTTGTTTTTTTAATATTAGAAGAATTTTCTTTTAATAAACATTCAATCTTTTTTTGATATTCTTTTAAAGAAAATGGATTTAAAATTTTAAAACAATGTTTTAACCATATTTTTTTTTCATTTTTTTCTAGTGTTTCGTAAAAATTACGAGCACGATAACGAAACAACAAAGTCTTTAAACGAGGATCATTAAAATCAAAAGAAAAATTTTTTAAAAAACATGGTTTACTATCTCTAATAGTTTTAATAATTTTTTTATCATGAACGTTAAAAAAAGAATCATATATTTGTAAATCAACATTGGAAGATTTATTAGAATTATTTTCTTTAGAAAAAATAACTTGAATATTTTTTATAAAAAAAAGATTTTTTTTAAAGAAATTAACTTTTTCATTACATGAATAGATATTAAAATTTAATCGATCATAGTCTTCTTTACGAATTGTTTTCATCGGTGCTAATATAGGGCAGCGATTAAAATACACTAATACTATTCCTAAATCGAATAAATTTTTTATAAAATCACTTTCAAAATTAATTTTTCGACATAAAAAGATTAATTTTTCAATATCTTTAAATAAATCAATAGAAATTAAGATATTTTTATTTTTTTGATGCCATGTTATTGGAAGTATACAACTAATATTTCGACGAGCTGCACCAAAAAAACTAGAAACATAAAAAATAGGTTCATTTTTTTTTAGATTAATTAATTTGTATAATTCATTTTTATTTCTCATTTTAAAAAAAAAATCAAATAATTTGGGCTGTTTTTTTTTAATAAGTTTTGCCATCTCAATAGTAGCATATACATCTGACATGGCATCATGTGCATTAAAATGCATAATGTTATTTATCTTTGTTAAATCTGATAATTTAAAACTAGGAAGTCCCAGTTCGTTTCTAGGCCATTTTATACCATCTGGTCTTAACGCATAACATACTCTTAATAAATTTAATAAATCCCAACGGGAATTCTCATTCCGCCAGCTCCATTCATAAGAATCAAGAAAATTTCTATAAAATATATTTCTTGTAATTTCATCATCAAAATTTATATTATTATAACCAATAATACAAGTATGAGGTTGTGTTAAAATAGAATGTATTTTTCTTGAAAAATTATATTCATTCATTCCATGTTTTTGGGTATATTGAGGAGTAATATTAGTAATTAAAATAGAATAAGGATCAGGTAAATAATCATCTGATGGAAAACAATAAAAACACTCTGGATTATCTAAAATATTTAAATTTATGTCTGTTCTAATACAAGCGAATTGAGCCGGTTTATCTAAAGATGTATGTATTCCAAAAGTTTCATAGTCATAAAATAAAAAAGTAGGTTTTTTTTTTAAAAGTATCATATTGTTATAAATATAATTTAAAATTCAAGGTTGATAAAAAGGGAGTTTAACATGTCAGAAACAAAAAAGTCATTTAAAAATGTATTAGAATTTGTACATAAGTTTAGAAGAAAAAACAAAATTAAAAGAGAAATATGCGATATTGAAAAAAAAATTAGAGATAATCAAAAGAGAATATTGCTTTTAGACAATCTTAGTCAATATATTACATTGGATATGAATTATGAAGAAATAAAAAAAATAATTTTTACGATGAAAAACGATTATGAAGATAGAATAGATGATTACATTGTTAAAAATGCAGAATTATCAAAAGAAAAAAGGAATTTATCAAAAGAATTAAAATTGATTATTGATTAAAAAATATTATCAGATAAAAAATATTTTTTCTCCCCTGACTGGATTCGAACCAGTGACATACGGATTAACAGTCCGCCGTTCTACCAACTGAACTACAGAGGAATATAAATATATATATCAAAATTTTACATATCTGTCAAATATATATAAATATTTTTTAAAAAAATAAAAAGAATTCTAGATTATTAGAAAAAATTCATTTATAGTAAAGAGAGTATAAAAACGTGGCCCTTTAGCTCAGTGGTAAGAGCAAGCGACTCATAATCGCTTGGTCGCTGGTTCAAATCCAGCAAGGGCCATCAATAAAACTTAATACTTCTATATTATGCTATCTAATAAAAATTATGTTAATTTTTGATATCAATTAAATTATTAGTATTTAGAATGATATTCTAAAAATTTTATAATTAATTAGGATTTAATTTTTATGAACTGGAAGAAAGAATTTATTGATTTTTCTTTTAAAAAAAAAGCATTAAAATTCGGAAGGTTTAAATTAAAATCAGGACGGACAAGTCCTTATTTTTTTAATTCAGGTCTACTATCTACAGGAAAAGATATTACTAAAATTGGTCTATTTTATGCCCGTTCCATAATAGACTCAAAAATGAAATTTGACGTCTTATTTGGTGCTGCATACAAAGGAATTCCTATTGTTGTAGCTACTGCTATAGCGTTAAAAAATTATTACAATTTAAATATCCCCTATGCTTTCAATCGAAAAGAACAAAAAAAACATGGAGAAAAAGGAGATTTAATTGGAAGAGAAATTAGTGATAAAAACATTATTATTCTAGATGATGTCATTACATCGGGTACAGCAATACATCAATCAATTGAAATGATAGAAGAAAAAAAAGCAAAAATATCTTCTATATTTGTGCTTTTAGATAGAAAAGAAAAAGGAAAAAGAAATTTACATACTATTCACCACCTTAATAACAAGAAAAGTTATAAAATAATTTCAATAATTACTATTGAAGATTTGATTTCCTATTTACTAAGAGATACAAACTTAAAAAAACATATACCCGAATTAACAAAATATCGCGAAAAATATGGAATTGACTAGAAATCAGTAAAATTCTTTACTAAATTACACCAGAATGACCAAATCCTTTTTTAGCCCGTACAGTTTTTTTGAACTCTTTAACTAGAGAAAAATGGGGTTTTATAACTGGAATAAATATTATTTGCGCAATTCTATCGTACGGATTAATATAAAAATCTTTTTCACTACGATTCCAAAGAGATATCATTAATTGACCTTGATAATCTGAATCAATTAAACCAACTAAGTTGCCTAATACAATTCCTTTCTTATGACCCAATCCAGATCGAGGCAAAATTAAAGCTGTAACATTTGGATCTGCAATGTATATTGCTATTCCTGTTGGAACTAAAATAGTTTTTTGAGATTTTAATTTAGTTTTTTTTTCCAAACAAGCTCTAAGATCTAAACCAGACGATCCCATCGTTGCATATTTTGGTAACAAAAAACTTTTACTTATCTCTGAATTTAAAATTTTTATTTCAATATTTTTCATAAGAATATTACATTTTAAAGTAATTTGACTAATAAAAATTAAGATGTAGATGCACAAAAACCAGTATTAACAAAAGAACGACGAGAAGATAATGAATAATTTAAATTTTCATCCGTCCATGTTTTAACCTTTCCACCAGCTGCGACTACAATGGAATGACCGGCTGCAGTATCCCAAATATGAGTATTTCCAAATCTTGGATAAATATGCGCTATTCCTTCTGCTATCAAACAAAATTTTAATGAAGAACCCATTTTTTTTATTCTGTAATTTTTTCTTGCTCGTAAATAATCTTTTAATTCTTTATCAGGATGCGAACGACTAGTAATTAACAAAGGAACTTTTGATTTAGAAACATAAATTCTTTCTTTGTAACCAGGTTTTTTTTCTTTCCAAGCGTGTTTATTTAAAGAACAATACAAAATATCAAAAAAAGGAGCGTATATTACCCCTAATACAGGAATTCCGTTTTTAATTAAGCTGATATTTACTGTAAATTCACCATTTTTTTTTAAAAATTCTTTAGTTCCATCTAATGGATCTACTAACCAGTAATGATTCCAATGTTGACAAATTTTAAAATTATATAATTCCTCTTCGGAAAGAATTGGAATATTGGGGGTAATTAATGAAAGTCCTTTTTTAATTATACTATTAGCTTCGTGATCAACATTAGTTATAGGAGTTTTATCTGATTTGTAAGAAATATTTATAAATTTTTCAGAATTATAAAATTTCATAATTGTATTACCGGCGCTACGTGCCAACCCACAAATTTTATCTAACATTTTATGCCATATATTCATAGTACCAAAGAAAACATTTTTATAAAATTATTTTTTTGGAATTATATTAACCGTAAAATAAAGAAATACTTCGTTATGTGGTTGAAAAATAACTTTGTGTTCACCCACTTGACGTAATAAACCATTAGGTAATCGAATTTCTTTTTTATTTATTTTAATACCCAGTAGCATCATTTCTTTAATAATATTTCTAACTCCCACAGAACCAAATATCTTACCTTCTTTCCCAACTTTCGATGCAATTGTTAAAGAATTGACTTTTTTAATTTTATCGGCTCGTGACTGTGCTATTAGCAATTTGCTAATGTTTTCTTTTTCTAATGCAACACGTTGAGCTTCAAAAGATTCAATATTTTTTTTATTAGCTAAAATAGCTTTTCCTTTTGGGATTAAAAAATTTCTCGCATAACCAGATTTAACATTTATAATTGCTCCGGAATCACCTAATTTATAGATTTTAGATAAAAGAATGACTTCCATAGTTGACCTGTTCTCTTTTTATTTAATGTTTGATTGTATCGTAATTTCAACGGTGTTGATCAGTATATGGCAATAAAGCAAGATAACGTGCTCTCTTAATAGCTTTAGATAATTGTCTTTGATATTTTGCTCTAGTTCCAGTAATACGACTAGGAACAATTTTACCGCTTTCTGTAATATAATTTTTCAGAACAGTGATATCTTTATAATCTATTTCTTTAACGTGTTCTGCAGTAAACCGACAAAATTTTCGACGACGAAAGTAGCGAACCATTTTATTTTCTCCAAAAAAAATATTATAAATAATTATTTTAAAATATTTGATGTTTTCTAATACTTAATATTTTCAATGAATTTTATTTTTTTTCTTTTTTATCATCTTTAAGTTTTAAAATAGGTGATGATTCAGTTACTGCTTCTTTCATACACATAATGATATTGCGAAGAATAAAATTATTGAAACGAAATTCTGTTTCTAAAAGATTAATAGTTTGGGGAAAAACTTCTATATTCATTAAAATATAATGTGCTTTATGCAGTTTTTTAATAGAATAAGATAACTGGCGTCTACCCCAATCTTCTAAACGATGTATGTTGCCAGAATTATCATGAATTATTTTCTTATATTTTTCTATCATTAAAGGTATTTTGTCACTTTGATCAGGATGAACCATGAATATTATTTCATAATGACGCATCAAAATGCTCCTTTCGGTTTTTTTTAGCTTCCTTTATAAGATATTTTCTATATATATTTTAAAGGGAGCAAGGAACTTTTTTAAAATTTTTAAATAATTACTGTATATGGTATTTTAATTACAGAAAAAAATCAATATAATTTGATATTTTAAAAATATACATTAATAAGATTTATATAAAGATAATTCTATTTTTCTCTCATGTAAATTTACAGAAAGCACTTGAACTTGTAAAGTATCACCAAGACGATAAATATTCTTTTTAGACTTTCCAATTAGTTTGAGTCCTAGAGAATCAAAATAATAATAATCATCATGCAAAGAAGCTATGTGGACTAATCCATCAATAAAAAACTGATTCAAACGAACAAAAAATCCAAAAGAAGTTACATTAGAAATAACACCAGTTAATATTTCGCCAATTTTTTTATTCATAAAATCACATTTTAACCAATCAATTACGTTTCTGCTTGCTTCATCTGCACGTCTTTCAGTTATAGAGCAATGAATTCCTATTTGTTTCATTTCACTAATATTATATAAATAAGTATCAGAAGAATTACAATCATTCGATGATATATTATTTTTATTTGATAATAAATATTTAATTACTCTATGTAATACAAGATCAGGATAGCGTCTAATAGGTGAAGTAAAATGAACATAACTAGATAAAGATAAACCAAAGTGTCCACAATTATCAGGAGAGTATACCGCTTGTTTCATAGAACGTAATAATATTGTTTGAATCATTTCATATTCAGGACGATTAGAAATATTTTTTAATAAATTAGAATAATGAATTGATTCAGGAGTTTCTCCCCCTGACAATGTTAGCCCTAATTCTTTTAAAAATAAACGAAAACTGATAATACTATCTTTTTTAGGACGATCATGGTTGCGAAATAAAACGGGATGTTTATATTTTTCAACAAAAGAAGCTGAAGCGATATTTGCTAAAATCATACATGATTCGATGAATTTATGTGCATCATTTCGAATATTTTGATAGATATCTTTAATTCTAAAATTAGAATCTAAAATAAACTTAGGTTCTATATTTTCAAAGTCAATACCTTTTTTAGAATGATTATTATCATGTAAAATTTTTTGTAAACATGAAAGATTTTCTATATATTTTAATAATTTTTTATATTTAGAACGAAGAAAAATATCACCATTCCAAATTTTAAAAATTTCATTATATGTAAATCTTCCATGAGAATATATGATGGCCTCATAATGTTTATAACTGATTAATTCTCCTGTCTTCGATAAACTCATCTCACATATTAAACATAAACGTTCCGTATAAGGAATTAAAGAACATAAATTTGTAGAAATTTTTTCTGGTAACATTGGTATAACTAATGAAGGAAAATATATAGAAGTGCCTCTTGCTAAAGCTTCTTTATCTAATGCTGTATTAGGTTTGATATAGTAACTCACATCCGCAATAGCCACCCATAAATCCCAACCTTCTTCTAGATTTATTTTTTTTTTACAAAAAATAGCATCATCAAAATCACGAGCATCTTCGTCATCAATCGTAAAAAAAGGAAGATGTCTTAAATCTATACGATTTTTAAAATCAGATTGATTTATTGTATCATTGATTGTATTAATTTGTTTTTTGATTTCATCTGACCACAAAGAAGGGATAGCATGCGTACGTAAAGCTATTTCTATAGCTAAATTAATACCCATTTCTTTTCCAAGAACTTCTACTATCAATCCTTTTATTTTATTATTTCTTATGAGATTTTTTTTTAATTTTACAACAACAACAGAACCTATTTCAATGTGTTCTTCAACAGATAAACATATAAAAATTTTGAAGTTAAAACGAGTATCATCTGGAATAACAAATTTTTTTTCATTTTTAATATAATACCTACCAACGATTAATACATTATTAGGTTGTAGTATTTTTAAAAACTTTGCCGCACTTCTTCCTTTTCTATCAGAATTGACAATATGAGCCAAAATAACATCACCATGAATACAGCATCTCATTTGTTCTGATGAAAGCCAAAGATCATCTTTTAACGTTTCTGTTCTAAGAAAACCATAACCGTCTCTATGACCTATAACTTTTCCCTGGACTACTTTAAGATTTTCAGGAGCAATATAACAACGATTTTTAGTATAGATTATTTGACCTTCACGTTCCATTGCTCTTAATCTACGACGTAGTGCTTTTTTCTCTTCTTGATTGTTGATACCGAATTTTTTCTCTAAATTTCTTTGACTTATTAAGTCTTGACATTTTCTAAGCCATGATAAAATATATTCTCGACTTGGAATTGGATTTTTATATTTATTAGCTTCTCTTTTTTGGTAGGGATCTACTACCATATTTACTTCTCCATGTATATTGTTTTAGAATAAAATTTCACATTCATAAATAGCAATCTATTTTTCTAATAAATTAACAGTTTTATTTAATCTAAAAAAAATCTTGAATTAAAATAATATCAGAACGATCTGGACCTGTAGAAACTATATTAATAGGAATCTGTGTTATTTCCTCTATACGATTGATATAATTACGTGCTTCATGGGGTAAATGCTCTAACTTTTTCACTCCTAAAGTTTTCTTAGTCCATCCCGGATAAGTTTCATATATTGGTGTTATATTCTCCCAATTATCTCCTTCAGGAAATGATGCGCTTTCTAAAGTATTAGAATTTTTATAAGATGTACAAATTTTTATTTCATGTAATCCATCTAATACATCTAACTTTGTTATACACAAACTAGATATAGAATTAATTTTTACTGCTCTAGATAAAGACACAGTATCTAACCAACCAGTACGTCTTTTTCTGCCAGTTGTAGAACCAAATTCATGTCCTTTGTTTGAAAAATGTTTATCTATATCATCAAATACTTCAGTCGGAAAAGGACCATTGCCTACTCTTGTACAGTATGCTTTTGTTACGCCGATTATACAACTTAAGTCTTTAGGTCCTACTCCTGTTCCAGTAATAACACCACCAATCGTACTATTGGAAGAAGTAACATAAGGATATGTACCATGATCAATATCTAAAAAACTACCTTGAGCTCCTTCAAACACTATCTTTTTGTTATTTTTAATAGCTTGATGTAAAATACACGTAGTGTCTTGTATCATATCATGAACGATATCTATTATTGGTAGCAAATCTTTTAAAATAGTTTTGTAATCAATAGCTTTCTGTTTATAAAAAGATACTAATTGATGGTTATAATAATCAACTATTTTTTCTAAACGCATGGATAAAACTTTTTCATTTTTTAAATCTTCCATACGTAAGGCACGACGAGCTATTTTATCTTCATATGCAGGTCCAATACCCCTTCCCGTTGTACCTAATGCATTAATGCCTAATTTTTTTTCACGAGCTATATCCATTTCAATATGGTATTGTAAAATTAAAGGAGAAGAATTAGAAATAAATAAACGTTTACTAATAAAAATATTATTTTTTTTTAACATATTTATTTCTTTTATTAGTGCTGATGGTGAAACCACTACACCATTAGCAATAATTCCAATTACACTATTATGTAATATTCCGGATGGAATTAGGTGAAGAATAATTTTTTTTCCATTGACAACTAGAGTATGACCTGCATTATGTCCTCCTTGATATCTTACAACATATGAACTATCTGCAGTTAAACAATCTACTATTTTTCCTTTTCCTTCATCACCCCATTGCGTTCCTAATATTACTATATTTTTATTCATGTTTATAATGCCCATTTTGTATATTTATTTTTAAAATATTATTCTTCAATTTTAATCATTTGATTCATATATTGAAAAAAATCACTATCTGAATTAATTAACATAATATTCTGCTTGTTTTTAAAACTATTTTCATAAGCACGCAAACTACGAATAAAAAAATAAAAATAAGGCTCAGAACTAAAATTCTTTGCAAATAATTTTGTTACTTCTGCTTCCCCTTCACCTTTAATAATTAATGCTTCTTTTTGTGCTTTTGCTAATATTAAAGATACTTTGTAATCCGCTGCAGCACGTAATTTCTCTGCTTGTTCTTGTCCTTGAGAACGCTGACTTCTGGCTACAGCTTCTCTTTCTGCTCTCATTCGATTATATATAGCATCAGAGACTTCGATGGGTAAATTGATTTGTTTAATACGAATATCTACTACTTGAATACCTAGTGCATTCATACTATTAACATTAATTAAAGATGTTTTTTTTAAATTAATAGTGCCTTTATTCAATGAAGTTAGAACATCTGTTGTTAATCTTCCTCGAGAATCAGTAACAATTTCTTTGACGTTAAGACGACCTATTTCAGAACGTAATCGATCACTAAATTTTCTTTTTAATAATACTTCGGCCTGAAAAGTATCCCCTCCTCCAGTCGCAAGATAATAGCGACTAAAATCATTAATCCGCCACTTAATATAAGAATCAACAATAAGATCTTTTTTTTCTTTCGTAACAAAACGATCTGCTTGATTATCCATAGTATGAATCCTTCCATCTAACATTTTAACTGTTTCTAAAAAAGGAAGCTTAAAATGTAATCCAGGATTATATACTACAGTTTTCTGTTCATTATTACGTAAAACTTTACCAAATTGTAAAATAATCCCACGTTCTCCTTCTTTAACAATAAAAAAAGAGGAAGATAATAAAAGAAGCAAAAAACTTGATATAAAAATAAAAACTTTGTTCATATTCATTCTGTCTCTTTATTTGCAACATCACTTCGCATCGAGTCAATACGACGTTGTTCTAAAATATTCTTAGGAGATAATGAAGAAAAATAGTTAAAATGTTTATCCTTCTTAGAAGGATAAGAATAATTCTTACTAAAATTTTTATTAATAGATTTGATGTTAGAAAAAAGTTCATTCAAGGATAAAAAGAATGTGGAATGATTTTTCTGATCAATAAATATCTTTTTATTTTTACTTAACATTCTTTCCATTGATTCTATATAAAGACGTTTTAAAGTTATTTTTTTAGCTTTTTTATATTCAGGTAGAATTTTCGAAAAACGAGCCACTTCTCCTTGAGCTTCAAGAATTATACGCGATGAGTATGCTCGAGCTTCTTCTAAGATTCTTTGTGCCTTACCATTAGCTTTAGGATTGACTTCGTTGGCATAAGCTTCAGCTTCACGTACGTACTGTTCACGGTTTTCACGCGCTGCAATAGCATCATCAAAAGAAGATTTAACCTCTTCTGGAGGTCTAGCTGTTTGAAAATTAACATCTAATATTGTAATTCCCATTTGATATGGTTTGATGGTGTCTTCAATTTCTTTTTGAGTATCACTTCTTACCAAAGTACGTCCTTCTGTTAATACTCGATCCATAGTTGAATGTCCGATAACTCCCCTCAATGCACTATCTGTTGCTTGACGCAAACTGTCATCTGGATAAGAAACAGAAAATAAATAATGAGCGGGATTAGTGATTTTATATTGTACATTCATTTCTACACGAACTACATTTTCATCTGAAGTTAACATTACACCCGAAGTTGCTAATTCACGTACAGTTTCAACATTCACCGTTTTAACTTCGTCAATAAAAACTGGTCTCCAATTTAATCCTGGCTCGACTAAATGACTAAATTTGCCAAAACTAGTAACCACACCACGTTCGGCTTCTTTGATAGTATAAAAACCACTAATACACCAAATAAAAAAACTTATAAATATTATTATTAAAAAAGGATGACTTGTCTTATTTGATAAACTAAAAGAATTATTGTTTCTAGTAATAATATTCTTCATGTTATAAAAAAAACTTTTTATATCTTCTATAGTATCTTTGTTCTTTATTTTTTTTTCATTTTTATTATCCGAACAGTTTTTATCTTCACTATTCTTGCCCCCCCATGGATCAAGTTCAGGTTTATTATCACTTGGTTTATTCCAGGCCATTCTATGCCTCATTTATTAGTTTTATTACTAAAATAGTTTTAAAAAATTATTGAAAGAATTAAATGTTTATTTGTTTTAAGATCTAAAGAATCTATAAAAAATTTTTTATATTCTATTAAGAATAAAACACTATTTTTTCTATTAATATCATTAATCTTATAAAAACTTTTTACATCCTTTTTCAAGGGTATCTAATACTTGTTCAACTAGAATATTTGTATTAGAATTATATAATATCTTATTGAGATTCTCCCATTTTTTTAACCATGTTAGTTGACGTTTAGCTAATTTTCTTGTAGAAAAAACAATTTTATTGAACATTTCCTTATGACTTGTTTTGTATTCAAGATATTCCCACATTTGACGATATCCTATACATCGCATAGATGGTAAATTTATATGCAAATCTCCTCTTAAAAAAAGAAATTCTACTTCTTGTTGAAAATCTAACATGAACATTTTTCTTACACGAAATTCAATTTTATTATTCAACCATTCTTTATTCGGAGGTATAATTGCAAATTGAAAAACAGTATATGGTAATTGATAGTTATTATATTTTTTTAGTTCTGTTAAATTTTTTCCAGAAAGATGAAAAATTTCTAAAGCTCTTAATAATCTTTGAAAATCATTTTTGTGAATTCGACTAGCAGAGATAGGATCTATTAATTCTAATTTTTCATGTAAAGAATATTTATCGTTAGCTTTCTGTAATAAAAATTCACGTGTTTTAATATTAGATGGTGGCAAAACAGATAATCCATATAGTAATACATGATAATAAAACATTGTACCACCAACAAGACAAGGTATTTTCCCTAATTGAATAATATTATTGATTTCTTTTAAAACATCATTCTGAAATTCTGAAGCAGAATAGTATTCAACTGGATCTTTAATATTTAATAAACGATGAGGATGACTAGATAAATCAGAAAAACTTGGCTTATCTGTTCCAATATCCATTCCACGATAAATTAATGCAGAATCTACACTAATCAATTCTATTGGTAAATATTTTCTAAGACACATAGCAAGTTTACTTTTTCCACATGCTGTTGGTCCCATTAAAAAAAGAATTATAGGTTTTTTTTTTTATAAAAATTCATAGTTTTAAAATACATAAAGCTGCATCAATATCTATTTTTTGCAATAATTTTGGTGGAGGATTTTTTAGTAATAAAGGATAATAATATTCTATTTCTAAAATCACTGCAATGCCATTAATATAATTCCAATCTTTTAGTTCTATAAAAACGTTAATATAAAACCAATTTATCATTTCTAAAATTGATATTTTTTTTCTAAGAAATAGAAATTTGAAAAAAGATAATATTAGATCAATGTTATTTTTTAAAAAACAAGGAGTTGTGCTTAAAATAACATATTTTTTTTTAAAAATTAAATGAAATCCAATTTTTGATAAAATTTTTCTATTATTAAATAATATGATATATTCTTGCAATGTAGAATTAAGTTTAATGTTAGTTAAAAAGTATTCAGGTATTATTTTTTTTTCAATATCATTTATCAATTTTTTTTTTTCAACAATTCCCTGGGCTAAAGGTAATGAGATTAAGAAAAAATCATTACGATAACAAATCAAACCATAATATTTACGTATAACTATTAACAATTTTCCAATAGAAGTATTATCTTTTTTTAAACAACTCTTAAGATTAGAATTAAAAAAACCTGATTTATTAAGTTCTTTTTTTTCATATATATTTTTAAATAAAATATTTTTTGATGAATATTTATATGTAATTTTTTTTAAATTACATAAAATAGCTTCGTAAATAAAAATATAAATTATATTAGGTTGATGAAACTTGATTTCATTTTTAGTGGGGTGAATATTAACATCAATATTATTAGGTGGAATTTTTAAATACAAAATAAATGATATATTCTTATTTCCTACTATTTTATAGTAAGCATTACAAATTGCGTTAACAAAGAGTTTATTATAAATACATCGATTATTAACATAACAATATTGTATTTTTTTAAGATTGTTACAATCTTGAAGATATGATATCCATCCAAATAAAAAAATATCATCTTTTTTTGACTGTATCTCTCTTGATTTATTTATATTGAATGTATTTAGTATATTTCTCAATCTATAAATTTTTTTTTGCTCATTATTTACAGAATTATATTGAGCAATCAATTTTTCATTATGTTTTAAAGAAAAATTTATATCAAAGTGAGATAAAGCTATTTTTTTTATTACTTCAAAGATTTTAAAAAATTCTGATCTTTTATTCTTTATAAATTTAAGACGGACTGGTATATTATAAAATAAATTTTCTACTATAACAGTTGTACCTTTCGGATGAGCAATAGGTTGCACAGTAATATGATTATCAATAAATCTTTCTGAATATATTTTCCAAGCAAGACTATTTAAATGAGTACAAGAAATTAAAGTTAATCTTGATACAGCTCTAATACTAGCTAGAGCCTCGCCTCGAAATCCAAAAGTACTGATGGCATCTAAATCTGATAACGAATTAATCTTACTAGTAGCATGATGAGTAATTGCAAGTAATAATTCTTTTTTTTTAATACCGCAACCATCATCTCTTATAAGAATGGATTGAAAACCACTTTTTTCAATTATAATGTTAATATTTTTCGCACCAGCATCTATACTATTTTCTATGATTTCTTTAACAACAGAAGCTGGACGATCAATGATTTCTCCAGAAGAAATTTGACTAGATAAATCAGATGGTAATATAAGAATGGGCATTGCCTTTTTCTCTAATTTTATTTAATATACTATTTTACAAAAATAGAATAGAACTATTATGAACTATTCTATTAAATAAAAAGTAATTTTTTACTAAAAAATAATTTCATTTCAATTCTTTACAAATGGAATAATATTCTTTAAGAATAGAACATAATACTGTACTATTTATAGATACATTACAGACTGTCATTAAGGTTTTTTTAATGCCCTGTTTCTTTATTAAAGAAAAAATCTTCATGGATTCCAAATCTTGAGGATTTTGGTAATAAAATGCTGCCGCAGCACCTTTTGCTAAATTAGAATGAGGTAGTCCATATTCAATACTCTCTATCAAAGGTTTTATCAAACGTTCTTTTTTTTCTAGTTTTTGCAATGGATTCCTTGCTATACGTTTAAGATGATCTGATAAAAAAGGATTTTCAAAACGAAAAAAAATTTTATTAATATAAGAAAAATGATTATCTTTATTAAAATTATGACGTTTAATTAAGACAGCTCCACTTTCTTCCATAGCAGATCTAACAATAAAACGTATTTTTTTATCTAATATAGCTTCTTGTATCGTTTGATATTTTTTTATTAAACCCAAATAAGCAGCTACAGCATGTCCAGTATTTAATGTAAATAACTTTCGCTCTATAAAAGAATTTAAATTATTACTTAATTTCATATTAACTATTGTTGGTGGTGTTCCTTTAAATTGATTAATATTAACAATCCATTCTTGAAAATCTTCGGCAATCAAAAATAAAGAATCTTTATTTTCCTTTTTAACTAAAGGTATAATAGTATCTATACTACAATCTACGAAACCAATATATTTATTTAAATAATCATGATATTTTGTAGATAATTTTTTTAGAACTGCTTTTTTTAAAAAAGAACTGGCTTTGATTTTATTTTCGCAGGCAATAATATTCAATGATATTATAGATTTTACTTTAATTTTATATAATATTCCTTTAGCAATAATCAAAGCAATTTTATCTAGTGAACTAGGTCCGACTGCAGTGGTAATTATATTAACTGAAGAAATAATTTTCATTACTTTTGGATCATGAGAATTGATAGCGCTTACGTTTTTAACAGTAACAACCTTCTCTTGATTATTTCCTACTATTTTAACAACATACTCTTTATTACAATTAATAGCATCTATTATATTTTGATCAATATCAGAAAAAAATACGTGGAAGCCTGATTCTGATAGTATTTTCCCAATAAAACCACGTCCGATATTTCCAGCTCCAAAATGCAGCGCTTTCATAAGTCAGTCCAATAAAAATTTAAGATTGAAATGAATTAATAGCACACTAATTTTTTTCAATAGTTAAAAGCGATAATACTTCTTGTACACTAGTAGTACTAGATAATCTTTTTATAGTATCTTTGTCATCTAATGCATTAGTAATATTACTGACAACCATAATATGTTCGTTATTTTTAGCGGCTATACCAATTACAAGATAGGCAATATCGTCAATCTCTTCTCCAAAATGAACACCTTTTGGAAATTGACAAAAAATTACTCCAGTTTTTAAAACAGCATCTTTCGCTTCAATAGTTCCATGTGGTAATGCTATTGATTCTCCCAGCCAAGTAGAGGCTATTTTCTCTCTTTCTAACATTGAATTAATATAATCGAATTTAACATATCCTTGTTTTACTAAGTTTTTACCGACAATATAAATTGCTTCTTCTTTGTTAGATGCATGCTGATTTAATAAAATATTTTTTTCACTTAACTGAAATAGATTATTTGATTTTATTTGATAATCTATATTTTTATTAAAGGAATGAGTATTATTCTTATCTACAACAATTATATTTTCGATTATTTTTTTTACTAAATCGTCATAAAATTTATTATTCAAAAAATTTTTTAAAGATACATGATTGGCATAAGGTGCATATTCTTTAGCACGATGCGTTAAATTTTTATGTGTAATTATTAAATCTGCATTTTTAGGAAGAACATTAATAGCCATATTTAATACAGAAATGTGTGTTAAATGAGCATTTTTTATTTTTTTTCTTAGTATACTTGCCCCCATTGCACTAGATCCCATTCCGGCATCACAAGCAACTATAATAGTTTTAACATTAGAAAAAAAACTCGATTGAAGATCATTCTGATTGTCTTTAAGTACTTTCAAAGTACTTGTATTTTTGTTAAAAATTTTTTTAGTATTTTTTTGAATGATAAAAAAATTACATTTTAACAATATCGCAGCACTAATAAAAGAAACTATAAAAGAACAAAAAATAGCAGAAATATTAGCAAAATACAGTCCTTTAGGAGTCATAGCTAAAATAGCTAAAATAGAACCGGGTGATGCTGCAGAAATTAATCCTCCGTGTAATAAAACAAGAATAAAAATACTAGTCATACTACCCAAAATAAGAGAAATAATCAATTTTGGTTTGATTAATACATAAGGAAAATAAATCTCATGAATTCCCCCTAAAAATTCAATAATTGCGGCTCCTCCTGAAGATTTAGATAATTCTCCTTTGCCGAAAAAAAACCACGCGATTAATACACCCAATCCTGGAGCTGGATTAGACTCAATCAAAAAAAATATAGAACTATGATTTTCTGATGCATCTTGAATTCCTAAAGGAGAAAAAATTCCGTGATTAATAGCATTGTTTAAAAAAAATATTTTAGCGGGTTCTATAATAATAGAAGTAAAAGGTAATAGATTATGGCATACAATAACTTTAATTAATTTCGCTAATATATGAGATATCCATTCAATAAATGGTCCAATAGTAAAAAATGAAATTATTGCTAATAATATTCCGAATATTGCAATAGAGAAATTATTTGTCAACATTTCGAAACCGTTTTTTACTTTATTTTCTATTTTTTTGTCAAAAAATTTAATAGCGTAACCACCTAATGGTCCCGTAATCATTGCACCTAATAACATTGGTATGCTGGTACTAGTAATCACTCCTATAGTAGTTATGCTTCCTACCAACCCACCTCTCGTGCTAGAAATTAGACTGCCTCCAGTGTATCCAATTAAAATCGGTAAAAGATAAAAAATCATAGGTGATATTAACTGTTCTAAAGTTTTATTGGGTTGCCATCCTAACGGTATAAACAAAGCGGTCATTATTCCCCATGCAATAAAAATACTTATATTGGGCATTATCATATTACTTAAAAAACGACCAAATTTTTGTATTTTTAATTTCATTAATATAAACATAATAGCCACTCATATTTCTAAAAAGCTAGAATTGTAAAATAATTTCAAAATAAAACGTAAAAGATAATATTAGTAATTTAATTCTTTAAAAGAACATCCTTTTCAAAGAAAAAGTATGATTTTAAAAATAGTAACATAATTATGTTATAAAAGATTTGTAAAAATTAATGAGCCCTTCAGTAGACGAATCTTGATCATGTTCTTTTATGTTATTATTCAAACAATTATAAATATTCTGAGAAAATTCTTTTCCTATTTCAACACCCCATTGATCAAAACTAAAAATGTTTAAAATATAACCTTGAACAAAAATTTTATGTTCATACAAAGAAATTAATGCACCTAAAGTATACGGAGTAATTTTTCGAATTAAAATTGAATTTGTAGGTTGATTTCCTTCACATATTTTAAAAGACAAGATCTTATTTAAATTATTATAATTTTTTTGAGAAAACATATATTTTTGTAAAAGACTCTCTTTAGTTTTACCAAAAGCCAAAGCTTTAGTTTGAGCTAAAAAATTAGATAATAATTTTGTATGATGATTGCTTAAATTGTTATGAGAAATCACTGGAGCAATGAAATCACAAGGAATTAATTTAGTTCCTTGATGTAATAATTGATAAAATGCATGTTGACCATTAGTGCCTGGTTCACCCCAAATAATAGGACCAGTTTGATAAAGTATTTTTTTACCATTTCTATCAATAGATTTACCATTAGATTCCATATTAGATTGTTGCAAATATGCAGAAAAACGATGCATATATTGATCATATGGTAATATTGCTTCTGTTTCAGCACCAAAAAAATTAGTATACCAAATACTAATTAAAGCGAGGACTATTGGAATATTTTCATTATAATTACTATTATAAAAATGGTTATCCATAGCATGTGCACCATCTAAAAATTTTTCAAAATTATTAAATCCAATTGATAATATTATAGATAATCCTACTGAAGACCATAATGAAAAACGTCCTCCTACCCAGCTCCAAAATTTAAAAATATTATTAATATTAATTCCAAAATTTAAAGCATTTTGCACATTAGCTGACAAAGCAAAAAAATGTTTATTTAAAGTGTCTATATTCTTAGAATAGTGCAAAAACCATTTTTTTGCACTGTGAGCATTAGTGATAGTTTCATCTGTTGTAAAAGTTTTTGATGCTATTAAAAAAATAGTTGTTTCAGGGTTTATTTTACTCAAAACTTCAGCAAGATGAGTACCATCTATATTAGAGATATAATGAATATTTAAATGATTTTTATATGGACGTAATGCTTCGGTAACCATATATGGTCCCAAATCAGATCCTCCGATACCAATGTTTACAATATCAGAAATAGCTCTTCCAGTATAACCTTTCCATTGTCCATTGATAATACAATTCGAAAAATTTTTCATTTTTTCAAGAATAGTATTAATTTCTAACATGATATTACAATTATCTACTATAATAGGACGATTGGTCCTGTTACGCAATGCTATATGTAATACAGCACGATCTTCTGTTTGATTTATTTTAGCACCAGAAAACATTGATTTTATTGCGGATTTTACGTCTGTTTCTTTAGCCAAGTTTAATAAATACATTAAGGTTTCATCATTAATCCTATTTTTTGAAAAATCAACTAATATTTGATTTTTAAATAAAAGTGAGTATTTTTTGAATCGATTTATATCAGATGCAAAAATATCTCTTAAATGAATTTTTTTTATTTTTTTAAAATGATTTTTTAAATCTTCATAAGCTTTAGTTTTATTAAAATTAATGTTTTTCATTAAAAAATTTATCTCCTTTAATTTTATACAATAGTTTAAAATGTATATTTTTTATAATTTCGAAAAAATTTAAAATTATTTAAATATTATTGTTTTTCCTTAAAATAATAGATTTTCAATTAAAAATTAATATATAATTAACATATATAATATAAGATATTCAATAAAAATAAAAATTGTAAAAAACGATCGATCAATCATGAATTAATTATATTCATTTAAAGTAAAATGAACTTAAAAAACTTCTTATAAAATGCATAAAAAAAATTTGATTTGGATTGATTTAGAAATGACTGGACTCAATCCTAAGATACATCGTATTATTGAAATTGCTACATTAATTACAGATAGCAATCTAAATATAATTGCGGAAGGTCCAGTAATTCCTATATATCAAAAAAAAGAATATATTTCACTTATGAACTCATGGAATATTATAACGCATACAAAAAATGGATTGATTAAACGTAGCAATGAAAGTTTATATGATGAAAAAAAAGCAGAAATTGAAACTATACTTTTTTTAAAAAAATGGACAACTATTCAATCATCTCCAATTTGCGGAAATAGTATTGCTCAAGATAGAAGATTTTTATTGGAATACATGCCAAACCTAGAAAGTTATTTTCACTATCGATGCATAGATGTTAGTACTCTAAAAGAATTAGCACAACGTTGGTATCCAGTCATTTACAATAAATTAAAAAAAAAGAACAATCATAGAGCATTAGAAGATATTCGGGAATCTATAATGGAATTAGATTTTTATAGAAAAAATCTTTTTAAATTAAAATAAAAATCATTTTTTAGAAAAGAAAGCTTGAAAAATATATTTTATATATATAAAATATATAAAATATATCTATTAAATTTAAAAATTTTGCGGGAATAGCTCAGTCGGTAGAGCACAACCTTGCCAAGGTTGGGGTCACGAGTTCAAGTCTCGTTTCCCGCTCCAGTCTTACTTGATTAAAGTATTTATTCTCACGTACAAACTACTTAAAATTTAAAAATAAAAAATTAAGGAACAAATTTATGATTTTTTATTATTCTTGTAAATGGATAGTATTTTTTATTTTTTTATTTTCAACTCAAACTCGAGCTATTAACAATACAAATAATATTCTTTTCAAAAAAAACAACTCAAAAAATATACATTGTTTTTTTTTAATCAATTACATTTAGAACAATATAAAAAAACAAGAGAAAAAAAAAATAGTTTTTTTAAAAAAATCAATGTGTCTAATAAAAAAGAACTCTCAATCCAAAATCAACGACATCATTATATGTCAAAAAAAATTACGATAGTAATAGATGCTGGACATGGTGGTAGAGATCCAGGTGCAATTAGTCATACAGGACTTCAAGAAAAAAAAGTAAATATTCAAATAGCACTAAAACTTAATCAGTTATTAAATAATGATGGTATGTTTAATACAATTCTAACACGTAGTGATGATTCTTATTTTTCAGTAAAAATGAGAAAAAAATTTCTTAAAAAAAATCACGTAAATTTATTAGTCTCTATTCACGCCGATTCTTTTAACAAACAATATGTATCAGGAGCATCTATATGGATGATTTCAAAAAGTAGAATGAATCGTGAAATTGATAATTATATAAAAAAAAAAATAACTGTGCGTTTCCCTGAAAGTATTGAAAAAATATTTAAAGAAAATGAAAACGATGTTTTTTTAAAAAAAACTATTCTAGATCTAGAATTTTACAATTTGCAAAAAACAGTATTGGATATATCTAAATATCTTTTTCAAGAAATGAAGAAAAATATAAAATTACATAAAATGTCTCCAAATAATGCTAGTTTAGGAATATTAAGTTCAATAAATATACCTTCTATATTAATAGAAACTGGTTTTCTCACGAATTTTTCAGAAGAAAAAAAATTAGGAACAGATAGTTATCAAAATAAACTTGCTCATTCTATTTATTTAGCTCTAAAAAATTATTTTTATAATGTTTCTATCTTAAATAAAAAAAAATATTTTTAAAAAGTATTTTATAAATTTTAAGCACCTAAAAACATAATTTAAGATGCTTAAACAACATAAAAGATGAAAATAATTTTAACTTAATTCTTTTTTAGAAAATTTAAAACGTTTTTTAAATCTTTCAACACGTCCTCCAGTATCAATAATTCTTTGTTTTCCGGTATAGAATGGATGACATTTTGCACATATATCTAAATTTAGATCATGATTAATGGTAGAAAAAATTGTAATTGTATTTCCACAAGAACAAGTGGCTGTTATTTTAGAATAACGAGGATGAATGTTTTTTTTCATAAATATTTTTCCTAGAGCAATTTAAAATATCTATTTATTATACAATTATTAATATATTAATACTAAAAAATTAACAATTTTTTATAAAATGACGTTCAAAAAAATATATGTATTTAAAAAAAAAAAAAAAATAATTTATATATCTTTTTAATATTAACTGTAATGTCAATTTTTGTTTTTTTTGCCGCTTCCAATATAAATATTAAAAATTTTTCTAAAACAAAAAATAAAATTTTTATTAAAAATAGTAAAAATAATAGTTTATTACCTCCCAAACCAAAAGAAAAATGGAAATATATTCAAACGTTAAAAAATTTATAAAAAATATATTATTTTAAAAAACAGATACCGTTATTAATATTTTATACAAATAAACATGTTATTTAAAAAATATCTTTTAGAAATTTTCAAAAATAATACAAAAAAATCATATGCTATTTTTTAAATAAAGATAGTAAATTAAATTTTATATAATATATTTTTTATTATAAAAAATAAAAATGTTATTTTAAAGGGGCTTTTCTTGTGACTACAATATTAAGCGTAAGATTGAAAAATAAAGTAGTAATTGGAGGTGATGGACAAGCAACTTTAGGCAATACAATTATGAAAAGTAACGTCAAAAAAATTAGATCTCTTTATCATGAAAAAGTCATTGCTGGTTTTGCGGGAGGTACTGCGGATGCATTTACTTTATTTGAAATGTTTGAAAAAAAATTGGCTATGTATCAAGGTCAATTACAACGTGCAGCTATTGAATTAGCAAAAGATTGGCGTTCTGATAGAATGTTACGGAAACTTGAAGCTTTATTAGCAGTAGCCGATAAAGAAAATTCATTAATCATTACAGGAAATGGAGATGTAATCCAACCTGAAGATGATTTAATAGCTATAGGATCAGGTGGTACGTATGCTCAATCTTCTGCTAGAGCATTAATGGATAATACTACTTTAGATGCTAATCAAATTGTAGAAAAATCATTAAATATTGCTGCAAATATTTGTATATATACAAATCATACTTTTACTATAAAAGAACTATTTTCAGAAAAATAAGGATTATCTATATGTCTGAAATGACTCCTCCTCAAATTGTTTCTGAACTTGATAAATTTATCATTGGTCAAGAAAAAGCAAAAAGAGCTGTATCTATTGCATTAAGAAATCGTTGGCGTCGTATGCAGTTAAACAGTGAGTTGCGTCATGAAATTACTCCTAAAAATATTTTAATGATTGGTCCTACTGGAGTAGGAAAAACAGAAATTGCAAGACGCTTAGCAAAATTAGCTAATTCTCCTTTTATAAAAGTAGAAGCTACTAAATTTACTGAAGTGGGATATGTTGGAAAAGAAGTAGATTCAATTATTCGTGATTTAACTGATGCCGCAATAAAAATGATTCGAATAAAAAACATTAAAAAAAATAAAATTCGTGTTGAAGAAATTGTTGAAGAAAAAATATTAGATGTTCTTGTTCCTACACCTAAAAAAAATTGGACAGAAAATGAAAAAAATGAAAGTCTATTAAATACGATTCAAACATTTCGAAAAAAATTAAGAGAAGGTGTTTTAGATGAAAAAGAAATAGAAATCAACGTATTATCAACGACTATGGGTGTTGAAATAATGGCACCTCCAGGAATGGAGGAATTAACTAGTCAATTACAATCTTTATTCCAAAATTTAGGAGGACATAAAAAAAATACTAGACGTCTCAAAATAAAAGATGCCATTACACTTTTAACAGAAGAAGAAGCCGCTAAATTAATCAATCAAGAAGAAGTAAAAAAAGAAGCTATTAATGCAGTTGAACAAAATGGTATAGTATTTATTGATGAAATTGACAAAATATGTAAAAGAGGTGATTCCTCTGGTCCCGATATCTCTCGCGAAGGTGTGCAACGGGACTTGCTTCCATTAGTAGAAGGTTGTACCGTATCTACTAAATATGGAATGGTTAAAACAGATCATATTTTATTTATTGCATCTGGTGCATTTCAAACATCTACACCTTCTGATCTAATTCCTGAATTACAAGGACGTCTTCCAATTAAAGTTGAACTTCAAGCTCTGACTATTGATGATTTTGAAAAAATATTAACTGAACCTAAAGCATCTATTACTACGCAATATAAAGCACTTATGGAAACAGAAGGTGTACATATTAATTTTACAAAAGAAGGAATTCGCAATATTGCAGAAGCGGCTTGGAAAGTCAATGAATCAATGGAAAATATTGGAGCACGTCGATTACATACTGTATTAGAAAAATTAATGGAAGATATATCTTTTAATGCCAGTGATAATAATGGTAATACAATTGAAATAAATTCTAATTATGTAGGACAACATTTAGATCAATTAATATCTAATGAAGATCTTAGTCGTTTTATTTTATAATTTTTTAAAAAGTTATTTTTTAATACACTACCTCCACTACAGATAAATGTTTTACACTATGATTTTTTTAAATTATTTTTTAAATACCATTGAAAAAAAAAAATAAGACCTTACTATGAAAAAAGACTTTTTTTAATTTTTTTATACGTAACAATATTAAAAATATTTTACAATGTAAAACATAATAAGAGGAACTTTTTATGTCTTATCGCTCTCTTTCATTTGTTCCAAATTTTAATGATAATAATATTTTTTCAAACAGATTTAATCAAATTGATAAAATGTTTAGTACGCTAACTGGAGAAAAACCAATATCTGATACACCAGCATATAATCTTATTCAAATCAATGACATTCAATATCAATTGACACTAAGTATTCCTGGATATGAAGAAAAAGAACTAGATATATCTGTACATAATAATCAATTATCTATTCAAGGAAAAAAAGAAGATCATCAAAAAGAACATACTCATAAAGAAACTAGTAAATGGTTACATAAAGGCATAATGTTTAATAATTTTTCTTTAAATTTTAATTTAGATCATAAAATTCAAGTAAAAAAAGCAGAATTATCTTTAGGTTTATTAACATTAAATTTTGAATGTAATATTCCAGAAGAAGAAAAACCAAAAAAAATTTCAATTAACATGGCTAATGATAACAAAAAAATTGATCAAAAATAAAACAAAAAAAAATGGAAATACGTTTATCTTTTTTTTAAAAAATAATCATTGTACTTATAAAAAATAAGTACAATGATGTAATTAATAAATAATTATTGAGAATAAACAATGAATCCATGGATTAATGCAGATGTTTTAGAAGTAAAAAGATGGACTAATAACTTATTCAGTCTTATTTTAAATGCTTCAATAGCACCATTTTATGCCGGACAATATACTAAATTATCTTTGTATGATACTAACACTTTAAACAAAAATAAAATTCAAAGAGCGTATTCATATGTGAGTGCACCTAGTGACAAAAAAATAGAAATTTATATTGTTCGTATAATAAATGGAAAATTAAGTAATTTATTATATAATCTTCAAAATGGAGACACAGTATTTATTAAAGAAAAATCATTTGGTTTTTTTATTATAGACGAAATACCAGATTGCGAAACTTTATGGATGTTTGCTACAGGTACAGCTATAGGTCCTTACTGTTCTATTTTAAAAGAAGGAAAAAACCTTAATAGATTCAAAAACATTGTTTTAATACATGCAGTTAGATATCAAAATGAATTAACTTATCTTCCTCTTATGAAAGAACTCGATAAAAAATATCATGGGAAATTAAAAATTCAAACAGTCATCAGTAGAGAAAAAAATAAATATTCTTTAACTGGTAGAATTCCTTATTTATTAAAAAGTAAAATATTAGAAACACATATTGGTTTATCAATTAATTCTAAAACTTCGCATGTGATGTTATGTGGAAATCCTTTAATGGTAAAGGATACGTGTTGTTTTCTAATAGAAAATAGAAATATGCAAAAACACTTGCGTCGCAAACAGGGAAATATTACCATGGAAAATTACTGGTAAAATGTATTATAAATTTTAACAGCGATCTAATGGAAACGACATAACTTCATCAATACTTTTTTTATTTAGAATCAACATAATTAATCTATCCAAACCTATTGCAACCCCTGAACAAGGAGGAAGACCATAAGATAAAGCATTTAAAAAAAAATCATCTATTTTTCGAATTGGAAGGTTCATATCAACACGTTCTTTATTATCTCTAATAAACCGATTTTTTTGTTCATTAACATCAGTGAGTTCATAAAAACCATTCCCTAATTCTATCCCTTTAAAAAAAATTTCAAATCTTTCTGATATACGAGAATCTTTTGCATTAATAGCAGCAAGAGATGCTTGTTTTATAGGGAAATGATAAACAAATAAAGGTACTTCTTGTCCAAGATAAGGTTCTATTGTTAATGTAAATAATAATTGTATTAATTTATTTAAATCATTTTCACAATCAGTTAAATGATCTAATTTCAATTTTTTAGATATTTTATATAATTCTGATGCATTAGTACATAAAGGATCTATTTTTAAAAATTTTATAAATACATCTCGATAAGAGATTTTTTCTGACCTTTTACATTTCAATATAATTTGAAAAAAACTATCTATTTCTCCGATTAATTTTTCCATTGAATAAAAAGGTTGATACCATTCTAACATAGTAAATTCTGGATTATGGTATTGACCTGATTCTTCATTTCGAAAACTATGACATATTTGATATATAGGCCCACTTTCTGCTGCTAATAAACGTTTCATGTGATATTCTGGACTAGTGATCAACCATAATTGTAACTTATCACATGTATTCCAAGAAAAAAAATTAGTTTGGAAAGGTGTTAAATTTACGTCAGTAACTGTCGAACGAGATAACATTGGTGTTTCTACTTCTAGAATATTTCTTTCTAAAAAAAATAGACGAATATTAGAAATAATATTTGATCTTTTAATTAAATTTTTAATAGAAGCACTAGGTTTCCAATTTTCTTTTGTCATATTAATTTTCTTTAAAAATTTATATATAAAAATTAGTTTCAATAAAATACTTACATAAAAGTAAAAAATATGAACACAACTGCAATATATCCAGGTACATTTGATCCAATTACATTTGGACATTTAGATATTATAACACGTGCAACAAAAATATTTGACAGTATAACTATTGCAATCTCCAACAATTTTAAAAAAAAACCTATTTTTAACTTAAAAGAACGAATAGAGTTAACTCGAATTGCTACTCTACATCTTAAAAATGTGAAAAAAATTCTCGGATTTAACGATTTACTTGCTAATTTAGCAAAAAAAGAGAAATCTCACGTGTTAATTAGAGGAGTACGAACAATATTTGATTTTGATTATGAAATAAAATTAGCTGCTATAAATAAACAAATTTATCCAGAATTAGAGAGTGTTTTTTTGCTTTCTTCAAAAGAAGTTTCTTTTATCTCTTCATCTTTTGTCAAAGAAATAGCAAGATATAAAGGTAATATAAAACCTTATCTTCCGAAAGAGGTTCATTTTGCTTTATTAAAAAAACTTAATTTTTATAAAAAATAGGGTATATTGCATACCCTATTATTAAATTGATAATTATGTTTTTATGTAAAAAAAAATTTTTATTATTTTATAAAATGTGAATATTTCATAATAGGCAAACTATTTGGCGGAATAATTATAGTAGCACGTATTCCAAAATTTTTATATTTTTGAATATAATTTTTATTTTTTACATTTAAATCAGATAAATTAGTAGCAACTAATTTAATTGAACCATCATTAAGATGATTTATCTTGTAAATATTACGTGAATTTTTTACTTGATATTGATGAATTTCTGGATTTTCAGAAATCAATTGAAGATAAGATTGATGTAAAAATTTTTGATTAGCATATGTAGAAATTAATTTTTGAGATTCAATATCTGGTATTATTTTTTTAAAATCTTCTATCATTTGATTTTTATTATTAGAAAAAATCAATTTTTCATCTATAATAAAAAGAGATCGATAAAAATCAGTCATAAACGATTTATCTAATTCATTAGAAAATTTTGAATTTTCATAGTTATTTTGAAAATATTTAATTGTAGCTCCAATATTATCTAATGAATTTAATTGATCTGAAACTTGCCATGAACTGTCATTAACAAAATCGTTATAATAAGATTCTTCAATACTTTTATGCATTCTTTTTTTAAAGTTTTTGTCTGATTGATAGATATTTTTTCTTCCTTCTAAATCAAAATTTTCATCTATTCTTAGAAAAGGATAAAAACTATTTTGGTAATCAGGTTTTGGTGTAAAAGTAAAAAGGTCGGGAAATGAACTTTGATATTCAGGGTGTTTTGGATTGTTATTTAACTCGTTAATAATTTTTATTTTTCCTTGGTATCTAATTTTATCCATAATAGCTCGCATAAAAACTTTTGAAGATTCAATTGTTTTTTGGAGTTGTTCTACATGTTCAGATAAAGAAACGATGGAATCGGTATTAGCATCTAATCCTGTATCGTTATCTGAAAAAAATATTTTTTTAAAGGTAGTTCCATTAAAAAGATTGATGGTTTCTGTTTTTACAGTTTCATAAGTCGTTACAACTGTATCTTTGATGGCATTAAAAATATTCTCGGTTATTTTTAAAATATTGAAAGTTGGGAATGTTGTATAAGATAATTGTCTTGGATCATCAAGAGAAATTAAAGAGGAATTGTCAAGAATTTTTTTTTCATTAATATATTGTGAATATCTTTACTATTATTACTATTTGTAATTTCTTTAATATTATTTTCTATTTTATATTTTTTAAATATATTTTTTTCTGTTTGTTTTTCGATCATTTCCAATAAAATTAGAGTGTTTTTATATGAATTCTCTAAATTTATCGAATTTATTTTATCTTGAGTGGAAATGAATTTTTTATCAAAATTATTAGCAATAGAATTTTTGTTTTTTTTTAAAACATCTTTTTTAGAATCAACATAAATATTTGTTTTGTTTAAGTATTTTTGATTTAATATATTTATATTATTAGAAGACATAATATTTTGTCCTTTTTTAATTTACTATTTTTAGTAGTATAAATTATTATAAATAGATGTGAATTAAATTTTTATAATAAAAATTAATAGTTTGATTTTCTTGTAATATCAATTACATTTTTAAGATTACTTTTATTAATTAATTTATAATATTTTCTCTAAATTAAAACATATAAAAATAATCAATTTATATTCTAAGTATTTTTTTTTAAAAGTCAATTAATTAATTTAAAAAAATAAAAAAGATGAAAAATATGAAAATATATTTAGTATTTAAATACTATAATGAAAGAATATGTCATTTAATTAAATTATTCAATTTAAAACATAACAATAATTGTTCTATGGCTTTATTAATAAATAATAATTCATTAGAATTATATAACCGTGATAATCTTAAACAAAAATCTATAAAAGTTGATTTTACTTCAAAAAAAAATAATTATAGATGTTGTAATTTTAGAAAAAAAAATGAAATTTTATCTAGAGTTGTAGGAATAAAAAAATATTATTTTCCTTTTGTATTAGATGCAACTGCAGGATTAGGCAATGATGCTTTTGTGCTTGCTTTTTTAGGATGTAAAGTTATTATGATAGAACGTCATCCAATCGTTGCTGCTTTGTTAAAAGACGGTTTAGAAAGAGGATATGAGGATAAAAAAATAGGATTTTGGTTAAAAAAAAGATTACATTTATTAGTAAATGATAGTTTAAATATGTTGGAATTATCTATTCCAAAACCGGATGTTATTTATTTAGATCCTATGTATCCGACTAATAAAAAAAAATCTTTACCAAAGAAAAACATGCAAATTTTAAGAAAATTGATAGGAAAAAGCTATGATTGTGAAAAATTATTAAACATTTCCAGGAAATTTGCAAAAAAAAGAATTATTGTAAAACGTCCTTGTTATGCAAAACCATTATCTAAAGATAAAGTAAATTTTGTTATTAAAAACAAAAACCATCGTTTTGATATATATAATCCTTTTTAAGTACAATAGGAGTACATATATTTGACATGTACCCCTATTAATTAAGATTAATAATATATTTAAACTAATACTTTATATGAAAAGTAATGCTATCCAATACAATAAACTAGATAATAAGATTGAAACAGGTAAAGTTAATATCCATGCTAAAGCAATATTTTTGATAGTTTTTGCTTGAATTCCATCTCCATCAACTAACATGGTACCTGCCACAGAAGATGAAAGAATATGCGTAGTAGATACTGGTATACCTGTGTAACTTGCTACTCCGATAGAAAAAGAAGCTGTTATTTGTGCTGACATAGCTTGTGCATATGTCATGCTTTTTTTTCCTATTTTTTCACCAATGGTTACAACTATACGTTTCCAGCCTATCATTGTTCCTATAGATAAAGATAAAGCAACAATTAATATGATCCACATGGGTGCATATTCAATTGTTTTTAGTAATATTTTTTTGCTTTTTATTAACAAAATCTTATCGTGAGAACTAATATTATTAGTATTTACGGTTGTATCTATTATATCAGAAATACATAATAAAAAATGACGTAATTCCAATCGTTGTTTTACACTTAAACTATTATAATTAGATATACTTTCTAATAATAATTTAGTATTTTTGATGCTTTTTAAAACATCTTGGAATTGATAATTTATATTTGAATTAATAATTATATTTTTTTTATATATTGAATTAGATGAGTTTGTAGTATTTTTTAAAAAATATTCTTCTAAATTGTCAAGTGCATTTTTTGTGTAAATTATTTCGTTTTTATTAGCATTTAAATTTACTGAAAAAGAAGAAGGTACAATACCTATAAGCACAAGCATTATTAATCCAATACCTTTTTGTCCATCATTTGCACCATGTGCATAACTTACCCCAATAGATGATAGAATTAATGCGACTCGAATTAAAAATGGTGGTTTTTTTTTACCATCTTTTATTTCTCTTTCTAATGGTGTCATGTGAATACGATGAAGCATTTTGTTATTGTTGAAATAATATCGTAATAAAAAAATTAAGCTGCCAGCTACTATTAATCCAATAATAGGAGACAAAATAAGTGATAAAAAAACATTTGTCATTTTAGGAATATTAAGTGCATTTACTAAAGATGAACCTGTAATAATTGCATTTGTTAAACCTATTCCAATAATTGATCCAATAAGAGAATGTGAACTAGATGCAGGTAAACAAAAATACCAGGTAGATAAATTCCAAATGATAGCTGCTAGTAACATTGAAAAAACCATAGCAAGAGCATTATTATCAGTTGCATTTAGTAATAAATCATTCGGTAATAAATGAACAATTGCATAAGCAACAGTTAACCCCCCTAACAAAACACCTAAAAAATTAAACAAACCAGACATTATAACTGCGACATGTGCAGACATCGCTCTAGTATATATTAAAGTTGATACTGCATTAGCTGTATCATGAAAACCATTGATCGCTTCATATAATAAAACAAACAATAAAGCTAAAAAAACAAATAAACTATGATTCACATCAGAATAAGAAAATAAATATAGCATAATCTTTAAGCCATTTTTATGAATTCAAGTATGTTTATTATCTGTGAGAAACTATGTTTGAGGAAAGTAAAATATACATTTTATTGATAAAAAATTTTATATGAACTTAAATTGAAATAAATTAATAAGAAAATTTCTTTTTAAGAATTTATTTTTTTTAATCTAAAAGATAAAAAAATCCCAATAGATAACATGATTATAATGAAGCAAGAAATACCAGACCATTTTAAATGAAACCAAAAAAAACCACCAAATGTACCAAAAACACTTGAACCTAAGTAATAAAAAAATAAATATAAAGATGTAGCTTGTACTTTAGCGGTATTTGTATATGAACCAATCCAACTACTTGCAGTAGAATGAGATGCAAAAAAACCACCAGAAAAAATTATTAAACCTAAAATTATTATTAATAATTGATTGTATTGTGTTATAAACACACCTAATATCATTAAAATAAGTGATGTAATCAGAATGTTATTTCGATGATATTTATTAATTAAAATACCGGCTTTAGGAGAACTATAAACTCCAGTTAAATAAATAATAGAAAGTAGTCCTATACTAGATGGACATAATAAAAATGGCTCTAATATTAATCGATAACCAATATAATTAAAAATAGTAACAAAACTACCCATTAATATAAAACCGATTATAAAGAGAACTAATAATGCCGGATTTTTTAAATGTGCATAAAAAAGATTTAAAAAATTACGTAAATCAATAGAAATAGAATGGAAATTCTTAGAATTAGGTAAAAAATACAAAAAAACACAAGATGATATTAAAGAAAAGAAACCGATTATCATTAATGCAATATTCCATGAAAAATTTTCAGTTACAATACTAGTTAAAAGTCTGCCTGAACATCCACCGATAGTATTTCCGCTAATATATAGTCCCATACATAATGAAAGTGAATTAGGATGTATTTCTTCACTAATATATGTCATTGCAACAGCAACAACACCACTTAGTGCTAAACCAGTTAAAGAACGTAGTAAAACAATAGTATTCCAACTAGTCATCATTGAACATATAATAGTTAATAATGCGGCTATGAATAAAGAAGTACACATAATTATTTTTCTGCCAACCACATCAGATAACGGTCCGGTAAATAACATTCCTAAAGCCATTGTTATAGTGGCAGCAGAAAGAGATAAACTGCTTTCTGCAGGAGTTAAATAAAATTGTTTAGAAAATATTGGTAAAATAGATTGTACACAATACAGAATAGAAAAAGTAGAAAAACCACCTGAAAAAAGAGCTAAAATCACTCTATTAAATTGTTTTGTATTTTTTTTTATATACTGTTTTTTTAATACTTCTTTTTTGTTGTTTAATAAAATCAAAATATAGTCTCTACGTTAGAAAAAAATAATTTTTTATATATATATATAACCGTCATAAATGTGTTTTGCAGGACCTATCATATAAAGGGGATGTCCGAAACCTTTCCATTGTATGATTAATTTTCCACCTAACAATTTTACTTGAACACTATTAGAAAGAATTTTTTGTGCTATACCTACTGCAACTGCAGCACAAGCACCACTACCACAAGATTGCGTTTCACCTACATCACGTTCATACACTCTTAATTTAATATAATTTTTCTTTATAATTTCCATAAAACCCACATTTATTTTTTCAGGAAAAATTGGATTTTTTTCTATATTTTCACCTATAATATTTACAGGAGCATTTTTAATACACTGTACTTTAATTACACAGTGAGGATTACCAATAGAGATTACACTGCAAATTAAATTATCTTTTAAAAGTTTAATTGAAAATGGATCATCTAACTTGTTTTGAAATGACAATAATTTATAATATTTAAAATCGGGTTCATCCATATTTACTTTAATCATATTATCTGGCATGAATTCAATAATGAGTTTCCTTGTTTTTGTGCTAACAAAAATTTTTTTTTTATTGGTTAAACCTTTTAATAATAAAAAAAGACCAAAACATCTAGCACCATTTCCACATTGTTCTACTTCATTACCATTTGCATTAAAAATTTTATAATTAAAATCAAATAGAGGGTTATTTGATTTTTCAACTAATAACAATTGATCAAAACCAATTCCAGTATGACGATTAGATAATTTTTTTATCGTATGAGACAATGGAAAAAAATTATTTTCTATGCAATTAATAACCATAAAATCATTTCCTAAACCATGCATTTTAGAAAAATGAATTTTTTTCTTTTTCTTATAATTTAAATCCATTTTTTTTCCTAATTAATTATTTAAGAATTTAGTCTATAAATAAGATCGTATATTATACAAAGTTAATTATTTTTATTTTTATAATTTGTTATAATAAAAACTAACAATTAAGGATATTCTATGAATAAAAACATCACTCCAAAAAAGAATAATGAGAATTTTTATACATTAGTAAATCATTTATTTTTAAAAATAGAAGATAATTTAAATTTATATGATAATGAAATTGATATTGATTACGAAATTCAGGACTATGTTATGACTATTACTTTTTCAAAAAAGAGTGTAATTATAATTAATAAACAAGAATCATTAAAACAAATTTGGTTAGCTACAACATTAAATGGATATCACTTTAATTACAAGGAAAATAAATGGATTTGTAATCGCACTAATAAAAATTTTTGGGAGATATTTCAAAATGCATGTTCTTTTCAATCACAAAAAAAATTAATTTTTTATACAAAATAATATTTATTAAAATAAAAAAATTTATGTATCAATATAAAAAATACATCCATGTTAATATGAATCGCAATATGCAAAATAAAACATTAAGAATTGCTACTAGAAAAAGCCCATTAGCTTTACAGCAAACTAAATATGTCCAAAAAAAAATATTATCTTTATATCCAGATTTAAACATAAAATTAGTGCCTATTGTTACTCATGGAGATAATATTTTAAATAAATCTCTCTCTAAAATTGGAGGAAAAGGATTATTTATTAAAGAATTAGAACTTGCTCTTCTTGAAAATAAAGCAGATATTGCAATTCATTCTATGAAAGATCTTCCGGTAAATATTACAAAAGAATTATGTTTAGTTAGTATATGTAAAAGAGGAAACGCTTTAGATACATTAGTATCTAATAATTATCAATCAATTAATCAATTGCCTCGAGGTGCTATCATTGGCACTTCTAGTTTAAGAAGGCAGTGTCAATTAATTACTTATAGACCAGATTTAATTATTTCCCCTTTAAGAGGAAATGTAGAAACAAGAATCGCTAAATTAGATGCAGGAAAGTATGATGCTATTATTTTAGCTGCTGAAGGATTAAATAGATTAAGTTTAAAGCATCGAATTACTCAAATTATACCTGCAGAATTATCTCTACCTTCATGTGGTCAAGGCGCTATTGGTATTCAATCTAGATTACATGATAAAAAAGTCTTATTTTTTTTATCTCGTCTAAATCATGTCAATACTTTCATTGAAATTAATGCAGAAAGAGCGTTTTGCAGAAAATTAGAATCTGGATGTCAAATTCCTATTGGAAGTTATGCTATTTTAAAAAAAAATAAAATTTGGTTAAGAGGATTAGTAGGTTCCCCTAATGGCAAAATAATATTAAGAGGAGAAAGAACGGGTTTGTATAATACAGGAGAAAAAATGGGATATTCATTAGCTGACGAATTACTGAGTCATGGAGCTAAAAATATTCTTAATAATCTTCATATGACACAATCTTATTATATATGAAAATACTAGTGATGCGTCCTTCACCTGCAGGAGAAGAGTTAGTCAATAATTTAAATAATATAGGTATACCTTCTTGGCATTTTTCTTTATTTGATTTTTATCCTAGTCTTAGTTCAATAAGCTTATCAAAAAAAGCAAATGAATTATATAAATCAAATATCATTTTAGTTTTTTCTAAAAAATCTATTTATTATACAAATTTATATTTAACACGTCATAATTTAAGATGGCCATCTCATGCAAGATATTATGCTATTGGTAAAAGTACAGCTTTTTTTCTTTATAAATATATTAAAAAAAAATTTTTTTTCCTAAAAAAAAAGAGAATAGTGAAGGTTTATTAAAGATATTAAATAAATGTGAACTAAAATATAGTAAAATTATTTTATTACAAGGGGAAAATGGACGAAAATTAATAGAAAAAAATTTAAAAAAAGAGGGTTTTAAAATTTGTGTAATAGAATGCTATAGAAGAGTTTTGAAAATTTTAGATGGAAGAAAAGAAGGAAAAAAATGGCGTTTGTATAAGATAGATACTTTAGTAGTAACAAGTAGTGAAATATTACATCAATTAAAAAATATTACTTCTGATTCTGATCAAATTGAATGGTTATTAAAATGTAAAATATTTGTCGTAGGTAAAAGACTATCAAAAATAGCAAAAAATTTAGGTTGGAACGATATTATCGTCTCAAACTATGCTAATAATGAATCTTTTTTAAAGATAATTAAAAAAATTAATTCTGAAATTTAATTTTTTGGTCGGCGAAAGAGGATTTGAACCTCTGACCTACTGGTCCCAAACCAGTTGCGCTACCAAGCTGCGCTATTCGCCGTGTTATAAATTTTTTTTAATATTTTATTTATTTTGATTTTGTGGTGTATGGGGTGGCTAATGGGGTTTGAACCCATGACCACTGGAATCACAATCCAGAACTCTACCAACTGAGCTATAGCCACCAATTTAATAAAAATTTTATGTTTTTTTGTTTATATTATTAAATAGTTGCGCTCGACAGGATTTGAACCTGACTCCTCTACCTTCGGAGGGTAGTGCTCTATCCAAATGAGCTACGAGCGCATTAACACAAAAACAAATTAGATTTTAAGATTAATAATCTTCATTGTCCAGCTTTTTTTGCAGAAATTTAAATATAATGAATTTTATTATATACGATTGATTTTAAAATAGTTCATTTTAAAAAAAAAGATAATACAAAATATTTTTTAAGATAATTTTTTGTATTAATTTTTGATATAGATTTTTTAAAATTTTTATGAACGTTTCATCATATCAAAAAATTCATCATTGGTTTTAGTCATAGCAAGTTTATTTAGTAAAAATTCCATTGCATCTATTTCACTCATAGGATGAATAATCTTTCTTAGAATCCACATTTTTTGAAGTTCGTCTGGTAAGGTTAACAATTCTTCTTTTCTAGTTCCAGATCGATTGTAATCAATAGCAGGAAAAACACGTTTTTCTGCTATTTTTCTAGATAATGGAAGCTCCATATTACCTGTTCCTTTGAATTCTTCATAAATAACTTCATCCATTTTCGAGCCTGTATCTACTAAGGCAGTTGCAATAATTGTTAAACTGCCGCCTTCTTCTACATTCCGAGCGGCTCCAAAGAAGCGTTTAGGTCTATGCAAAGCATTAGCATCAACACCCCCTGTTAAAACTTTTCCAGATGCTGGTACCACTGTATTATAAGCACGTGCTAAACGAGTAATGGAATCAAGTAAAATAATAACGTCTTTTTTATGCTCTACTAATCTTTTAGCTTTTTCAATAACCATTTCAGCAACTTGAACATGTCTGGAAGCTGGTTCGTCGAAGGTAGATGCAACTACTTCTCCTTTAACTAATCTTTGCATTTCAGTTACTTCTTCTGGTCTTTCATCAATTAATAAAACCATTAAAACACAGTCTGGATGATTATAAGCAATACTTTGAGCAATGTTTTGAAGTAATATTGTTTTTCCAGCTTTTGGAGGGGCGACAATTAATCCTCTTTGTCCCCGTCCGATAGGTGATGCTAAATCTAACACTCTTGCTGTTAAATCTTCAGTAGATCCATTTCCACGTTCCATTCTCAATCTAGAATTAGCATGTAACGGTGTTAAATTTTCAAATAATATTTTACTTCTTGCATTTTCAGGCTTATCGTAATTTACTTCATTTACTTTAAGTAAGGCAAAATATCTTTCACCTTCTTTTGGTGGTCTTATTTTTCCAGAAATAGTATCACCTGTACGTAGATTAAATCTGCGAATTTGACTCGGTGAAACATAGATGTCATCAGGACCTGCTAAATAAGAACTATCAGCAGACCGCAAAAAACCGAATCCATCTTGTAATATTTCTAAAACACCGTCTCCAAATATATCTTCTCCACTTTTTGCATGTTGTTTAAGGATGGCAAAAATAATATCTTGTTTACGCATACGCGCTAAATTTTCCAACCCCATTTTTTCACCAAGAGTAATTAATTCAGAAACTGGCATATTTTTAAGTGCGGTAAGATTCATAATGGTGGGTTCTTAGTAAAATCGGGGTAAATCTCGAAATAACAATAATTATGACATAATTTTAAAATTTATGAGTAATTTTTAAATGAAATTAAAATTTTATATTTTAAATCAACTGTTTAGACTGATATCAGTTAATATTTTCATCTAAAAATTCTTTAAGTTGTAATTTAGAAACTGCTCCAACTTTAGTAGCACGAACTTCGCCATTATGAAATAATAATAATGTAGGAATGCTTCTAATAGAATATACTGGAGCAGTATTGGGGTTTTCTTCAATATTTAATTTTCCAATAATAATTTTGTTAGAATATTCTTTTGATATTTCTTCTAAAATAGGTGCTAACATTTTACAAGGATTGCACCAATCAGCCCAAAAATCTACTAAAAAAAAATGTTTTGATGTTAAAACTTTTTCTTTAAAATTTTTATCTGTTAATTCAATTATTTTATTCATTTTGATATATTTACTCAGTAGTAAGAAATTTTAAATAAATAAAATTTGTATAATTTAAAAGTATATAACATGATAATATCATTCTTAAGACTTTTTTAAAACTAAATTTAAAAAAAAATATTAAAATTATTTTTTATTTTTTAATATTTTTTTTAAATTGTATATCTTTAATATCGCGTCCTGTTTTTTTATGAAAGATTTTTCTAAAGAAATGTTCTTATCCCATTTCAAATCTTCTTGAGGTAATTCGAATAAAAATCTGCTAGGTGACATATGTAATATTTGTCCATATTGCATGCGGTTACATGAATAGGTAAAAAATAACTGTTTTTTTGCTCTAGTCATTCCAACGTAAGTTAAACGTCTTTCTTCTTCTATCTTATCATCATTAATACTTTTTTGATTGGGTAAAATTCCTTCACACATACCTATTATAAACACTGAAGAAAATTCTAATCCTTTAGAAGCATGTAAAGTCATTAATTGTACTTGGTCTTGTTTGTCTTTTTTTATATTTTTTTCCGAAATATCACGAAGTGTCATTTGTGTGACAATTTTTGATAAATTCATTGGTTTTTCGAACTCATCTCCTTTAAGCATTTTTTTGAACCATTCGGATAAAGTATAAATATTGTTGATGCTATTTTTAATTTTTTCAGGTTCTTCTAAAATTTTAGATAACCATTTTTTGTATTCAGTTTGATTGATAATATGATCTAAAATATCAGATGGTGTTTTATAAGATAATCTAGAAAAATTTTTTATTAAAAGAATAAATTTTTTTATTTTATTTATAGTTTTTTCTTTTAAAAAACTTTTTATTTCTTCATCATGACTTGCTTGAAATAGACTTTTGTTTTTTTTGTTTGCAAATTCTTCTAATTTGTTTAATGTAATTTTACCTATTTTCCGCGAGGGAACATTTATAATTCTGATAAATGCATAATTATCATCTGGATTAATGATGATACGAAGATAACTTAATAAATCTTTAATCTCAGGACGAGAAAAAAATGACGAATTTTCAGAAATATTATATGGAATATTTTTTTTTATTAAAATTTTTTCGAGGATTCTAGCTTGATAATTACCTCGATATAAAATCGCATAATCTTGATATTTTTCTTTTTGGGAAAGATGTTGAAATATAATTTTTTTTGCTATTTTTTCTGCTTCATTTTCTTCGTTTTCACCTATTATGATTTTTATAAAATTTCCATATTTTAATTGAGAAAATAATTTTTTATTTAAATAATGTAAATTATGCGCAATAAGACTATTAGCGGCTTTTAATATTCTACCTGAAGAACGATAGTTATGTTCCATTTTTATAATTTTTATACTAGGAAAATCTTTATTCAACAGAAAAATATTTTTAGGATTTGCTCCTCTCCATGAATAAATAGATTGGTCATCATCTCCTACTAATGTAAAATTAGAGTCATGATTTGTAAGTATTTTTATAAACTCATATTGACTATTATTTGTATCTTGATACTCATCTACTAATAAATAAGAAATTTTTTTTTGCCAACGACTTTGTATATTTTTATTATTTTTTAACAATAGTGTTGGTATACAAATTAAATCATCGAAATCTAATATATTTAATTCATAAAGATAATTATTGTATTTTTTATAAACAGATGCAAAGTGTTCTTCTATATTAGATTGTGCCGATAATTTAACTTGTTGAGGAGTAAAAAATTTATTTTTCCAATAGGAAATCATAAAGTTTAATTTTTTTAATAATTTTGTATCATTTTTTATTTCTTTTTTACATATTTTTTTTAATAACATCATTTGATCTTTTTCATCAAAAAGAGTAAAGTTTTCATTAAATTTTAAAGCATGAATTTCTTGTTTAATAATTTCTAATCCCAATGAATGAAAAGTAGAAATAATCATTTTGTTTATTTCTAAAATATTTAAATGTTCTGAAAGACGTATTCTCATTTCATGAGCTGCTTTATTTGTAAAAGTTACTGCTGCAATATTATGAGGTCGATATTGACATTGATTAATTAAATAAATTATTTTATTAATAATAACTTTTGTTTTTCCAGAACCAGCCCCTGCTAAAATTAAACAGGGACCATTAATAAATTCAATAGCTTTTTTTTGAGCAAGATTTAGAGGCATAAAAAATATTAATATTGAGTGAGTGAAGTATGTTTTTAGTTTCTAAAATGAAAACTTAAAGATGTTCTTTATTGTGCTACTTTAATTGTTTTCATTTTTTTCATATAAGCTCTTAATTTACGTCCAATAATTTCTATCGGATGATTGTGAATCATTTCATTAATTTTATTTAATTCAATATTATTGATTAAGTTTTCAGATAACGAACAACCAAGATCACTTTTATTAAGAGTTAATATAAAATCTTTTAAAAGAGGATATGCAGCTTCGGAAAAAAGATAGCTTCCATATTCAGCAGTATCTGAAATAACCATATTCATTTCATATAATTTTTTTCTTGCAATTGTATTAGCAATTAATGGTAATTCATGTAATGATTCATAGTAAGCAGATTCTGCTATAATACCTGTATTTATCATTGTTTCAAAAGATAACTCGATACCAGATTTTAATATCGCAACCATTAATGTACCATGATCATAATATTCTTGTTCTGATATTTTATAATTAGAATAAGGAGCTTGTTCAAACGAAGTTGTTTTTGTACTGCATCTCCAACTTAGCAGTTTTTTATCATCATTTTTCCAATCTTTGATCATTTCATTAGAAAAATTTCCAGAAATAATATCATCCATATGTTTTTGAAATAATGGAGATAATATTTTTTTAATGATGACAGACAGTTTATGTGCTCTAATTTTTGATGAATTGGACAAACGATCCATCATTAAAGTAATACCACCATGTTTAAGAGATTCTGTGATAGTTTCCCAACCAAATTGTATTAATTTTGAAGAGTACATCGGGTCGTAATTTTCTTTTATTAATTTTTCATAACATAATAATGAAGCAGTTTGAAGCATACCGCATAAAATTGTTTGTTCACCCATTAAATCTGATTTTACTTCAGCTACAAATGATGATTCTAATACACCTGCACGATGCCCTCCTGTAGAAAAAGCCCATGCTTTTGCAATTTCTAATCCTATTTTGTGAATATCATTTTCAGAGTGAACAGCAATAAGTGTTGGAACTCCAAATCCTCTTTTATATTCTTCTCGTACTTCTGTTCCAGGACATTTTGGAGCAACCATAATTACAGTGATATCTTCTCTTATTTTTTCTCCCATTTCTACAATATTAAAACCATGGGAATAACCTAAACAAGAATTTTTTTTCATTAATATTTGCAGTTTTTTTGTAACATTACTATGTTGTTTATCAGGAGTTAAATTAATTACTAAATCCGCATGTGGTACTAATGATTCGTAATCATTTACTTCAAAATTATTTTCTATTGCATTGACCCAAGATTGACTTTTTTTTAAAATACTATTTTTTTTTAAAGCATAAGAAATATTTAATCCTGAATCTCTCATATTTAAGCCTTGATTTAAACCTTGAGAGCCACAACCAATAATTACTATTTTTTTATTTTTTAAAATATCATTTTTTTTATTAAATTCTTCTTTTTTCATAAAACGACATTTTTTTATTTGATTAATTTTTTGACTAAAATTTAATGTATTAAAGTAATTCATAATAAAAGCTCCTGTTTTTTATGATTTTTATTTAGATGTTCGATATTTTTTTATGATTCCTAACAGCTCCTTTGTCAGCACTTGTTGCAAAAAAAGCGTATGTTTTTAAAGCCGAAGAAACATATCTTTTACGATTGCAAGGTTTATAAGCTGAAATTCCTTTAGATTCTTCTTGAAGAATACGATTGGATATTTCTTGTTCTGTAATATTTAAATGAATAGTTCTATTAGGAATATTTATATTAATAAAATCACCATTTTTTACTAAAGCAATGATTCCTTTATCCGCTGCTTCAGGTGAAATATGTCCTATAGAAATTCCAGATGTACCTCCTGAAAATCTACCGTCAGTAATTAACGCACATGTTTTATCTAGATTCATAGATTTTAAATATGTAGTAGGATATAACATTTCTTGCATTCCCGGACCGCCTTTAGGTCCTTCATATCTTATAACAATAATATCACCTGAAGCTATTTGATTGTTTAATATAGCGTTGACTGCTTCTTCTTGACTATCATAAACCTTAGCAACACCAGAAAAAATGTAGTGTTCTTGATCTATTCCAGCCGTTTTTATTATACAACCATTTTTTGCTAAATTTCCATATAAAACAGCTAATCCCCCATCTGGACTATAAGCATTTTTACAAGAACGAATACAACCATTTTTACGATCATAATCTAATGTTTCCCATCTAAAATCTTGAGAATATGCTTTTTTTGTACGAATTCCACCTGGTCCTGCTTGAAACATTTTAATTATATCAATATTTTTAGTACATAAAATATCATATTGATCTAATGTTTCTTCTAAATTAAGTTGTAATATGTTCGTTGTTTTTTTATTTAATAAATTAGATCGATTTAATTCTCCCAAAAGACCCATCACACCTCCTGCACGGTGCACGTCTTCTACGTGATATAATGAAGTACTTGGAGAAACTTTGCAAATATGGGGTATTTTTTTAGATAATTCATTGATATCAGATAGTTTAAAATTCACTTCTCCTTCTTGAGCTGCTGCTAATAAATGCAATATAGTATTAGTTGATCCCCCCATTGCAATATCTAATATCATTGCATTTTCGAAAGATTCTTTATTAGCAATATTCCTAGGTAAAATTTTTTCATTATTATTTTTATAGTATTCTTCAGTAATTTTTACTATAGTTTGAGCTGACTTTACGAATAATTTCTTACGTTCAATATGAGTGGCTAATAGAGTACCATTTCCAGGTAATGATAAACCCATAGCTTCTGTTAAACAGTTCATAGAGTTAGCTGTAAACATTCCCGAACAGGAACCACATGTAGGACAAGCAGAAAGTTCAATTTTTTTTATAAAATTTTCTGATTGATCAGGATTACCCCCATGAAGAATTGCATCAACTAAATCAATTTTTATTGTTTTGTTTTTTTGCGTTATTTTTCCTGCTTCCATTGGTCCACCAGAAACAAAAACTGATGGAATATTTAAACGCAAAGATGCCATAAGCATACCCGGGGTAATTTTATCACAATTAGAAATGCAAATCATTGCATCAGCACAATGTGCATTTACTACATATTCTATGGAATCTGAAATTAATTCACGTGATGGTAGGGAATATAACATTCCAGAATGTCCCATTGCTATTCCGTCATCTATAGCAATAGTATTAAATTCTTTTGCAACACCACCTGATTGTTCAATTTCTTTACATACTAGTTTCCCAACTTCTTGTAAGTGTATATGTCCTGGAACAAATTGAGAAAATGAATTTACTACAGCAATTATTGGTTTATTGAAATCTTCATCATTCATACCAGTAGCACGCCATAATGATCTTGCTCCGGACATGTTTCTACCATGTGTAGTTGTAAAAGAACGATATTTAGGCATATGAAATTACTCCAAAAAATATTACTTTTTAAAAAAATCATTTAACGATATGAATTAATTTAAAAAAAATATGTCTTTATATTGAAAGAAAAATTTTTCAGTTAAAATATAATTTTTTAGAAATTTTTCAAGAAAAGTAGGGATTATATTGTTATATAATCATAGATTGATATTGATTTATTCTTTAATAAAACAATTAATTTTATTAAATGATTTTCAATTGTTGAATTTTGGCAGGGGTGGAAGGATTTGAACCTACAACTTTCGGTTTTGGAGACCGATGCTCTACCAAATTGAACTACACCCCTAAATTGTAAATTATTAATGTAATTATATTATTAATAGTTATAAAAGTCTAGTATGTATTTACGTATTTTATTAAAAATAAGTTTTTTTAAATCTAAAAACCCATTAAAATGATAGAATATTTATTCTATCTAGTAAGAATATTATTTTAAGGTAAATATTAATTATGAAAATTCCAATTTATTTAGATTATGCAGCTACTACACCGGTAGAATTTCAAGTTGCGAAGAAAATGATGAATTATTTAACAATAGATGGAATATTTGGAAATTCTGCATCGCGTTCTCACAAATTTGGATGGGATGCAGAAGAAGTAGTTGATATAGCGCGTAATCAAATATCTGAACTAATTGGAGCAGATTCTCGAGAAATTGTTTTTACTTCTGGTGCCACTGAAGCTAATAATTTAGCTATAAAAGGAGTTGCTTCTTTTCACAAGAAGAAAGGTCAACACATTATTACTAGTAAAACAGAACATAAATCTGTTTTAGACACTTGTAGATTTCTTGAAAGTGAAGGATTTTCTTTAACTTATCTTACTCCGAAAAATAATGGTATTATTGATTTAAATGATTTAAAAAGAAATATCAAAAAAGACACTATACTTGTTTCTATCATGCATGTAAATAATGAAATTGGTATTATACAAGACATTGATAGTATTTCGAAAATTTGTCGAAATAATGGTGTCTTTTTTCATGTAGATGCGACTCAAAGTGTTGGGAAAATTCCTATCGATTTAAAAAAAATAATGATAGATTTAATGTCTTTTTCAGCTCATAAAGTTTATGGTCCAAAAGGTATTGGTGGTTTATATGTACGTCGCAAGCCACGTGTTCGCTTATTAGCTTCAATACATGGAGGTGGACATGAAAGAGGAATGCGTTCTGGTACTTTACCTGTTCATCAAGTTGTAGGTATGGGAGAAGCTTTTAATTTAGCTAAAAGAAAAATACATGACGATTTTATTCGTTTGACAAAATTAAGAAATTGTCTTTGGAATGGTATCAAAAGTATTGAAGAAGTTTATTTAAATAGTGATTTAAAGCAAGGTGTACCTCATATTCTAAATGTTAGTTTTAATTATATTGAAGGTGAATCTTTAATTATGGCACTTAAAGATTTAGCTATTTCTTCCGGTTCCGCTTGTACTTCAGCTAGTTTAGAGCCATCTTATGTTTTAAAGGCTTTAGGTATAAAAGATGAATTAGCTCATAGTTCTATTCGTTTTTCAATTGGAAGATTTACTACAGAAAAAGAAATTAATCACGCAATAGAATTAATTCATAAATCTATTCATAAATTACGTGAACTTTCTCCTTTATGGGAAATGTTTAAATCGGGAATTGATTTAAATAGTATAGAATGGGATCATAATTAATTATTTTAATAAATTTAAGGTGATTTTAAATGGCTTACAGTAAAAAAGTAATGGATCATTATGATAACCCTAGAAATGTTGGATCTTTTTCCAGTTCTGATATTAATGTAGGAAGTGGATTAGTAGGTGCTCCTGCTTGTGGTGATGTAATGAAATTACAAATAAAGGTTAATGAGAAAGGTATTATTGAAGATGCATGTTTTAAAACATATGGTTGTGGTTCTGCTATAGCATCAAGTTCGTTAGTAACTGAATGGGTCAAAGGAAAATCTATAAAAGAAGCAGAAGAAATTAGAAATACAACTATAGTAGAAGAATTAGAATTACCTCCTGTCAAAATTCACTGTTCTATTTTAGCAGAAGATGCTATTAAAGCCGCCATTGCTGATTATAAAAGCAAAAAAAATTAAATTTTTCATAAAAATTTGATGTTGAAAGAAAATATTCTTTCAACATCAAATTATAATATTATATTTTTTGTAATTAAAATTAATTGGGATAGTTTATGAATTACTTTACATTATTTAATTTACCAGAGAAATTTAAAATTAATAAAAATTTACTTTGTAAAAATTATTATCAATTGCAATTACAATTTCATCCTGATTTATTTATCAAAGATTCTGAATCTCAAAAAAAAATAGTTTTAGAAAAATCAATACAAATTAACAAAGGTTATAGAACTTTAAAGAATTTCTTGAATAGAGCAGTGTATTTACTTTCTTTGCATGGTTTTCAAATAGAAAAAGAAACGTTTTTGTTAAAAAATAATAATTTTTTGATAGAATACTTTTCTTTATATGAAGAAATAGATAATTTGAAGGAAAGTTGTTTTGACGAACTATTATTAACTAGTTTATTAAAAAAAATAAAACAAAAGATAAACAATTACGAACATGAAATTGATTTAGAATTTGATAAGAAAAATTTTAAAAAAGTAGTTAAAATAACAGCAAAATTACTTTTTTTAAATAAAATGAAATTAAATTTAAAAAAAGAGCATAATATATATTTAAAAAAAGATAAATTAGGATAATTTTATATGATTTTTGTAAAAAAAAAACAAAATAAAAAGTTATTATTAGGCATTGATCTTGGTACTACTTATTCTTTAGCTGCTACAGTAAGAGAAAAAGATGTTATTTTATTAAAAGATAATAAAAATCGCTATTTGATGCCATCTGTTGTGTGTTATAAAAAAAATAGTATATCAGTAGGTTGGGAAGCTTTAGAAAATATTATTACAGATCCAGTGAATACAATTAGTTCAGTAAAACGTTTATTAGGTCGATCTATTGAATTTATCAAATCAAGATATCCTATCATACCATATATAATAGAAGAAGAAAAAAATGGAGGAATTTTTTTTCATACAAATGCTGGTCCTGTTACCCCCGTAGATGTTTCAAGTGATATATTAAAATGTTTAAAAAAAAGAGCTATTTTTTTGTTTGATCAAGAAATACATGCAAGTATTATTACGGTCCCTGCATATTTTGATAATTTTCAAAAAACAGCAATTAAAAAAGCTGCTCTTTTAGCAAAAATCAATTTAATAAGACTATTAAATGAACCTACAGCCGCTGCTATTGCATATGGTTTAGAAATACAAAGGAAAGGTATTATTATTGTTTATGATTTAGGAGGTGGTACCTTTGACGTTTCTGTATTAAAATTAAATAAAGGAATATTTGAAGTATTAGCTACTAGTGGAGATTCAAATTTAGGAGGTGATGATTTTGATTCTGTTTTAGCAAATTATATTTATAATAAAGCAAAGTTATCAAATCAGTGTAATAATTTTTTTCAATCTTCATTGCTTAAAATTGCAAAAGAAACTAAGTTAAAATTAACTCAATATAATAAAATTGAAGTGCAGTTTTTTAATTGGAGTGGTTTTATTACTAGAGATGAGTTTAATCTTCTTATCATTAATTTTATTAAAAAAAGTTTGTTAATTTGCTCTAATCTTCTTGAAGATATCAATTTGTCTATAAACAAGATTGAAGAAGTAGTTATGGTCGGGGGATCAACTCGCGTTCCATTAGTATATACAGAAGTTTCAAAATTTTTTAATAAAAGTCCTTTGAATTTTATAAATCCAGATCAAGTTGTAGCAATAGGTGCAGCAATTCAAACTAATATGTTAATTAGTAGTAATATAAAAAATAAAACAATACTATTAGATATCATGCCACTTTCTTTAGGTATTGAAGTTATGGGTGGTTTTGTTGAAAAAATAATTTTTCGAAATACTTCAATTTCTATTTCTAAAACAAAAGAATTTATTACGTATAAAGATAATCAAATATTTATTTTAATACATATTTTACAAGGGGAAAGAGAACTAGTTAAAGACTGCATTTCTTTACATTTTTTTATTTTAAAAAATATTAAGCCTCAAAAAACTGGATTAGTTTGTATATTAATTACATTTCATGTAGATACAAATAGATTAATTCATATAAAAACTTTAAAAAAAACAGTAATAAAGAAAAATATTAAAATTGATAATAATGTTGTATTAAAAACACTCAATTTTTCTAAAATAGTACAAAATTCTTTAAAACATGCTAAAGAAAATTATTATCTTAGAGTAAAAGAAGAAAAAAATGAAATGTAGACATGTTTTAAAAATTTTAAATATTGCTCTTAAAATGAATCAAGAATTAATTTCTGAAGAAAAACTAAAAGAAATACGATGTAGATCGAAAAATTACAACGATCTATTGATCAAAGTGATTTTTTCTATGAAATTAAATTTAAAGAAATTAGATAAAGAAAGTAAAAAGTTCTTTTCATTAAATTTTACAAATATTATTAGTTTATCTTCAATTTAAAATATTTTAAAAGAGAACACATAATGCCTAAAGTATTATTTTTGCCTCATAAGATTATATTACCGAAAGGTGGTACATTTGAAGGAAAGATAGGTGAAACAATATTAACAGTTGCTCTTCGTAATAATGTTAAATTAGAACATGCATGTGAACAATCATGTGCCTGTAGCACTTGTCATTGTATTGTAAGAAAAGGATTTTTTTCTCTTGGGGGGTGGTCTGAAAAAGAAGATGACATTTTAGATAAAGCTTGGGGTCTTGAATCTGAAAGTCGTTTAAGCTGCCAAGCAATTATTGGGAAATTGGATATTGAGGTAGAAATTCCTTTATATAGTGTAAACTATGTAAGAGAAAATTAATTAAATATTGTTTTATATAGTGAAGATAAATATTCAACTTGAGTACCATGTATAGTAAATAGTAGGCGGATTAGAACGACCTAAATGTGTATATTTTAATCTTATTCGACGTCGGTGTACAATTTATGAGGAGTAGTCTGAAAAAACGATGATATTTTAGATAAAGCTTGGGGTCTCGAATCTGAAACTCGTTGAGTTGCCAAGCAATTATTGGGAAATTTGATATTGAGGTAGAAATTTCTTTATATAGTACAAATCATGTTAGAGAAAATTAATTTTTTATTTTTTTTGAATAAGGATTTAGGTTTTCTTTGAATTGTATTTGAATAGGTGTACCTTTGATTTTTAAATAATCATAAAAAAAATTAATTAAATATCGTTTATATGGTGAAGATAAATATTTAACTTGAGTACCATGTATAATAATAGTAGGTGGATTAGAACGACCCAAATGTGCATATTTTAATTTTATTCGACGTCGGTGTACAATAAGGTAGTTGATGTTTTTTAATTGCTATATGCATCGTTTTTGTAAGTATAGAAGTACTAATTTTCTTTTTAGATTCTTCGTAAGATTCATCAACAGATCGAAATAATTGAAATATTCCCTTTTTATATAATACTGATGTAAAATGTACTTTTGAAAAAGAAAGAAATTTTAAATCATTTTAAATTGATTCTTTTATTTTTTTCTTTTCTAAGGCATTTAATTTATCTGCTTTATTAATTACGATAACGATCCCTTTTCCGGTATTGATGATAAAATCAGCCAAGGATAAATCTTGATTACATATATCAATACTTGCATCTATTATCAGTAATACAACATTTGTTTTTTCCATTTTTGCAATGTTTTAATTATTGAGAATTTTCGATATTATTCATCTTTTTCTTTTTTTTAAATACTTTTTCTATATTAATCAATATATAATTTTTGGAATTATATTAAACAGATGTCGCTATACTGTCTAATGTTGTTCCTAATATATTGCATATAATTATCTTTTTTTCTTTTAAAAGACTATTTATTAACGTTGATTTTCGAACATTTTTTCTACCAATAATAGCGACTTTTATCGGTTTTTTTTTCGATTCTTGGTTATTATAGTTTGTTTTTTTTGTATTTTTATTTTTAATTTCTAGAGCTATCCAAGGTGTTAGATATTCATTAATAAGAGTATTAATACCTCGATTATGACTAGCAGATACTTTTTTTATTTTTTTAAATCCTAGTGAGTAGAATTCATTGAATTTATAAATATCTTGTATACCATCTATTTTATTAATTATTAGGATAGTTTTTTTTTGATACGTTCTAATTTTTTTAGAGATTTCAAACTCTTGTGGCATTAGTCCTTTGTGAGCATCTACTATAAATAAAATTAAGTCTGCTTCTTTAATAGCAATTAATGTTTGTTGATGTGCTTTTTCTTCAATCTCATTTCTTTTTATATCCAAACCCGCTGTATCAATTAAAATTGATTTTTGATTGGATTCAAATTCGCAATAACCATATTGTCTATCTCTAGTAATACCTGGATAGTTTGCAACTAATGCGTTTCTAGTTTTTGTTAAAATATTAAATAAAGTAGATTTCCCTACATTAGTACGACCGATTAGTACGATAATAGGTATCATTTTACATATACGCTCTGATTTTAAATAATTTTGATATTAACAGAATAGAATAAAAATTTTTAAGTTTTTTGAATTTTGCATTTATTTTTTTATTCATTTAATTCGGCAATTTTTATATTGATAATTTCTTTAGATGCATTAGAATTTTCTATAGATAAACTTTTTCTCCAAGCTTTGATAGCTTCTTTTTTATTTTTTTCATTAATAAAAATATCTCCTTTCATATTTTCGATTATATTGTCCCAATTATGATTTTTAATATTTTCTAAAATATTTAATGCATCTTTATTTTCTGAATTTTGCATTTTTATTTTTGCCATTCTTAGTTTTAAAATATTTTTTAAATTTTCTTCTTTTGTGTATTTTAAACTATTGTTTAATTGAAGGAATGCTTTATTAAGTGTACCTTCTAAAGTATATTTTTTTGCTAGATATAAAGCGGTCAAAGTTCCATAAATGTTTTGATTTTTAATAATAAAATGTTCTGCTTCAATTAAATTTTTAGAGTTTTTTTTATTTATTTTTTTTATGATTTTTTTGTATTCTGATGAATCTAGATTTTCTTTTTGAGCTCTAAACGGATATTGTAAATAGAATAAAAAAACAATAAGAACAAGAAAAAGGGAAATAAAAAACAAGACGTTTTTTTTTAATAAATTGAACATATTCACCCTCTAAATATTTAAATGATTTTATTTCAAGTTAAATTTGCAATCATATTTATAAATAATAATTTTACAAAAAATTTTTCTCCATGAATGCAATGATGATTTTTATAACTGGCTATATTTTTTTAAATTTAGCTTAAAATTATAGCATATAAAAAAGTTATTCGTATTAAAATCACTAATTGTACACAGCTAGTTCAAGTAATAAGTTCTTTTATTATCAATGCTACAGACTACTTATCCACAGATTTTG
>NZ_CP034877.1 GCF_005081705.1 Buchnera aphidicola (Hyperomyzus lactucae)
ATTGTATAAATTTATTTTGTTATTTTTTTTTGTATAACTTACATAAATTATTATATTCAATATCTATCTTTTTTTTAAGACCCTTTGGACCTATTTTTGTTAATTCACTAGCTGAATAATAATTAATTAAAGCATTTAAAATTTTATTTCTAGCTGATTGTTCATCTAATTGTGAAATAATTTTGATATCTGAAAAAGAAATAAACATTTTCTTTTCCTGTTTTTTTAATTTTTGAGATAACTTCATTTTTTTAGATAAATAATTATTTATTTTGGATTTTGAAATATTGCATAACATAAAAAACATAGGTGTCAAAAATATTTTTTTAGGTATATAATTACTAATGGAAGTATTTTTTATTCTCCTGCATTTAACAAAACCCATTGGTTCTAAAAATTCGTTTATCAAACGTGAGGCACGAGTAATAGATTTATTTCCAGAATCTGAAAAAGTAGACAATCCACATTCATCTGCTAATTTTTCAATAGAAGCTTCGACTAGTTTAGAATCAATATTAAAATAGTACAACATGGCTGATACTATGGCTCTCATAGCACACGCTCGATGTTCATTTAATCGTCTAAATCGAGGTAAAATATTACCAGTTTTAGGATCTATAGGCAATAAAGTATGATTTAAACTGCTTCTAGCAACGTCTATTTCAGATGCTTTTTTCATTGCATAACAAATAAATGTAGATCTTTTTTTCTCATTTTTAGGTGGATTAAAAACTGGTTTAGGATTATATATATAATTTTTTCTAGGCACTAAATACACTTGATTAAGGTAAAATATATTTTTAAAAAGAAGCATTTATGATAAATAATGTATTATATTTAAAAATAAATTACAATTTTCTGAATATAACATTGCGATCAAAAAAATTCAAATTTTTATTATTTTTAAAAATTAGTGGAGAACATGTTTTTTTTTACTCATTTTATCAATATATGCCATTCCAAAAGCTGATAATACAAAAGTTAAATGAATTATAACACACAACATAATTTTGTTATCTAATATTTTCTCTGCTTCCATAAAAAGACGTAAAAGATGTACAGAAGATATAGCAACTATAGAAGATGCCACCTTGTTTTTAATTGAATTTACATCCATAGTACCCATCCATCCCAATCTTTTTTGATTATCTTCCATATCCATTTTGGAAATAAAATTTTCATAACCAGAAAACATCACCATTACTAATAATCCACCAACTAAGGCAATATCAATTAAAGACAATACAACTAAAACTAATCCAGATTCAGACATAGATATAATATCTGGAATAATAAATATAATTTGCTGAAAAAATTTTAATGTTAACAATATAAATCCAAATGATAAACCTACATATACAGGAAACATTAACCACCGAGAAGCATATATAGTTCTTTCAATAATTTTTTCCATTTTTTTTCCTAATCGTTTTTTCAAAAAAATACTGTTTTTCTATAATTTAAACAAGAAATCATTAAATTTTTAATAAGTTATATTGAAAATAATTAAAATTTATGTTAAGAGTATCTATTACTTTTATAAATTATATTTATTCATAAAAAAAAATAAAAGTAAAGTATATATTAGAAAATATAAGAACATATATAAAATATTGATTTTATCATGCATAAACATTAACCTTCTACTACTTTAAAGTATCATTTTATGATATCAAGAAAATGTTATATACATAATCCTAATCCAAGATTTGTACCACCAAAAAATAATAAACGTCGACCTTATTTTATTTGCCATGCAATGAAAAAAGCATCGGAGATAGATGTTGCACGATGCGAATTAACCTATTTTTTACAGATTAAAAAAACTCAAAATAGTAATTCTTTAAAAACATTTAGAAGATTGAACGAACATCGAGCATGTGCTATGAGAGCAATGGTTTTAGCTATGCTTTATCACTTTAATATTTCTTCTGAATTAGTTCAAGCATCTGTTGAACAATTATCTGATGAATGTGGTTTGTCTACATTATCTAAAGCAGGCAATAAATCTATTACTCGTGCTTCTAGATTAATTACTAATTTTATGGAACCTATGGGGTTTGTTACTTGCAAAAAAACATGGGATAAAATATTAGGTAATTATATGCCTAAAATGATTACATTAACTCCTTTGTTTTTTATGTTACTTGATATTTCTGAAAAAAATTTAATAAATGCTAAACAACAGCAGTTAGGATGGATTAATAAAAATCTTATTAGTAAAGGTCTTAAACCAATTACTATGCTGGATGCTAAAAGACGTTCTAAAGATGCTCAAATTAAAAATATTTTTAAATATAGAATATCTAGACATGCTTTCTACAAGAAAAAGAGAAATGCACAACGTTTAATTTCTTTAGATGAAAAAGAAGCTAGACAAACAATTCTTCGTGCTTTAGTAGCTAAATATTCTATTAGTGAGTTGACTAAATTAGGTCCTAATGGATTAAAAAAACAAGTTAACATCAGTTATTATTATTTACGGAAAATAGCTACAAATACGTATCCTGATAATTAAAAGTTTTTTTACCAAGAGAAAATTTATACGTTTTTTACGTAGAATTTCTATTTTTTAGAATTTACTATTTTCATTTGTTTTTTTTGATTTCCTTTCATTTTTAAAAAAAAAATCTCTAAAGAAAAAATTTATGCGTTTTTTTACGTAGAATTTCTATTTTTTAATTTTACCATCTCATTTTTATCTTTTTTTTAGTTTTGTTTTTTAAATAAATGCATGTTGTTTTTTTTAATAAATGCTTTTTATATAATAAATGCAAAATAACAATGTTTTTAATCTTATATAAAAAAATAAATAAACATGTTAATTTTAAAAAAAAAAATAGCGAAGGTTTTATATATAAAACCTTCGCTATTTTTTTTTAAATTAAGTTAAAAATAAGATTTAAATCTTCTTCTATTTAAAATAAAATCAGGTATATGCTCTTCATAAATCTTAATATCTTTTAAAAATTTCATGGTTAGATCAATACTGTCTAAATTATTTAATAAACAAAATCGATAAAAATCATCTAATTCAAATGAAAAAACGTTTCCATTTATAAAAATTTTTTTATCAACTAAGTTTACTGTACATTTAATACCTATATTTTTTTTGATAATATCAAAAAGAAAATCAATTTCCTGATTTTTTAAAGTAATTAAAAGGAGTTTATTATTAAAACTATTATTATAAAAAATATCAGCGAAACTAGATGATATAATTACTTTAAAACCATAGTCTAACAAGGACCAAACAGCATGCTCTCTTGATGATCCGCAACCAAAATTCTCTCTAGTTAATAAAATACTAGCATTTTTATAAATTGTTTTATTTAATATAAATTTATTATTTTTTTTTAATTGATTTTCATCAAAAAAGCGCCAATTATGAAATAAAAATTTACCAAATCCAATTTTATTTATTCTCTTTAAAAATTGCTTAGGAATAATAATATCTGTATCTATATTAGATACATCTAGGGGGGCAACAACACCAGTATGTTGAGTAAATTTAAACATTTTTTAATTAATCTCGCTATTATCTATTTTTCTAATATCAAAAAAATTTCCATATATAGCAGCTGCTGCAGCCATAATAGGACTAACTAAATGTGTTCTACCACCGCGACCCTGTCTCCCTTCAAAATTTCGATTACTAGTAGAGGCACAACGTTCACCTTCATTTAATCTATCTTTATTCATTCCCAAACACATAGAACAACCTGGTAACCGCCATTCAAAACCTGAATCAATAAAAATTTTATCTAAACCTTCATTTTCAGCTGTTCTTTTAACTAAACCAGAACCAGGTACAACAATTGCTTTTACATGACTAGAAATTTTTTTATTTTTAAGTATTTTTGATGCTGCACGTAAATCTTCTATGCGAGCATTAGTACAAGAACCAATGAAAACTTTATCAATTTTAATATCTGTTAAATAAGTTCCTGGTTTTAAACCCATATATTTACAAGCAGATCTTGCAAGATCTCTTTTTATTAAATTATCAAAACCATTAAAATCAGGTATTTTTTGATCAATTGAAATTACTTGATCTGGATTAGTTCCCCAAGTAATTTGAGGTGAAAGATCTGATATATTTAAACAAAAAACTTTATCAAAATAAGCATCTTTATCAGATTTTAAAGTTTTCCAATAATTTATTGCCTTTTTCCAAAATTCACCATAAGGTGAATACATTTTATTTTTTAAATATGAATATGTAGTTTCATCTGGTGCAATTAATCCTGATTTTGCACCCATTTCAATTGCCATATTACAGATTGTCATTCTTTCTTCCATATTCATTTTTGTTATTACATCACCACAAAATTCGATTACATATCCAGTACCTCCTGATGAACCTAATTTTCCTATAATAAATAAAATTACATCCTTAGCAGTAACAAATTTCTTTAGTTCTCCTGTAATCTCTATTTTCATAGTTTTAAAACGTTCTTGCTTTAATGTTTGAGTTGCAAGAACATGTTCTACTTCAGAAGTACCAATACCAAAAGCTAATGCACCAAATGCACCATGAGTTGACGTGTGTGAATCACCACATACAATTGTCATTCCAGGTAAGGTCATACCTTGTTCAGGACCTATAACATGTACTATACCTTGATTTGGATTTTTTAAATCATAAAGTTCTATACTAAAATCTTGACAATTTTTTATTAACTGTTCCATTTGTATTTTCGCCATAGAACCAGATGCATTAATATCATTATTTTCAGTTGAAACATTATGATCCATAGTAGCAAAAGTTTTTTGGGGTTGTCTAACTATGCGGTTTTTTTCACGTAATGAATTAAAAGCTTGAGGAGATGTAACCTCATGAAGTAAATGTAAATCTATATACAAAATAGATCTATTTTTTTCTTCTTTATGTATAACATGTGCATCATATATTTTTTCATATAACGTTTTTTTCATTTTATTTATCCTTTATTAAACAATTAGCAATCGCATCGCCCATTTCATTTGTTGTTATATAATTATTATCACTACATATATCTGCAGTTCGATAACCCTTTTTTAAAACATTCTTAACGGATTGATCAATTTTATCTGCTATTGCATTTAAATGCATTCCATATCTTACTAACATAGAAACTGAAAGAATTTGCGCTATAGGGTTGGCAAGATTTTTACCTTCAATATCAGGTGCAGATCCACCAGCAGGTTCATATAAGCCAAAATTTTTTTCATTTAAACTGGCAGACGGTAACATGCCAATGGAGCCGGTAATCATAGCGCATTCATCTGAAATAATATCTCCAAACAGATTAGAACATAGCAATACATCAAATTGATCAGGATTCTTAATAATTTGCATTGTAGCATTATCAATATATAAATGAGATAAGATAACATTCGGATATTTTTTAGAAACATCTTCAACTATTTCTCTCCATAAAACAGAACTTTGTAAAACATTTGCTTTATCTATAGAACATACTTTATTTCTTCTCATTTGTGCTAATTTAAAAGCTAAATGAGCAATACGTATAATTTCATATTCATTATAAATTTCTGTATCAAAAGCATATTGAGTATTATCTTTTTTTCTACTTCGGCCCTTAGGCTCTCCAAAATAAATCCCCCCTGTTAGCTCTCGAACACATAATATATTGAAACCATTTTTTATAATATCAGGACGTAAAGGAGATAAGTCTTTTAACTCTAAGTATAATTTTGCCGGTCTCAGATTAGAAAAAAGATTAAAGTGCTTTCTCAAGGGAAGTAAAGAAGCTCTTTCAGGACGTTCTTCTAAAGGAAGTTTATTCCATTTATCACCACCTACAGAACCAAATAAAATTGCATCAGAATTTTCACATCCTCTTAGTGTATTTTTTGGTAAAGCAACACCTTCGAAATCAATAGCTGATCCACCAATATTAAATTCCTCTAATTTTAAAGATAAACAAAAATGATTTTTTAAAATGTCTAAAATTTTATATGCTTCTCTCATCACTTCAGGACCTATTCCATCACCAGGTAATACAGCAATACGATACTTTTTTTTCATAAAAAGGATTCTCTATTAAATAATATTTAAATGAATATATTTTTTAAAAAATATTAAGATTTTTTTAAATTTTTTAGCAAGTTTAATTGTTTGTTCACTTGTTTTACTTTCCATATATTATTTAACACATTAACCATTGCTTGAGCTGATGATTCAATAATATCGGTAGCTAAACCTATTCCATGAAACTTGCGTTTTTGATATTCTACCAGAATATCAACTTGACCTAACGCGTCTTTACCCTTACCCTTAGCTACAAGTTGAAATTTTTGTAATATTATAGGAAAAACTGTAATTCTATTTAATGCCTGATAAATAGCATCGACTGGTCCATTACTAGTAGTAGAAGATTCGGTATATATTTTGTTACCGCATAATAATTGAACTGAAGCAGTAGACAAACCATTAGAAATAGATTGAACGCTAAAAAATTTTAAAGAAAAATATTCTGATTCTTCTTGCTGTTTGTTAATAAAAGCTAAAGCTTCTAAATCATAATCAAAAACCTGTCCTTTTTTATCTGCTAATTTTAAAAAAGCTATATATAATTCATCTATATTATAATCACTATTTTTATAACCCATTTGATCCATATAATATTTTACTGCTGCTCTTCCAGAACGTGACGTTAAATTAAGTTTTACTTCTTTTAAACCAATACTACTAGGTTCTATGATTTCATAATTTTTTCTGTTTTTCAAAACACCATCTTGATGTATACCAGAAGAGTGTGAAAAAGCATTACTACCTACTATAGCTTTATTTGATGGAATAGGCATGTTACAAATTTGACTGATAATTTGACTAGTGCGATAAATTTCTGTATGTTTTATATTAGTAGATACACCTAAAATATCTTCTCTAACTTTTATAGCCATAATTACTTCTTCTAATGCTGTATTTCCAGCTCTCTCACCGATTCCATTTATAGTCCCTTCTATTTGTCTAGCACCAGCCTGTATAGCTGATATAGAATTACCTACAGCCATTCCTAAATCATCATGACAGTGTACTGAAATTATAGATTTATGAATATTAGGAACGCGTTCAAATAAATTTTTAATTATAAAAGATATTTCATTAGGTATTGAATATCCTACTGTATCTGGTATGTTAATTGTTTTTACACCTGAAGAGATTAATTTTTCTACAATGCGACATAAATTATCTAATGTAGTCCTACTTGCATCTTCACAAGAAAATTCAATATCATCTGTATAACGTAAGGCTTTTTTTACAGAAAAAATAGCCATTTCTATAATTTCATCAAAATTTTTTCTTAATTTAGATTCCATATGAAGTGTTGAAGTTGCTAAAAAAATATGAATTCGAAAAGAATTAGATGAAGACATCGCTTCACCTGCTGCATCAATATCTTTTTCTACACAACGTGCTAAACTACATATTCGACTATTTTTAATGTTTTTAGATATAGCTTGAACTGATTTAAAATCCCCTGGAGATGAAATAGGAAATCCTACTTCCATAATATCTATCCCTGCTTTTTCTAAAGACAATGCAATTTGTAATTTTTCCTTAACACTTAAGCTTGCTTGGAGAGCTTGTTCGCCATCACGTAGAGTTGTATCAAAAATTATAACTTTAGAATTCATAAAAATTTTCTCAACTTAAAAAAGTGATATGTTTTATTTAACAAAATAAATTTATACAAT
>NZ_CP034878.1 GCF_005081705.1 Buchnera aphidicola (Hyperomyzus lactucae)
GAAAATATTTTACTTTTAGATAATAAAGATTCTTTTACATATAACCTTGTTGAACAACTTAGGAATCAAAAAAACAATGTTTTAATTTATCGAAACACAGTAGATTTAGAAACTATTTTAGATTCTCTCAAAAAATTAAAAAATCCCATCCTGATGCTATCACCAGGACCCAGTATTCCTCAAAATGCTGGATGCATGTTGAATTTAATAAAAAGAGTAAAAGGATATGTTCCGATAATAGGAATCTGTTTAGGCCACCAGGCAATAGTAGAGGCTTATGGAGGCATGATTGGCTATGCAGGTGAAATATTCCATGGGAAAGCTTCTTTAATCAATCATGATGGTCTAGAGATGTTTCAAGACATGCCCCAACCGTTACCAGTGGCTCGATACCACTCACTCGTTTGTAATAAAATTCCAAAAAATTTTATTATCAATTCTTATTTTAACAAAATGATCATGTCTGTTAGAAACAATCTAGACCGTGTATGTGGTTTTCAGTTTCATCCTGAATCTATTTTAACTACTTGCGGAGATCAAATATTAAAACAAATTATCTCGTGGGCATCTTTGAAATATAGTTCACAATAAAAAACTAAAAAATAAATCTCTTTTGAGTTTGTTTTAAAAAAACCTTTTCTCGTTTTTGACGGCACAAGAAAACTTTAAAAATTAAACAACAAAGGTAATATTTAATCTATAATAAATTTCAAAAAAGAATCATTAGCACACAATAGCAATATTTTCGACGTACATTAAAATGAAAAACGAATCAAAAAAATCAAAAAAATAATACTGAAAATGTAAAACACAAAAAAAATATCAATCACAGTTTTTGAAAAAAATAAAGAATTAATAAATTTTCAGTGTGATTTTTTTAAAAAATATAAAGAATAATTTTATAAAATATGATCCATATTGAGATACATTTCCTTCTAATAAAATTTCCGCTTGATACATCCTTCTAATAAAATTTTTAAGATACAGTTATTGTCGATTCGATTAAATCGTATCTAAAAAATACACATTTCAAAAGATAAATCTGAGTTTCGATAAATAATTAATACTTATTAAAGAAAAGTTATTCAAATCAAAAAATAACGTAACAATTAAAAACTTATATTAAAAGTTCTTTTTTTCATAAAAAACAGAATATTTTGATTTTTAAAAGTTATCCACAATTTCTGTGTATAAGTTTGTTGTTAAATATACAAAATTTTCAATTTATCTAAAAAAAAAAAAACGTAACATTATGTTTTGTATATATTTTTTTTGTTTTAATCTTTGAAAGCACTATGTTAATAACATGTTCATAAGTCTGGGGATAAGTTTTGTATATATTTAAAATACATGCAGAAGAAGGGATTTTTTAAAGGAATGTGTAAAAACAATACATTGATCAAATAAATATTACTGTTTTAAAAAAAAAAACTAAAACAAATATATATATATATATATAAAATTTTTAATTGTTATTGTTTTTTTTTATTAAACTAACTATTAGTATCATACTATTTAACATAGTATATTAAATTTTAAATAATTTATTATACACTGTTTTTAAAAAAAACAAATTTTTTTTGATAATCTTGATTTAAGAATCCAAAATGGTTATGATGAAAAATCAAGTAATATTTTTTTTATTAAAAAAGAGATTCAAATTAATGGAAAAAAGCCAATATGAAATTGAAATAATTCAAACACGAGCTCATTATCACTCTGATCCTACAAAAATATTCAATCATCTTTGTGGGTCAAAACCGGCGACATTATTACTTGAAACAGCAGAGGTAAACAAGAAAGATGATCTAGAAAGTATCATGATTGTCGATAGTGCAGTACGTATTTGTGCTAAAAATAATTCAGTTAAATTAACTCCATTATCAGATAATGGAGCACAAATATTATGTGCTTTAAAAAAAGATTTGCGCAACAATTCGCACAACAAAATAAATGTTTTAGAAAAAGACAAAAATATTTATTTGCAATTCCCCCGATTTAAAAAAAATCTTAATGAAGATGAAAAAATATTTTCTTTGTCAGTTTTTGATTCCTTTAGATTCATTTTTAAAATTTTTAAAAACACCAAAAAAATTAGCAAAGCAATGTTTTTTGGAGGATTATTTTCTTATGATCTCATTTCTACTTTTGAAGAATTACCGAATTTAAAAGGAGAACAAAAATGTCCAGATTTTTGTTTTTATTTAGCGGAAACTTTACTGGTGTTAGACCATCAAAAAAAAACTTGTTTAATTCAAAATAGTTTATTCAGTAAAAATTTAAATGAAAGAAAGAGAATTGTGAAAAGGGCAAATGAAATAGAAAAAAAACTTAAAGAAAAATTATATTCGATTCCTCCAAAAAAAATCAAAAACATTTCATTAACTTCAAATATGAGCGATGATCAATATTCTTCCATAATAAAAAATTTACAGATTTTAATTCAAAAAGGGGAAATCTTTCAAGTTGTGCCATCACGAAAATTTTTTTTGCCATGTATCAATGCATTATGTTCTTATCAAGAATTAAAAAAAAGTAATCCCAGTCCTTATATGTTTTTTATGCAAGACAAAAATTTCACATTATTTGGTGCATCACCAGAAAGTTCTTTAAAATACGATTCAAAAACAAATCAGGTTGAACTATATCCTATAGCTGGAACGAGGCCCCGGGGGAGAAAAAAAGATGGCACCTTAGATTTAGATTTAGACAGCAGAATTGAATTAGAAATGAGAACTAATCACAAAGAACTTGCCGAACATTTAATGTTAGTAGATTTAGCCCGCAACGATCTTGCACGGATTTGTGAACCAGGATCTAGATATGTTTCAGATTTAGTAAAAGTTGACAAATACTCACATGTGATGCATTTAGTTTCTCGAGTAATTGGAAAATTAAAAGCGGGTTTAGATGCGCTGCATGCATATGCTGCCTGTATGAATATGGGGACGTTAACTGGAGCACCTAAAATCCGAGCAATGGAATTAATTTCTGAATACGAAGGGGAACGAAGAGGGAGTTACGGTGGGGCCATAGGTTATTTCACCGATTCAGGAAATTTAGATACATGTATAACAATACGATCAGCCTATATAGAAAAAGAAATTGCGACAATTCAAGCCGGCGCTGGAATTGTATTCAATTCTTTGCCTCGAGATGAAGTCAACGAAAGTTTAAACAAAGCACAAGCTGTAATCAATGCTATAAAAAAAGCACATTAATTAAAACGGGATATCTTTCAAAATG